>CANQUE010000001.1 GCA_947626905.1 uncultured Oscillospiraceae bacterium
ATCGAGTTCGAGGTCATGCGGGACTCCAACGACCACACCATCACCATCTGCGGCATGGAGAACGTGGACCCGGTGGGGGTGCATACCGGCGATTCCATCGTGGTGGCGCCCATCCTGTCCCTCAGTGACCATGACCTGAAGATGCTCAACGACAGCGCCATCAAGATCATCCGGGAGCTGAAGATCGAGGGCGGATGCAACGTGCAGTTCGCGCTCCATCCGCAGACCAGCGAGTATTACCTCATCGAGGTGAACCCCCGGGTCAGCCGTTCCTCGGCCCTGGCCAGCAAAGCCAGCGGCTATCCCATCGCCCGAGTCACCGCCAAGATCGCCATGGGCATGGCCCTGGAGGATATCCCGGTGGCGGGCGGCACCGCCGCCATCGAACCCCAGCTGGACTATATCGTGGCCAAGTTCCCCCGGTTCCCCTTTGATAAGTTTGCCGACGCGCCCAATACCCTGGGCACCCAGATGAAAGCCACGGGGGAGGTCATGGGCATCGGCTCCTCTCTGGAGGAGTGCTTCCTCAAGTCCGTGCGCTCGCTGGAAACCGGCGTGTGCCATTTCCGGCTGGAAAAGTTTGACCACTTCACCGATGAGGAACTGATCGACTATCTCAGCGAGTTTCGGGACAACGGCATTTACGCTGTGGCGGAGCTGCTGCGCCGGGGCATGAGCGTGCAGAGGCTGCATGAGATCACCATGATCACGGAGCTTTTCCTGGAATCTGTCCGGAAGATCGTGGATATGGAAAAGCAGCTCAAAGAGCATGTCAACGACGTGTCCGTTCTGAAAGCCGCCAAGGTCATGGGCTTCTCCGACCAGTATATCGCCTCCCTCTGGAACCTGACGGAAGTGGAGGTATACGAAAAGAGAAGATCGAGAGGCATCACGCCGGTATTCCGCATGGTGGATACGCTCCACACCGGGAAATACATCGCCTATCTCTATTCCTCTTACAGCGGGAAAAACGACTCGCGCCTGACAGATAAGAAAAAGATCGTGGTGCTGGGAGCGGGCCCCATCCGCATCGGCCAGGGGGTGGAATTCGACTACTCCACCGTCCACGCGGTCCAGACCATCAAGAGCGCCGGCTACGAGGCCATCATTATCAACAACAACCCGGAGACTGTGTCCACCGACTATACCACCGCCGACAAGCTGTATTTTGAGCCGTTGACGCCAGAGGACGCCATGGCCATCATCGACTTTGAAAAGCCGGAGGGGGTCATCGCCTCCCTGGGAGGGCAGACAGCCATCAACCTGGCCCAGCCGCTGATGGAGCGGGGCGTGAACATCATTGGCACGGACTGCGCCGCCATCGAGCGGGCGGAGAATCGGGACAGCTTTGAAAAGATCCTGAAGGATCTGAACATTCCCCAGCCGAAGGGCCAGGCCGTTACGGACATTGAAGACGGCGTGAAGGCGGCCGCCGCGATCGGCTACCCGGTGCTGGTGCGTCCCAGCTTCGTGCTGGGGGGCCGGGCCATGCAGATCGTGGCGGACGAGGCGCAGCTGCGCCACTACCTCAAGACCGCCGTGGAGATCGACGCGGACAAGCCCGTGTTGGTGGACAAATATATCCAGGGGAAAGAGGTAGAGGTGGACGCCATCTGCGACGGGCGGGACGTGTTCGTGCCGGGCATCATGGAGCTGGTGGAGCGCACCGGCATCCACTCCGGCGACTCCATCAGCATTTATCCCACCTTCTCCATCTCCGACAAGGTCAAGGGGATCATCCTTCAATATGCCAAGCGGCTGGGCCTGGGCATCGGGATCGTGGGCCTTTACAACATCCAGTTCATCGTGGACCGGAACGACGACGTGTATATCATCGAGGTGAATCCCCGGTCCAGCCGGACGGTGCCGTTTTTGTCCAAGGCCACCGGCTGGTCCCTGGCGGACATCGCCACGGAGGTGATATTGGGGAAGAGCCTGAAGGAGCAGGGGATATTCGACCTCTATCCTCCGGAGAAGGAGCGGTACTATGTGAAGGTGCCGGTATTCTCCTTCAACAAGATCAAAGGTCTGGACGCCTATCTCTCCCCGGAGATGAAATCCACCGGCGAGGCCATCGGCTACGACGACAAGCTCAACCGGGCCCTGTATAAGGCCCTGCAGGCGGCGGGGACAAAGCTGCAGAATTACGGCACCGTGTTCGCCACCATCGCCCGCAAGGACCAGCCGGAGGCGCTCCCCCTGATCCGCCGGTTCTACAACCTGGGCTTCAATATCGAAGCCACCGCCGGGACGGCCGCCTTTTTGAAGGAAAACGGCATCCGTACCCACGTCCTGCACAAGATCAGCGAGGACAGCGAGGAGATCCCCAACGCCATCCGCCAGGGCCATCTGGCCTACGTGATCAACACCCGGGACCTGGGCTCCGAGTCCGGCCGCAACGACGGCGTGAAGATCCGCCAGCTGGCCACCGAGAACAACGTGACCATCTTTACCAGCCTGGACACGGTGCGGGTGCTGCTGGACGTGCTGGAGGAGACCACGCTGACCATCTCCACCATCGACGCATGAAACAGGGCCTTTACACGATCGCCGAGAACAAGCCGCTGACGGAGGCGGTATACCGTCTGCGTCTGGCGGGGGACACGTCTGCCATCACCGCGCCGGGCCAGTTTGTAAACATCGCGCTTCCCGGCCTTTACCTGCGCCGGCCGATCTCTGTATGCGACGTACAGGAGGGCCTTGTCACCCTTGCCTACAAGATCGCGGGCAGAGGCACGGAGCAGCTGACGGCGATGCGGCCGGGGACCAGGCTGGATGTGCTCTCGGGTCTGGGCAACGGCTTTGATGTGTCCCTGTCCGGCGACGAGCCGCTGCTGCTGGGGGGCGGGATCGGTTCGGCGCCGCTCTACCTTTTGGCAAAACAGCTGCGGGCGGCGGGCAAGACGGTCCGGGCGGTGCTGGGCTTCAATGCTCTGAACGAGGATTTTTGCAGCGGCTGGTTCCGCGCTCTGGGCTGCGAGGTGACCGTGACCATAGCGGATGGGACCGGCGGCGCGCCCCGGTATGTGACCGACGCGCTTCCGTCGGGCTATAGCTTTTACTACGCCTGCGGCCCGGAACCGATGCTCCGGGCGGTATTCGACCGGACCGCCGGTCCCGGCCAGCTTAGCTTTGAGGAGCGGATGGGCTGCGGCTTCGGGGCCTGTATGGGCTGCACCCACCAGATGCGCACGGGCCCGAAGCGGATATGCAAGGACGGGCCGGTATTCCGAAAGGAGGAGATCGCGTGGCCGGACTGAGCGTGGAGCTGTGCGGGATAGAGCTGGCCAATCCGGTGATCCCCGCTTCCGGGACCTTTGGATACGGGCATGAGTATGCGCAGCTGTATGACATCAACTGCCTGGGGACCTTCTCCTTCAAGGGCACGACCCGGGATGCCCGGCCCGGCAATCCCTCGCCCCGGATCGCGGAGGCGCCAGGGGGGATGCTCAACGCCGTGGGGCTGCAAAACCCGGGCGTGGAGCAGGTCATCTCCCAGGAACTGCCCAAGCTGCGGGCCTGTTTTTACAAGCCGGTCATGGCCAACGTCAGCGGTTTCTCGGTGGAGGATTACGCCTATACCTGCGCAAAACTGGACAGCCAGCCCCAGGTGGGCTGGCTGGAGGTCAATATCAGCTGCCCCAATGTGCATGGGGGCGGCATGAGCTTCGGCACCGATCCCTCCGCCGCCGCGGCTGTGATCCGGGCGGTGAAGGCCGTCACGACAAAGCCGGTGATCGCGAAGCTGACGCCCAACGTCACCGACATCACCGTCATGGCCAGAGCCTGCGAGGAGGCGGGCGCCGACGCCGTCAGCCTTATCAACACCCTGCTGGCCATGCGGATCGATCTGAAACGAAAAAAGCCGCTGCTGGCCAATAAGACCGGCGGCCTGTCGGGCCCGGCGGTCTTCCCGGTGGCGCTACGGATGGTGTACCAGGTCTATGAGGCCGTCCGCATCCCCGTCATCGGCATGGGCGGCGTTTCCAGCGCGGAAGATGTGCTGGAGATGATGCTGGCCGGTGCCACGGCGGTGGAGGTAGGGGCCGCCAATTTGGTGGAACCCTGCGCCTGCCGGGATATCATAGCGGCGCTACCGGCGGCGATGGAAAAGTACGGGATAGACAATCTCAGGGATATCATAGGAGGAGCACATGGGTAAAGACGTGATCGTGGCCTGCGATTTTTCCAGCGGGCCGGCCGTATACAGCTTTCTGGACAAGTTTCAGGGGGAGAGGAAGCCGTTCGTGAAGATCGGCATGGAGCTCTATTATGCCGAGGGACCGGACATCGTCCGCCAGATCAAGGCCCGCGGGCACAAGATCTTTCTGGATCTGAAGCTGCATGACATCCCCAACACGGTGAAAAAGGCCATGGCGGTGCTGTCCGGCCTGGACGTAGATATCTGCAATCTCCATGCGGCTGGAACGGTGGCCATGATGGAGGCGGCGCTGGAGGGCCTGACCCGGCCGGACGGTACCCGGCCGCTCCTGATCGCCGTGACCCAGCTGACCAGCACCGATCAGCAGAGCATGGAACGGGACCTGCTGATCCGGGAGCCGCTGGACCGGGTGGTGATGCACTATGCCGCCAACGCCAAACGGGCCGGGCTGGACGGCGTGGTATGCTCGCCTTTGGAGGCGGAGAAGGTCCACGCCCTATGTGGCCGGGATTTTCTCACCGTGACCCCCGGCGTGCGCTTTGCCGGCGGGGACATAGGCGATCAGCGGCGGGTGACTACGCCCGCCCAGGCCAAACATATCGGTTCGGATTACATCGTGGTGGGCCGCCCCATCACCGCCGCGGAGGACCCGGTAGCGGCCTATGAGCGGTGTGTGGCGGAGTTCGTGGACTGAGAGGAGAACGATATGGATCTGAAAACGGTCATAGCAAAGGATCTGCTGAAGATCCGGGCGGTGTTCTTCCGCCCGGAAGAGCCCTTCACCTGGGCCAGCGGCATAAAAAGCCCTGTATACTGCGACAACCGCCTGACCCTGACCGCGCCGGAGGTGCGCTCGGACGTGGAAAACGGCCTGGCCCGGCTGATACGGGACAACTACCCCCAGGCAGAGGTGCTCATGGGCACGTCCACCGCCGGCATCGCTCATGCGGCCATCACCGGATATATCCTGGATCTGCCCATGGGGTATGTGCGCTCCGGAGCCAAGGACCACGGCCGGAAAAACCAGATCGAGGGAAAGCTGGAGCCAGGCCAGAAAGTGGTCGTCGTGGAGGACCTCATATCCACCGGGGGCAGCGTGCTGGAGGTGGTCGATGTGCTGCGCCAGGCCGGCGCAGAGGTGCTGGGCATCGTGAGCATCTTCACTTACGGCATGCGGAAAGGCCTGGAGCGCCTGGCGGCGGCGGATGTGAAGAACATCTCCCTGACCGACTTTGACGAGATCGCCCGGGTGGCGGCGGAAGAGGGATATATCCGCCCGGAGGATGTGGCGCGGCTGATCGCCTTCCGGAACGATCCCTCTGACGAGAGCTGGATGGAGGCGCGGGGATGAAGAGCCTCATCGATATCATGGACCTGTCGGTCCGGGAACTGGACGAGCTGACGGACACGGCCCTGGACATCATCGCCCACCCGGACCAATACGCCCATGCCTGTGAAGGGAAGAAGCTGGCCACTCTGTTTTTTGAGCCGTCCACCCGCACGCGCCTGAGCTTCGAAGCGGCCATGTACGAGCTGGGCGGTCATGTGCTGGGCTTTTCCGAGGCCGCCAGCTCATCCGCGTCCAAGGGGGAGAGCGTGGCGGATACGGCCAAGATCGTCAGCTGCTACGCGGATATCATCGCCATGCGCCATCCCCGGGACGGCGCGGCGCTGGTGGCGGCTATGAACGCCACGGTGCCGGTCATCAACGCCGGAGACGGGGGGCACTGCCATCCCACCCAAACGCTGGCGGACCTGCTTACCATCCGGCGGGAGATGGGCCGGTTCGATCATCTCACCATCGGCCTGTGCGGGGACCTGAAATATGGGCGCACGGTACACTCCCTCGTCAATGCCATGAGCCGTTATGAGGGGGTCCGGTTTTTGCTCATCGCCCCGGATGAGCTGCGGCTGCCGGAATATGTGCGGCGGGACGTGCTGGACGCCAAAGGGATCCCCTATACCGTCACCAACGACCTGGACGGGGCCATCCCATCGCTGGATATCCTGTATATGACCCGCATCCAGCGGGAGCGCTTTCCGGATCAGAGTCAGTATGAGCGGCTGAAGGACAGCTTTGTGCTCACCCCGGAAAAAATGGCCCGCGCCAAGGATAAAATGGCCGTGCTGCATCCGCTGCCCCGTGTAAACGAGATCAGCGTGGCCGTGGACCAGGATGCGCGGGCCTGTTATTTCCGCCAGGCGCTGAACGGCAAGTATATGCGCATGGCCCTTATCCTGAAGCTGCTCAGCCAGGCGGACGGAGCGCCGGCGATAACGCTGCCGGAGGGGCTGAGCGGCGATCACCGGTGCAAAAACCGCCGCTGCATCGTCCAGACGGAGCAGGAGCTTCCCCAGCGCTTCGTGTCGTCCGACGGCGTCTGGCGGTGCGTATACTGTGAGACCGCGGCGGAGTGACGCCCGCGGTCTTAGAAACGGGAAACAGATATGATCGGATTGGGCACAATCTTGAACGTGGCGGCGATCGTTGCCGGCGGGCTGCTGGGCATGGTATGCGGCCGCTTCCTGCCGGAGCGGGTGCAGGACACGCTCAACAAGGCATGCGGCGTGAGCGTGCTGTTTTTGGCCATGGCCGGGGCCATGGAGGGGATGCTGTCCCTGGAAGAGGGAAAGCTGGTCAGCGGCGGGTCCATGCTGATCGTGGCGAGCCTGGCCCTGGGGGCGCTGGTGGGGGAGATCATCAACATCGACAGCGGCTTTGAGCGGTTCGGCCAGTGGCTGAAGATCAAGACCGGCAACGCCAGGGACAAACAGTTCGTGGAGGGGTTCGTCACCGCCTCTCTGACCGTGTGCGTGGGAGCCATGGCAGTGGTAGGGGCCATTCAGGACGGCCTCTTCGGGGACTGGTCCATCCTGGCCACCAAGGCGGTGCTGGACTTGATCATCGTGCTGGTGATGACCTGCTCGATGGGGAAGGGATGCCTGTTTTCCGCGATCCCGGTGGGGATCGTGCAGGGGCTGGTGACGGTGTTGGCTCGGCTGGTGAAACCGCTGATGACGGATGCGGCCCTTGCCAACCTCTCGCTGGTGGGGTCCGTACTCATCTTTTGCGTGGGCCTGAATCTGGTGTGGGGCAAGAAGATCCGGGTGGCGAACCTGCTGCCCGCCGTGATCTTTGCGGTGATCTTTTCATTCCTGTAGACAACGCCATAGAGGATAAAAACAGGCGCCGGAGCGAAACGCTCCGGCGCCGCGGTATTTTCTCAATAGGACAGATATCGTTCCGGCAGACCCGCCAGCATGTCGTTGGACAGGCCATAAGGGGCGATGGGGTAGCGGAAGCCCCGCTTGAAAAGCTCTTCCACGCCGTCAACGGCCCGCACCAGGTCCTCCGGGGTCATAGACACCACCAGCTCATCCTCCCGCACGGCGCCAAATTTCCGCTCCGCATAGCAGGGGATGGACACCTTCGGCTTGCCCGTCAGTATGGTAGAGACCCAGGAGTCGGAGCATGTGGATTCGCCTACGAAGGAGAACAGCAGCTTTTCATGGCCGAAAAACTGCCAGCCGATAAGGAGCATGAACGCCTGGGCCGGCGTGGCATAGACGATGCACACATCCGGGTGGACGAGCCGACCCCGTTCCAGCGGGGAGGCCACCAGACCCACATATTGGGCCGGCAGGCAGGTGAGGGAGGACTGATGCCGTTTGGAGTCGGCCAGATCCTGAAAATAATAGTCGTCAAACATCCCGCCGGAGTAGAACTTCTCGTCCCGCTGGGCCATGCCGTGGATGGCCCGGCAATAGTCCGCGTGTACGCTCCCGGCCAGGCATGCGGCCGTCCAGCCAAAGCGGGCGGCCTGGCCGATCACCATACAGGGAGAGTATCGCTTATCGGGCAGGCGGACCTTCTCCACAGCCTTCAACTGGTCCATAGAGGTGAAATAGCTCACGCCTACCGGCATGGCGTTGAGCCGCAGCTGCTGAAGCAGACGCTGGCAAAGGGAATTCCACTGTTCTTTTTCCATATCGTGTTCCTTTCAGTCAAAAGCGGGACAGAGATCGCCGCTGCCGTCGAACAGCAGAGGCTCGGGCGGGGAAACGATCTGGCAGCGGGGATCGGCCGACAGCTCGTCCCACAGCGCCTCGGAGGCGAGAAGCTCCGACAGATGCAGCGTATCGCGAATGCGCACGATGCGGGGGGCGGAGGGATCGGGAGCGTTGCACACGCGGACCGCGAACCGCAGGGCCGTCTCATCGTTGGACAGGACGATGGGGATCCTGGCGTTCAGGAGGAAAGTGGAGGTTATGGCGTTCACGTAGGTCTTGCCCATGTCCAGCTTGTCGAAGAGCCGCTGGGTGATGATATCCGCCTGTCCGATGCCGCTGGCGGCGCCCACGGATTCCTCGGTCAGGTCGCCCATGATGAAAACAGAGGGGGGCGTCCTCGTGTTTTTGGCGATCTTCTCCGGCGCCAGAAAGCGGAGCGTCACCGCCGGGTCGGCGCAAACGCCGCTGATGTTCTTGCCTACTTTGTCCACGAACAGCACATCCAGCTTTTCCGGATAGATGGCCGGCATGTAGGATAGGGCCCGGCGCAGGAGCGCCGGCTCCTCCTGATGGATGCGCTCCGCCGGAACGCAGCAAAGCTCCGCTGTTTCGTCGTAGGCGTTCTCCAAAATGGCCACCCCGAAGATGACCGGCATGACGTCCAGCATGACGCGGCTGCTGGCCAGCAGACGCTCCTCCATACCCGCCATGCCGAGCCGGTGGCAGGTCGCCGCGCCCTTCTGCTTTCCGCAGCCGATGACGGACATCTTGATAAGGCCGCTCTGGATATCGCCGGCCAGGCCCGGATGGGCCTTCACCCGGTTGCAGAGGATGATGGCGTCCGCCTCGTGACAGAGGGTAGAAGAGCAGTAGACAGGCAGGCCGTCCGGGGTATGGCCGATCAATTCCGTATCCATGCTGGAGATGATAGGACAACCCACGGACTGCTCCGTGATGCCATAGTGATGGAGGATACCCAGCTGGCCCTCCGCCGTAGCGGAACCGTGGCTGCCCATAGCCGGGATAACGAAGGGAGAAGCGCCGCGGGACTTTACGGCATCCGCGATGGCCCGAAGGATCTGGGGCATATGGGCGATCTGACGGCTGCCGGCGGTGATGGCGACGCGCTGCCCGGGCAAAATGCGGCGGTAAAGATCCCGCTGCTTAAGCTGCCGGTCCAGTTCACCGGGGATGTCGTCCACTGTCCTGCCGTCAAACAGCTGCCTTACCCGAAAGAAGCGGGGGAGGGGCACATCCTTAACAGCCTGTTCAACAATGTATCGGGTGGAAAAATCGGCCATGGGTGGTACTCCTTTCTGGATTTGCTCGGATCAAAAACAAGTTTCAGTATATCGCGCAAAGCTCTATATGTCAAACGATTAACTATAATTTTCCTAATTTTTTGGTAATTTACCGCAATTTTTGCTATATCAGCGACAAAATCACAAAAGAAGAACAAAAAGTTTGACCATAAAGAACGGGATAAATGGCACAATACGGTTTTATAAAAAGGACAAAATGGGGAGTCAGGAGAAAGAACCGCCGTGAAGGAGAGTGAAGTCTGTTGGCGGTTCTAAAAAGAGATCACCGGTGATTTGCGCCGATCTATGGGAAATTTGCACAGTTTATTGCGCAAAAAGATGGATGGGTTCGACAAAAAATTGTCGATTTTGTGTTTCTCTCTTGACATAGGCCCGATTTTCCATATAATTTTCACATAGCAGTTAATCGATAAACATATTTGTGCTGCTCACAGGAGGATTCATTATGAGAATGAGCCAGGAACAGCTTTCCCAGCTGGGCAAGAAGCTGTATTCCGGTCTGATCTGCGACGTACTGGATTACTTCGGTTACCGGGATCAGAGTTTCAAACGTGCGTTCGTCCCCGTCCGGGAGGATATGTCCGTGTTTGGATACGCCTTTCCCGTCACGGCGGAGCGTGTGGACACCATGATCGAGAATGCTCTGGTGAGCCAGTGCATCTCCGTGGATGAGGTGAAGGAAGGGGACGTGTACCTTCTGACCACGAAGGACGGCGACTATCACGGCGCTGTCTGGGGCGAGCTGATGTCCACGGGCGTGCGGGCCCACGGAGGCGTCGGCGCCATCATCGACGGTATGCTCCGGGATACAAAACAGGTCCTGGCGATGGATTTTCCTGTCATCTCCCGCGGTCATCTTCCCACCACTTCCAAGGGACGCACGGAGATCACAGCCTGGAACGTTCCCGTTACCATCGACGGCGTGCTCGTCCGGCCGGGCGATCTGATCTTCGGCGATGTGGACGGGGTCGTGGTGATCCCCGCCGAGGCCATCGATAAGGTCCTGGACCGTTGCGCCCGCATCATGGAGAATGAGAATGTGACCCGGGATCTGATCGCCGCCGGCGCGTCCGTGGCGGAAACATATATGAAGATCGGCGCGATCTGACGCCTGGCGCCGTTAGCTTTTGTCAATAATAGGAGGAATAACAACCATGAAAGACTGTAAAGATCTGATCGTCAAAGATTTTCCGAAGCCCGCTCCCGAGATCGTGGAGGGCTTCAAGAAGGTGTCCGTCGCCACCGCCCACGAGGCGATGGGCCGGCTGGGTTATCTGGACCCCGCCATCCACCAGCTTTATCCCGGTATGAAGGTCTGCGGCACCGCGGTGACCTGCGAGTGCAAGGAGATGGATAACCTGACGCTCCACGCCGCCATCCATGTTTCCCATCCCGGGGACGTGATCGTGTGCACCATGGGCAACTACCCTGAGCAGGGACCCTTTGGCGACTGCATGGCTACCGCCGCCATGATGAAGGGCGTGCAGGGCCTTGTCATCGACAGCGGCGTCCGCGACGGCGAAACGATCAAAGAGCTGGGCTTCAACGTGTTCAGCAAGGGCCACTGTGTCAACGGCACCGTGAAAGAACAGTTCGGCACCGTGAACCATCCCATCGCCATCGGCGGCCAGGTGGTCAATCCCGGCGATATCGTGATCGGAGACGACGACGGCGTGGTGGTCGTGCCCCGGCAGATCGCCGCCCAGGTCCTGGAGGCCTCCCTGCAGCGGCTGGACAACGAGGTGGGCATCCGGGCGAAGTTCGAGGCGGGCACCGACTCCTGGGAGTTGAGCGGCTTCGGCGAGAAGATGAAGGCCAAGGGCATCGACCTGGGCATCTGAAAGGGAAGGGCGCTCTCCGGCGAATCCACACGCGTACTTCGCGCCCGTCTAAAAATGTGACCCCGAGGGGCGACCCTCGAAACATACACCGAAAACAGTTTTAAGGAGGAACAAACGTGAAAAAGCTCATTTGCCTTTTGCTCGCGATGCTCATCATGGCGAGCATGCTGGTCGGTTGCGGAGGGAACTCCTCTTCCGACAAAACCGACGGCTGGTCCGGCGAACCGGCGGCGGATGCCGGCACCGACGCCAAGGAGCCGGCGGCGGAAACCGGCGGCGAAGGCGGCTCTGAGGGCGGCAGCAAAGTCGTTTCCATCGCCATCAGCGAGAACCTGTTCGATCTTGACCCCCTGAACAGCAACTCCATGCCCGCCCGTGTCAACACCTTCAACGTGTACGAGCCTCTGATGGAGTTCGACCACAAGGGCACCTCCGGTGAGTTCACCTACTGCCTGGCGACCGAGCACTCCGTGGACGACACCGGCTGCGTCTGGACCTTCAAGCTGCGCGAGGGCGTGAAGTTCCATAACGGCGAGGACTTCAACGCCGACGACGTGGTCTGCACCTTCCAGCGCCTGGTGGACGATCCCTCTCTGTCCTGCGCCAACCAGTTCTGGCCCTATCTGGAGTCCGTTGAGAAGATCGACGACTACACCGTGAGCATCAAGACCAGCCAGCCCTATGCCGCTACGCTGATCTCCGTTTGCTACACGCCCATCATCCCCAATGAGGCTTATGCCGAGCTGGGCGCCGACCTGTTCATCAACGGCGCTATGTACGGCACCGGCCCCTGGATATTCGACGAGTGGGTCGACGGCGCTTATACCCATTACTACAAGAACCCGGATTACTGGAACAAGGAAAACTACGATCCCTACTATGATGAGATGTACACCCGCTACATCCTTGAGTCCAGCTCCGCTCTGGCCGCGCACCTGTCCGGCGAGGTGGACGCCTATGTGCCCGCCAACGGCATCGACACCGGCCTGCTGAGCCAGTATGAAGGCCGCGACGACATCACTCTGACCTCCATCGACACCGGTACGTTCAACTACTTCGGCTTCAACTGCGCCAACGGCGCTTTCGCCGACATCAACTGCCGCATGGCCTTTGAGTATGCCCTGGACCGCCAGCTGATCTGCGACACCATCTATGGCGGTGCCGCCAAGGTCCCCAACTCCGTGGTCATGGACTGCGTACCCGGCTATGATCCCACCCTGGAGCCCTATGAGTACGACCCCGAGCTGGCGAAGGAATATCTGGCGAAGAGCTCCTATGACGGCCATGAGATCGTTCTGTACTCCTCCACCGGCCTGAACCTGTCCGAGGAAGCCATGCTGGCCTGCTCCGAGATGCTCAATGCCGTGGGCTTCAACACCTCCGTTTCCATCGTGGAAGGCGCCACCTTCACCACCATTCGGAAAGAGGGCAACTATGAGGTGTTCTACATCAACGACATGACCGTGGGCGGCGATATCTCCAAGTATATCGCCCAGAAGATCACCGGCGACTCCCACAAGCACGGCCTGAAGGACGAAAAGCTCATGGAGCTTGCCACCGGCATTCTGCTCACCATCGATCCTGACGAGCGCGCCGAGATCTCCAAGGAGTATGCCCGTTATACCCGTGAGATCGCCGCTCCTCACTCCATCATGGCGCAGTTCAACTGCACTTACGCCATCGACAACGACGTGACCGGCATCGATCTGTGGACCGACGGGACCTACGGGTTCAAGTATGTGGATCACGTCTGAGCAGCGCATATAGCAAATACCCCTCTACTGGCCTATGGGGCAGACAGTAGTCTGCCCCATATGTTTCAATCTGACGGACGGCCCTATGGCCGCCCGGACGAGCAGCCGCCGCGCCTTTGCGATGGCTGACGCCGGTCCCCGCTGGCCGCTGGCGGGGGATGTGACCGGTCCGCTGATCGCGCAGCGGCAGAATGGAGATTGCTATGGGAAATTATATTCTGCGGCGGATCGGACAGACGCTGATCGTGCTGGTCTGCGTTTCCCTGGTGGCGTTTTTCCTGATCCGTCTGGCGCCGGGCAGCCCCGCGGTGCTGCTGCTGGGCGATGGCGCTACGGATGAGCAGATCGCCGCGAAGGAAGCGGAGCTTGGCCTGGATAAGCCGCTGTATGTCCAGTATTTCCGATACATTGCCGGCGTGTTCAGAGGCGATCTGGGCATGTCGACCCAGTATCGTATGCCGGTGTCTGACCTGATCGCCAACCGGCTGCCGAACACCCTGCGCCTGGCGTTCTTCACGGTGCTGCTTGGTCTGGCCCTGTGTATCCCGCTGGGCATCGTCGCCGGCTCCCACCGAGGCACGGCCATCGACTTTTTCGCCATGTTCTTCGCCCTGCTGGGCCAGTCCATGGCCACGATCTGGATCGCAGTGCTCAACGTGTACGTCTTTTCCGTCGTTTTGGGCTGGCTCCCCGCGGTGGGCACAGGCACATGGGCGCACTACGTCCTGCCGGTGGTGACCCTGGGCTATCCTCTGGCGGCAGAGACCACCCGTATCGGCAGGTCCGGCATGATCGACACGCTGAACGAGGACTTCATCACCGCCACCCACGCCAAAGGCATTCGTCCGTCAGTGGTCCATTGGAAGTATGCTTTCAAGAACGCCGTCTGCCCGGTCATCACTTTGGTGGGCATGCGCCTGGGCGCGTTCCTGGCCGGCGCGATCGTGGTAGAGTCCATCTATTCCTGGCCTGGGATCGGTCAGCTGCTGAAAACGTCAGTGGGCAACCGGGACTATCAGCTGGTGCAGTCGCTGCTGCTCCTGTCGGCGTTCCTGTTCGCGCTCGTCAACCTGTTGGTCGATATCATCAACTCCTTGATCGACCCGCGCATCGTGCTGGAATAAGGAGGATACCCCATGAATCGAAAGATCATCGCGCAGCGGATGCGCAAGAATCCGTTTTTCATCGTCGGCACGATCACATGCACGGTCATCATCGTCTGCCTGTTCGTCATTCCTTATTTCATTCCCTTTGACGCCCAGGCCAACTCTCTGACGGAAATGTTCGGCAAGCCCGATTGGTTTTCCAAGGGCTTTGAGGGCCATATCTTCGGCACGGACCAGATGGGCCGCGATATTTTGGCCCGCCTGCTGCTGGGCGGCAAGATCTCCCTGGCCATCGCCTTCGTGGTGGTGTTCATCCAGGTGGTGGTCGGCACGGTGCTGGGCCTGATCGCGGGCTACTTTGGCGGCATAGTGGACTCGATCATCATGCGCACGTGCGATGTGGTGCTGTCCATCCCGAACCTGGTGCTGGCGCTGGCCATCATGGCCGTGCTGGGCACGAGCGTGGTGAACCTGGTGGCGGTGCTGAGCTTCTCCGGCTGGGTGCAGTTCTGCAAGCTGACGCGCAACAACGTGAAGGTGGCCAGCAATATGGAGTATGTGCACGCCTCCCAGGCGCTCGGCTCCGGCAGCGCCCGGGTCATGTTCCGGCAGATATTCCCCAACGTTACCACCCACATCATCATCCTGGCCAGCCAGCGTATCGGCTGGGTCATCCTGCTGGAGTCCTCTCTCAGCTTCCTGAGCCTGGGCATTCCGGCTCCCACGCCTTCCTGGGGCAATATGATCGCCAACGGACGCGAGTATCTGACGCTCTATCCCTGGATCGCCCTGGTGCCCGGCGTAGCGCTGATGTTCGTCGTGCTGGGATTCAACTTCCTGGGCGACGGGCTGCGGGACGTGCTTGATCCCAAGCGTACCTCCTAATACGAGAGGAGACGAGCAATGGAACAGTTACTAGAAATCAAGGACCTGCGGGTGCAGTTCAAAACAGAACGGGCCACCAGCAACGCCCTCAACGGCGTGACGCTCTCCATCGGCAAGGGCGAGTCCCTGGGCCTGGTGGGTGAAACGGGCGCCGGAAAGACTACCACGGCGCTGTCCATCCTGCGGCTGCTGCCCGATGCCGCCCGGATCTTGGACGGGAGCATCACCTTTGACGGCCAGAACGTGTTCGATATGACCGGCGCCGGCAACGATCTGAGCAGCCGGCAGTATAAAAAGCTGCTGGAAAAACAGGGCATCAGCGAAACAGAGATGCGGAAGATCCGCGGCAATAAGATCGCCATGATCTTCCAAAACCCCCTGACCGCCCTGAACCCGGTGTTCACCGTTGGCGAGCAGATCGCCATGGTGCTGCGGGTGCACAGAGGCATGGGCAAGCGGGAGGCCATGGAATACGCCGGAAAGCTCCTGGAGCAGGTGGGCATCGCCAGCTATCGCGTGAAGGATTATCCCGGCCAGTTCTCCGGCGGCATGCGCCAGCGGGTGGGTATCGCCGCGGGCATCGCCTGCAACCCGGAGCTGCTCATCGCGGACGAGCCCACCACAGCGCTGGACGTGACGATCCAGGCCCAGATCCTGGAGCTGATGAAGCAGCTTCAGACCCAGCATAAGACGTCGCTGCTCATGATAACCCATAACCTGGGCATCATCTCGGAGCTGTGCCAGAAGGTGGCGGTCATGTACGGCGGCCAGATCATCGAGTACGGCACGGTGGACGCCGTTTTCCGCGATCCTCTGCATCCCTATACCAGGGGCCTTTTGGGCGCGCTGCCCAATCTGGAAGGCGACCGGGAGCGTCTGGTGGCCATCCCGGGCAAGATCGCCGATCCCCAGAATCTTCCCAATGGCTGCTATTTCAATCCCCGGTGCGAGCACAAATGCGCCGTGTGCGAGAGCAAGCAGCCGGAGATGATCAAGATAAGCGACGACCACTTCGTCGCGTGCTTCCAGGCGAAGGGAGGAGTCTGAATGAACGAGCGCAAACAGGAGCCGCTGCTGGAAGCGGTCCATCTGAAAAAGTATTTCTCCCTGGCGAAAAAGAAGAAGCTCCACGCGGTGGACGACGTGAATTTCACCATTTATCGCGGCGAAACGTTGGGCCTGGTGGGAGAGTCTGGCTGCGGAAAGTCCACCGTGGGCAACGTGGTGATGCGGCTGCTGCCCCATACCGACGGAGAGCTGCTCTATGACGGGAAGAATATCTTCGACGCCACCAAGGAAGAAAAGAAAGAATACTGCCGGAAGATGCAGATCATCTTCCAGGACCCCTACTCCTCGCTGAACCCCCGCAAGACCATCCGGGCCATCCTGCGGGAGGCCTACGAGATCCATGCCAACGACTGCTTCAAGGGCGAGGATATCGACAAGCTGGTGGAACGGCTGTGCGAGAGCGTGAGCATCCCCCTGAACCTGCTGGACCACTATCCCCATGAGCTGGACGGCGGTATGCGTCAGGTGGTCGGCATCGCCCGGGCCCTCTCCCTGGAGCCGGAGTTCATCGTATGCGACGAGCCGGTATCCTCTCTGGACGTGTCCATTCAGGCCAGGATCATCAACCTTCTGATCGACATGAAGAAGGAGCGCAATCTGTCCTATCTGTTCATCTCCCATGACCTCTCCGTGGTGCGTCATATCTCCGACCGCATCGCCGTCATGTATTTGGGACAGATCGTGGAGATGGCGGAAACGGATGAGCTGTTCAAAAACACGATGCATCCCTATTCCATCGCGCTGCTGTCCGCCGTGCCCCGGATCAACCTGGATCAGAAGGTGTCCCGCATCGTGCTCAAGGGCGACGTGCCCAGCCCCGTGGACCCCAAGCCCGGCTGCCGCTTCGCGCCCCGGTGCTGGATGGCCTGCGAGGAGTGCTTCGACGGCCAGACGCCGCCGCTGCGCGAGGTGAGCCCCGGCCATTTCGTGGCGTGCAAATTTGCTGAAACGTCTGCTGAGAAGGCGAAAAGCGCTGAGACCAGCAGCCTGGACAAGATTTGAATCAGAGGTGATACATATGAAAGCATGTGTTTTGACGGACTGGAAGACCCTCCAGATGATGGATGTCCCCAAGCCCGTTCCCAAGGAAGGGGAAGTGGTTATCCATGTGAAATACGCCGGCGTCTGCGGCTCCGACGTGAACGTGTTCAACCACAACCATCCCACGGCTACGGTCCCCCGGATCATGTGCCATGAGATCCTGGGCACGATCGACGAGATCAACGCCGCCGGCCCCCTGGATTATAAAGTGGGAACCCGCGTAGTGGTGTGCCCGCTGACCTGGTGCGGCAAGTGCGAGGCCTGCCGGGCCGGCGCGTTCCATGTTTGCCGGAACCTGGGGATCCTGGGCCTTCACCGGGACGGCGGCTTTGCCGAATACGTGGCGGTGGACGCGGATATGGTGTTCCCCGTGCCGGATGAGCTGACCGACGAAGAGGCGATCCTTACCGAGCCGTTCGCGGTGGGCTTCCATCTGAACAGCCGGGCCGGCGTGCAGCCAGGCGATACCGTGCTGGTCTATGGCGGCGGCCCCATCGGCCTGATGGCCGCCATCAACGCCCGGTATTTCCGGGCCGAGCGGGTCGTGATCTCCGAGCCCAACCCGGAGCGGAGGGCCTATGTGGCCTCCTTCGGCTTTGAAACGGTCGACCCGTCCCAGCGGGATATCGTGGAAGCGGCCATGGAAATGACCAACGGCGTAGGCTTCGACAAGGTGATCGAGGCCTCCGGCGCCGCGCCCGCGTGGCGGACCCTGACAGACGTCTGCCGCATTCGCGGCGTGATCGCGCCTGTGGGCATCCCCAAGGGATTCGCGGAGCTGAAGGTGGTACAGCTCATCTTCAAAGAGCAGACGATCCTAGGCAACCGCGTCTATACCAGGGAGCATTTCATGCGTACGATCGGCATGCTGAAGGAGCTTCGCAGCACCTGCCAGCTGGAGCGGATCGTGGACCAGTTCATGCCCCTTGAGAAGCTGCCCGAGGCCATCGACACCCAGATGAACGGCCGCAACAAGGGCAAGATCGTCATGGTGATCTGAGGGAAGGAGATCTTACGATGCCTGTTATCGAGAAAGTAGAAACTTTTCTGTTCAATCCGAACGCGTCGAAAAACCTGATGCTCTGCCGCGTCACCGCCTCCGACGGCACCTATGGCTGGGGCGAGGCATACGTCGGCAAGGGCAAGGAGCAGGTGGCCAAGGACATGGTGGACGCCATGGCAAAAGTGGTGAAGGGCCACAGCGTGTTTGAGATCCGCCACCTGACCCAGGTGATGTTCGACGATTTCCAGATCCGCCGCAGCGCGGTGGACTACTATTCCGCCTGGAGCGCCATCGAGATCGCCCTGTGGGATATCGCCGGCAAGCTGACGGGCCAGCCGGTGTGCAATCTGCTGGGCGGGCCCGTGCGCGACCATGTGCGTGTCTACGCCAACGGCTGGTGGTTCGGCACCCAGTCCATCGAGGACACGATCCAGCGCTGCGAGAAGGTCAAGGCCATGGGCTTCAACGCGGTAAAATGGGACCCGTTTTTCGGGCCTTGGCGGAGCTATATCGACCGCAGGGATGAGGACATCGCGGTGGAGCATGTGCGCGCCATGCGCGAGGCCTTCCCCGAGATGGACCTGATGATCGAGGTCCACCGCCGCCTGTCCCCGTATAACGCCATCCACTTTGCCGAGCGCATCCGGGAGTATGATCCCTTCGTCTTTGAAGAGCCCTGCCTGTCCGACAACAAGGATCTGCTGGTCCAGGTGAAAAAAGGCGCGCCCTATGCCAAGATCGTCACCGGCGAGACCTGCTATACCAAGGCGGAATTCAAGGAGATCTTTGAAAAGGGCTGCGCGGATGTGATCAACCCGGACACCTGCGTGTGCAACGGCATCCTGGGCATGGTGGAGCTGGCCGCCATGGCGGAGCCGTACTGCGTGGAGTTCTCTCCCCACAACTACAACAGCACCACCGTCGGCCTGGCCGCCACGGTCCATATCTCCGCCGTCGCTCCCACGTTCAACATCGCGGAGCTGTTCATCAACCTGAAAGAGGGCTGCGACGAGATCACCTCCAAGGGCCTGAAGCTGGACAACGGCTATCTGGAAGTCCCCACCGATCCCGGCCTGGGCATCGACATCGACGTGGATAAGCTCATGGCCCGGTCCCCCAAGGATTTCCCGGCGCCCACCCTCACGCCCATCAGCAAGGAATACCCCAGCAAGCTGCTGGGACACGGAGGTCGGAAGGCATGAGCGGAATGTTCTCTCTGGAAGGGAAAATCGCGGTCGTCACCGGCGCCGGTTCCGGTATAGGCCAGGGCATCGCCCTGGGCCTGGCGCAGGCCGGGGCGGATATCGTGGCGGTATGTCACACCTCCACCGGCGGCGTAGAGGAGAAAGTCGCCGCCATGGGGCGCCGCTGCCAGATCGTTAAGGCGGATCTGTCCGCGATGGCGTCGGTCGACCAGATCACGGCGGCTGCCCTGGACGCTTTTGGCCGCATCGACATTCTGGTGAACGCCGCGGGCCAGATCTACCGGGAGCCCGCTCTGACGCATCCGGAAGATAAATGGGACCTGGTCATGGACGTCAACCTGAAGATGCCTTACTTCCTGTCCCAGCGGGTGGCCCAGCATATGGTGGAGAAGGGGATCCACGGGAGGATCATCAACATCGCCTCCATGAATTCCTATTTCGGCGGTATTCTCGTCCCCGGCTATTCTTCCTCCAAGCACGCCATCGTGGGCCTTACGAAGGCGCTGTCCAACGAGTGGGCCCAGTACGGCATCCGTATCAACGCTTTGGCGCCCGGATGGATCAATACGAAACTGAGCGCCGCCGTCAAGGAAAACGAAGTCCGCAACGCGGAGATCGTTTCCCGCATCCCGGCCGGAAGGTGGGGCGAGCCTGAAGATTTTGCCGGTCCGGCGGTGTTTCTTGCCAGCGACGCGGCGGAATATGTGACAGGCGCCACTCTTCCTGTGGATGGCGGCTTCCTGGCCCGCTGACGGATCAGATCGGAGGTATCTTCAATGGTAAGACATATCACTTTGTGGAAACTGAAAGATTTTGCCTGCGGCAACGACAAAGAGACCAACTATCAGATCTCCAAAAAGCTCAGCGCGGAGGTGGCGGCGCAGTTTCCCAAGCTGCTGCGCTCCGATGTGTATCGGGGATTCAAAAGCGGCGGGCAGAACTATGACATGGTGAACATCCTGGAATTTGCCAATCGGGACGACCTGGAGGAATTCCTCGCCAGCCCGATCCATGTCAAGGCCCATGACTTCAACAAGGAGATCCGCTCTGAGCGGGCGGTGATCGATTTCGAATTCTAATACCCTGTCCGCCTGAGCGTCTGTTGGCGCTCAGGCGGAAAAGGAAAGGAGAAGATTATGGTTATCGGTTTGATCGGTCTGGGAGATGTGGGCAGCCGGTTTTCCGGCGGCCTTGCGCGGGACGAAGGCGCCGATGTCATCGGCTACGACCTCCGCTTCGGCATGGAGGAGTTCAAGGATAAGAAAGATCGCTGCCGGGAGTGCGGCGTGCGCCTGGCGGCCTCCATGGAGGAGCTGATGGGCGCGGCGGATCTTGTGATCTCCGTCACATCCTGCGACGAGGCTCTGAATACGGAGCAGCAGGCCCATCCCTATCTCAGGGCCGGACAGTATTATCTGGACTTCAACTCCGCTGTCCCGGCGATAAAGCGGCAGCTTCAGCAGAGAGTGGAACCCACCGGCGCCATTTTTGTGGACGGCGGCATTCTGGACAGCCCCATGAACGGCTGGCACAAGATCCCCGTGGGCGTATCCGGCGAACATGCCCAGGAGGTGGTGGATATCCTCAACGGCAGCGGTATGAATCTGCGCTACATAGGCCCCAAGGTAGGGCAGGCCTCCGGCCTGAAGATCCTGCGGAGCATTTTCACCAAGGGCCTGGAAGCGCTGCTGCTGGAAACCTTTGCCTCCGCGTACCGCTATGAGGTGCTGCCGGATGTGTACGGCTCCATTCAGGAGATGTTCGCCCGGGAGCCGATCCCCCGCATGCTGGAGCGGATGGTGACCACCGACGTGGTCCATGCCCGCCGCCGCGCCGTGGAAGTGGGCGGCGTCGCCGATATGCTCCGGGACGACCACATGGACAATACCATGTCCAGCGCGGCGTACCGGAAGCTGATGTGGTCCGCCGGCTGCGGCCTGCGGGAGCACTTCGACGGAAAGATCCCCTCCGATTATCTGGAGGTGGCCGCCTATCTGGCGACCCTGCGAACGGAACAGGAGGAGAAGGCATGATCCGCCACGTGGTATTGTGGAAGCTGAAGCCGGAGGCCTGCGCTACGCCGGAGATCCTCCAGGCCAACCTTACCAAGATCCGGGAAAACCACCGGATCATGGATCAAAACTCTCCGCTGATCCTGCGGATGGAGCTGTGCCAGTCCGTGCGTCAGGGCGAGGATATCTATGAATTCGGCGCCATCATGGACTTTGCCTCTCTGGAGGCACTGCTGGAGTACCGGGCCTCGCCGGCACACCTGGAGCCGGAGGCCAAGGCGTTTTGCGATGCGGTCCGGGAGAGGAAGGCGACCATCGACTACGAGGTGCCGGACAGCGCCTTATGAAAGTCAAGAGCGCGGTCTCCCAGGAGGAGAAGCAGGCCGCCAAACTCCGCGAGATCACCACGGGGCCTGTGCACAGGCTGATCTGCCGCTACGCGGTGCCGACGATCATCACGATGCTGATATCGTCGATGTACAATTTTGCTGACACCTATTTCGTCAGCGGAATGAGCGACGGCGCCACGGCCGCGGTAGGGATCGTATACTCTCTTGTCAGCCTGTCACAGGCGGTGGGCTATTTCTGGGGGCAGGGGTCTGCCAACTATATCTCCCGGAGCCTGGGAAGAGGAAACAGCGACGACTCCCGGGAAATGGCCCGGCTCGGCTTCGAGGGCGCTGCGCTGAGCGGCCTTTTTGTCACGGTCACAGGCCTGGTGTTTTTGACGCCTCTTTGCAAACTTCTTGGCTCACCGGATGAGATTTTGGCGGAAACCAAGACATATTGTGCTATAATCCTCATTGGTATCCCTTTCCAGATGACGTCGCTGGCCATGAACTGCCAGTATCGCTATCAGGGCAACGCCTTCAGCTCCATGGTGGGCATCAGCATAGGGGCGATACTGAACGTGGCGCTGGACCCGCTGATGATCTATACGCTGGGCTGGGGAATCTCCGGCGCGGCCTGGGCCACGGTCCTGTCCCAGATGGTGAGCTTTCTGGTGCTCCTGTATCAGTCCCATACCAGGGGAAACATCCGGCTGGATCTTCGCCTGCGCCGTATGCGTCCGGCGATGCTGGCCCATGTGCTGCCGGGCGGCATGCCCTCTTTGTGGCGCAACGGCCTGTTGAGCGTTTCTGTGGCGGTACTGAACACGGTTTCCAAGCCCTACGGCGTGTCCGCCGTGGCGGCCATGAGCGTGGTATCCAAGATCATGAGCGTGTGCATCTCGCTGGCCACCGGTTTTGGGCAGGGGGCCCAGCCGGTTTGGGGCATGAACTACGGGGCCAAGCGCTATGACAGGGTCCTGCGGGCGTATTACTTTGCGCTGGCAGTGGGGTTTGCCATGGATCTGACCGTGGCAAGTATCTGCTACCTGGCGGCGCCGGAGCTGATCGACCTATTCCAGGGCTCCGCGGACTCCGACCTTATGTCCTACGGCGTCAGGGCGCTGCGCCTGCAGTGCATCACCTTCCCGCTGACCGCCTTTCTGCTCATCACCAACATGATGGTGCAGACCATGGGGAAGATGTTCGACGGTACGTTTTTGGCCGTTGCCAGAAATGGGCTTTACTTTATTCCCATCGTTCTGGTGTTCCGCATGTGGGGGATGGCGGGGATACAGATGTCCCAGCCCGCGGCGGACGTGTGCGCGTTCATCTCCACGGCCTTCGTCTTCCGTCGGGCATGGCTGGAGCTGACGGGACGGCGGCCAGGAATATCGGACAGATAAAAACGCGGGAGGTATCGCTATGCCGCCTATCTTTGAGATCCATACGGACCAGTCAAAAGAGATCCTCCGCCGGACGGCGGCCCGCATCATGCGGGGAAAACTGATCGCCTACGGATGCATCTGGATAGCCGTGGGGACGGCGTTCGCCATATTCGTCGCCGTGCGCCGGCTGGAAAACGCCTATTTCTTCGCGGCGCTCCTATGGATGGGCTGCGCGAGCTTTTCGGTGTACCGCTATGACAGCGTGCCCCGGCGCTATGCAGAGAAGACGTATTCGTCCATGGTCACCATGTATGGTCAGCCGGTGTCGACCTGGACGCTGGTCTATGAGGACCACTTCACGGTGGATAACCCCCTGCAGCGGACAAACCGCCGGTATGGATTTGACCAGTGTACGCTGCTTCTGGAGGACAAGAAGGTCTTTCTGCTCCGGACGGAGAAAAAAAGCTACATCATCCTGGACAGGGCAGGCTTTGTCCAAGGCGACAGCGAACAGTTCCCGGCGTTTATCCGCAGCAAGATCGGTCCGGCGCAGCAAAAAACCACGGCTCGTTAAGAGCCGTGGTTTTTTGTTCCTTAAAACTTACAAAAGAGTGGAGCGGCGGATGGTGAGCGTTGCGGGAATGACCCGGTGGATCGCCTCATGGCCAAGATCTTCCCCGGAGACCCGGGAGATGAGCAGATTCAGCGCCTCCCGGCACACAAGGTCGACAGGCTGGGAGATCACGGAAAGCTCCGCGGCCGCCGCCATGGGATCGTTTTCCACCACGTAGCCCAATATGGCTAGATCTTTGGGGTAGCGCAGACCCATGAGCTGGCATGCCCAGTGCACGTTGGACAGATCCTCCACCGACGGGACAAATATGGCCTTGCGGTCGTCGGGGTAGGCGGCCATAAAATGAGTCAGGGCATTTCGCAGAGAATAGGTATGGTTCGTATCCACAGAGTACTCGATGGGTTCCAGACCGTCGTTCTTCGCGATAAAATCGTGATAGGCCCGCAAACGGGTATTCAGGGTGCTGTAGGGGGAGATTGCCTCTTTGTTGATGAAAATGGCGATCTTGTTAAAGCCAGACACCGTCAGATTCAAAAGCGCGTCCTGTACGACTTCATAATGGTTCTGGCTGACGCTGTCAAAGGTCGGGGAGTCCTCGCACCGGTCTACACGCACCACCGGCACGCCCGCCTCCACGGCTCTGCGATAATAGGTATCCCCGCTTCCGGTGAAGGTAAGGATGCCGTCCACCCGGTGGTCCAACAGCTCCTGGATCTTCTGTTCTTCGGTGGCGTTGTTGTTTTCAATGGAAACGATGATGGGGCTGTAAATGGTATCGTTGCAGGCCATGCACACGCCGCGGAGGGAAAGGCTGGACGCGGTCATGTGCACCTGGTGCATGACCACGCCGATCAAATAGCTCTTGCTGGATTTCAGCCCGCGGGCCACAAGGCTGGGGCGGTAGTTGTGCCGCTGGATCGCGATGCGGATCTTCTCGCGGGTATTCTTCGACATATACTGATACTGCCCGCTGAGAAACCTCGATACCGTGGTGGTGGAAACGCCAACTTCATTGGCGATACTGGAGATGGTAGCTCTTTTATCGTCCATGTATAGACCGCCTGTCTGATTGGGCTGTTCAATAGTTTGGTAGATTTATTTAATATTTTACTATACTAATGTTCATTTTGCAATATCGATCAAAAATAATACTGCCCAGGAAAAATGGGCCTGGCCAGAGAAAACGAAAGGACGCCGCAAAGCGGGGCGTTCGGAAACGATGAAACGCTCGCTAAGCGAGCGTTTCCAGCCAGTTCAGAACGTCGGCCCAGACCGTTTCCTTCTCCAGCTCGTTGAGCACCTCGTGGCGGGCGCCGGGATAGATCCGAACGGTCACGTTTTCCATCCCCGCCTTGCGGAAGGCGGAGGCCACCTTTTCCACGCCTTTGCCCCAGCCGCCGACCGGATCGGCGCCGCCGGCAATGAACAGCACGGGCATGGACTTTTTCATCATAGCCATGTGCCCGGACCGGCCGATGATGGAGAGGCCCTCCATCATGTCCCGCATGAGCCCGGCCGTTGCGGTGAAGCCGCAAAGAGGATCGGCGTCATAGGCCCGGATCACGGCTTCGTCCCGGCAGATCCAGTCGTTGGCGCCGATGGGGTTTTCGATGCCCTTCAGGTAACCGCCAAAGGCGATCTTTTGCAGGACCGGGCTGCGGTACTTGCTGCCGTTTTTCCGGATCTCCCGGCCGGCAAGAGCCTTTCCTGCGGCGCAGACAACGGCGGGCTGGGCGCCTGTGCCGGATAGGATGCAGCCGTCATGGTCCCCGGGATACCAGCCGATATAGGTGCGGGCAATAAAACTGCCCATGCTGTGGCCAAACAGCACCAGCGGCACGCCGGGAAACTGTTCCCGGAGCTTGTCCCGCAAATACTTTTCGTCTTTTACCAGAAGCTCCCAACCGTCCTTTTCGGCGAACCAGCCAAGCTCCGAGCTGTCGTGGATGCTCTCACCGTGGCCCAGATGGTCATCCCCGGTCGCAGCGATGCCCTGTCCGGCCAAAAAGGCGGCAAACGCGTCATAGCGGCGGATATGCTCCGCCACGCCGTGGACGAGCTGCACGGCCATGCGCACGTCCCCCTCCGGGAGCCATTGGCGGCAGTGGATAGAGTGGACGCCGTCGGAAGAGGGAAATGTAAAATCACTGATCTTGACCATGGAAAACTGCCCTCCCATATGCTATAATCTATAGAAACACACGGTATATTTTACACGATGCGAGTCTGTTCGTCAATGAGGAGGGCCGGCTATGGACGGTTATGTGATCGCGCTGGACCAGGGAACGACCAGCTCCCGGGCCATCATTTTTGACAGAGCCGGGAACATCGTTTCCCAGGCACAGTACCCCTTTGCCCAGCATTATCCTCAGCCCGGGTGGGTGGAGCATGATCCGATGGATATCGTGAACACCCAATTCCACGCCTTGGGAGCGGCCTTTGAGAAGTCGGGCCTGTCCGGGGCGGACATCGCGGCCATCGGTATCACCAACCAGCGGGAGACCACCCTGGTGTGGGACAAGATCACCGGCGAGCCGGTGTACAACGCCATCGTATGGCAATGCCGGCGGACCACGCCCATCATCCGCGATCTGGTGGACAACGGGATGCGGGATAAGATCCTGGCTGTCACCGGTCTGGTGCCCGACCCCTATTTCTCCGGCACGAAGATCAAGTGGATCCTGGACAATGTGGACGGCGCCAGGGCCAGGGCAGAGAGAGGGGAACTGCTGTTCGGTACGGTAGACTCCTGGCTCATCTGGAATCTGACGGGAAAACACGTCACAGACCCCTCCAACGCCTCCCGGACCATGCTCTTCAACATCGACACGCTGCGCTGGGACGAAGAGCTTTGCCGGGCGCTGGATGTGCCCATGGCTATGCTGCCGCAGGTGGTCCCCAACTCCGGGCTGTTCGGCAGGGTGAAGCGGGGCATACGGGGCCTGGAGCAACTGGAGGGCATCCCGGTGTGCGGCGCGGCGGGGGATCAGCAGGCGGCGCTGCTGGGCCAGGGATGTATCCTGCCCGGCCAGGCAAAGAATACATACGGCACCGGCTGCTTCACACTGATGAACGTGGGCTCTGCCGCGCCCCGGAGCCGGAACGGCCTTCTCACCAGCGTGGGCTGGCAGATCGGCAGCGACGTCACCTATGCCGTGGAGGGGAGCGTTTTCAACGCCGGGTCCTCCATCCAATGGCTGCGGGACGAGGTGGGGCTCATATCCACCGCCCATGAGTGCGACGTGCTGGCGGAGCAGGTGCCGGACGCCGGCGGGGCATATATGGTCAGCGCTTTCACGGGCCTGGGCGCTCCATGGTGGGACCCCTGCGCCAGAGGGGTGCTGGTAGGCGTCACCAGAGGGACCGGAAAGGCCCATATCTGCCGGGCGGTGCTGGAGGGCATCGCCTATCAGGTGGCGGATCTGCTGGACCTGATGGAAAAGGACGGCGGCCATAAGATGGATGTGCTGCGGGTAGACGGCGGCGCGTCGGTATCGGACCTTCTGATGCAGTTTCAGGCGGATCTGCTGCGCCGGCCCATCGACCGGCCTCAGACCGTGGAGACCACGGCCCTTGGCGCGGCGTTTCTGGCCGGCCTGTCCGCAGGCGTGTGGACACAGCTGAAAGATGTGCAGAGCCTGCGGCAGACGCAGAGGCGCTTTGAACCGGCCATGGAGGAGGCCCAGGCGGAAAAACGAATGGCCGGCTGGCATAGGGCCGTGGAACGGGCCCGCAGCTGGGCGTGTGAATAAAACAAAGTCATGACCACCAGTAAACTGGTGGCATGAGAAGCCCCTAGAAGGGGCAAATACGGACGTAGCCCCTGAAAGGGGCTCTGAAAGTTTGACACCGCATTACCATCTCGGGCAGCCGCTTTAAGCGGCTGTCTTTTTATGCCTTCTTATTCTTGTCACCCGTAAACGGGTCATAATATTCCTTTATGCTCATCTGGTCCGCCGCATAGTCCTCTTCCAGTTGGTTGCGGATGTATTCCGCTATGATCTTTTTATTGCGTCCCACAGTGTCCACGTAGTATCCTCTGCACCAGAAATTCCTAGACCCGTACTTGTACTTCAGATTCGCATGTCTGTCAAATATCATCAGGCTGCTCTTTCCCTTGAGAAATCCCATGAACTGTGCTACACTCAAGTACGGCGGGATGCTCACCAGCATATGGATGTGGTCAGGACATGCCTCTGCCTCCAGTATCTCCACATTCTTCTGTTTGCACAGTGTTCGTAGGATTTCTCCAATGTCCCGTTTCAGTTGCCCGTATATCTCTTTCCTCCTATACTTCGGGGCAAACACTATGTGATATTGGCATCTGTACTTTGAGTGGGCTGTACTCTTTACTTCTTCTCGCTCGCTTTTCTTGATCTGCATAAAAACCTCCTATTGCTTTCTTGGTAATGCGGTCGCCAAACCGTTACCAGTATACAGCAATAGGAGGTTTTTCTCATGCTAAAGCTTTTTCTCTTCCCCTGGTAGAACCAGGGGTTTATTTCCACGTCTAAAGACACCAACCAAATCGCCCGGAAGGCAAGTGCCTTCCGGGCGATTGAGATCGGATAGACTTTACACGATGCCCTGAGCCATCATGGCCTCGGCCACCTTCAGGAAACCGGCCACATTGGCGCCCAGCATCAGATCGCCCGGCCGCCCGCACTGGACGGAGGCGTCATAGCAGGCGCGATAGATGTTCTTCATGATGGTGTGCAGCCGCTCGTCCACTTCCTCAAAGCTCCAGCTCAGCCGCATGGAGTTCTGGCTCATCTCCAGACCGGAAGTGGCCACGCCGCCGGCGTTGGAGGCCTTGCCGGGACTGTAGAGCAGGCCTGCGCCCTGGACGACCGCGATGGCCTCGGGAGTGAGGGGCATGTTGGCGCCTTCAAATACGCCGATGCAGCCGTTGGCGACAAGGGCCTTGGCCCCCTCGGCGTCCATCTCGTTCTGGGAGGCGCAGGGCAGGGCAATGTCGCACTTCACGTTCCAGATGTTCCGGCAGCCCTCGTGGTACTCGGACCCGGCCACCTCGTCGGCATAGACGCTGATGCGGGCGCGGCGGGTCTGTTTGATGTCGAACAGCACTTCCAGATCCACGCCCTTGGGATCGTAGATGTAGCCCTGAGAATCGCTCATAGCCACCACCTTGCCGCCAAGCTGGATGCATTTCTCGGCGGCATACTGGGCCACGTTGCCGGAGCCGGAGATGACCACCGTCTTGCCGGCGAAGCTCTCGCCCTTCAGGTGCTCCAGTGCCTCGGCCGCGTAATAGCACAGACCGTAGCCGGTGGCCTGGGTCCTGGCCAGGGAGCCGCCAAAGGTCAGGCCCTTGCCGGTGAGGACGCCGGCCTCGAAGCGGTCCACGATGCGTTTGTACTGGCCATACATGTAGGCCACCTCCCGGCCGCCGACGCCGATATCTCCGGCCGGCGTGTCGGTGAACTGACCGATGTGGCGGTACAGCTCCGTCATGAAGCTCTGGCAAAAGCGCATGACCTCGGCGTCGCTCTTTCCCTTGGGGTCAAAGTCAGAGCCTCCCTTGCCGCCGCCCATGGGCAGCGTGGTGAGGGAGTTTTTCAGCACCTGCTCAAAGCCCAGGAATTTGATCACCGACAGGTTCACCGACGGATGAAAACGCAGTCCGCCCTTATAGGGGCCGATGGCGGAGTTGAACTGGACCCGGTAACCCCGGTTCACCCGGACCGTTCCGGAATCGTCCACCCAGGGAACACGGAACTCGACCACCCGCTCCGGCTCCACGAACCGTTCCATCAGTCCGGCCTTTTCCCACTCTGGATGCTGGTCCATCACCATCTCCAGCGACTCAAAAACTTCCTGTACTGCCTGGAGAAATTCCGGCTCATGGCCGTCGCGCCGGCACACGTCGTCATAGACGCGCTTGAGATATGCGTTGGAAATCATGGTATCTATCTCCTAATTAAAATTTGGCCTGGTTCATGGGATATCCGCCTGCTATAATGGGGCATGTTTTGCGGTTCCGGCCTTGGCCGGGAGCAAAACCGCCTCAAATCAAACATAATGACCGCTCTGCGGTCATTATAACATGCATTTCCAGGGCGGACAAGAGAGAGAAGCAGATTTTCCGGGAAAAACAGCCTGCGCCCGGCATTTGTCGAATCAGGACAAACCGCAGCGGCATAGTCTGCTTGGGGGAGGTGATACCGGCTATGCTGTCGGCCACGTTCATGCTTCTGGTTTCCAGCGCGCTTTTGATGCTCCGGCTGGGAGATAACGCCTCGTCTTTCCCGCGGCCTCTGAAGCCGCAGGAAGAACAGGAATACATACAAAGGGCCATGGAAGGCGATCTGGAGGCCAGAAATATCCTTATCGAGCACAATCTGCGGCTGGTGATGCATATCATCAAGAAATATTACACCTCCAGCGCGGACGCGGAAGACCTTGTTTCTATTGGCACCATCGGCCTGATCAAGGGCGTTTCCACTTACCGGCCGGATAAAGGCGTGCGCCTGGCCACTTACGCGTCCAAATGCATCGAAAACGAGATCCTCATGCACTTTCGGGGCCAGAAAAAATCCGCCGGGGACGTGTCCCTGTCCGAGGCGCTGGATACGGACGGCGAAGGGGAGGGGCTGGCGCTGCTGGATACCATCTCCACCGATCCGGATATCCTGGAGGAGCTGAGCCGCAAAGAGGCGGTGGAGCAGGTGCGCCGGGCCGTGGAAGCGGCTTTGGAGGGCAGGGAGGCGCAGGTGATCCGCCTGCGATACGGTCTGGACGGCCGGCCGCCTATGCCCCAGCGGGAGGTGGCCGCGATCATCGGTATCAGCCGTTCCTATGTGTCCCGGATCGAAAAAAAGGCGCTGGAAAGGCTTCGGAAACATCTGGAAGCGTGAGCACGACAAAATATGGTGGTTTTCGCCCAAAGCAGGCCACAAAACTTGGAGGGACAGTTAAAAAGTACTTGATTTATACACGATCCTATGGTATATATATATCAGCAATGTTCTGTTCCTGGAGTGGGTAACGTCCCACTCTTTTTCTTGAACTAAAAGAATTTGTCAAAAACTGGTATTTTTTATGAACCGTATCGAAAAAACCGTGTGGGACCTGGCTTTGCCGGTGGTAGAGCGGGCGGGACTGGAGCTCTGGGACGTGGAATATGTCACCGAGGGCGGACAGCGGTATCTGCGGCTTTACCTGGACGGGCCGGAGGGCGTGGATCTGGACGCCTGCGAGGCGGTGAGCCGCGCCATGGACCCGATCCTGGACGAAGCGGACCCGGTGCCGGACAGCTATATTTTTGAAGTGAGCTCTGCGGGATGCGAGCGGGCGCTGAAGCGGCCCTCAGACTTTGAGCGGTTTTTGGGCGCCTATGTGGAAGTGAAGCTCTACAGCGCCGTCGACGGGGCCAAGGCGTGGACCGGCACGCTGCTGGGCTATGACGACGGGGCCGTGACCATCGATTCCGGTGGAGAACGCCGGTTTGAAAAGAAACAAATCGCCAGCGTGCGTCTGCGGCTGGAAATGTGACGGAGGAGAATGATACGATGAACGCCGAGTTTTTTGCAGCCATTGAGGATCTGGAGCGGGAAAAGGGGATCCCCCGTGAATATATGTACGACAAGATCAACCAGGCCATGCTGACCGCTTTCCGCAAGGACAATCCGGACGCGGCGGACAACGTGGTGGTGGAGCTTGACGAAGATAAAAAGCGCATCGAGATGTTCGTGGTCACAGACGTGGTGGAAACGGTGGAGAATCCCGCCGTGGAGATGACGCTGGAGCAGGCCCGGAAGATCTCCAAGCGGGCCAAGGTCGGCGGCCAGATCAAAGTCCCCGTGAACACCAAAGAGCTGGGCCGCATCGCCGCGCAGAACGCCAAACAGGTGATCATCCAGGGCATTCGGGAGGCTGAGCGGGGCCTGATCTACGACGAATTCACCACCCATGAGCACGAGATCCTCACCGGCGAGGTGGCCCGCATCGATCCGCGCACCGGCAACGCCTCTCTGAAGATCAGCTCCAACGCCGAGTATACCGACGCGCTGCTGTCCGTCAACGAGCAGATCCGGGACGAGGTGCTGGTTGAGGGGAAGCGGATGAAGGTGTACGTCATCGAAGTGCGCAAATCCTCCCGGGGCCCGCAGGTGCTCATCAGCCGCACCCATCCGGTGCTGGTCAAGCGCCTGTTCGAGCTGGAAGTGCCCGAGATCGCTGACGGGACCGTGGAGATCATGAGCATCGCCCGGGAGGCCGGCTCCCGCACCAAAATGGCCGTATGGAGCACCGCGCCGGACGTGGACCCCATTGGCGCCTGCGTGGGGCCCAGGGGCGGCCGCGTATCCAGCGTGGTGGATGAGCTGGGCGGCGAGAAGATCGATATCGTAAAATACAGCGAGATCCCCGAGGAATATGTGGCTGCGGCCCTGTCCCCGGCGGAAGTGCTGAACGTATATATGGACGAAGAGGGCAAGAGCTGCCGGGTCATCGTGCCGGACAACCAGCTCTCTCTGGCCATCGGCAAGGAGGGGCAGAACGCCCGCCTGGCCGCGAAGCTCACCGGGATCAAGATCGACATCAAGCCGGAGAGCGAGGACTGAGCCATGGCGGAACCAGTGCGGATGTGTGTAGGGTGCCGGGAGCGGACCGCGAAAAGGGAGTTGATCCGCATCGTCCGTACCCCGGACGGCCAGATCGTGGCGGACGCCACGGGAAAGACGCCGGGGCGGGGCGCCTACATCTGCCGGAAGGCGTCATGCCTGGCCAAAGCTAGGAAGAGCCGGGCGCTGGAGCGGGCGCTGGACGCCCCGATCGCGCCGGAGGATTACGAAAAGCTATCCGCCGCCGTGGAGGCAGCGAATGGATAAGGCCCTGCGGTATCTGGGCCTTGCGGCAAAGGCGGGACGGCTGTCCGTCGGGACGGAGGAGTGTGTAAAGCGCTCCCGCAGCCGCCACGGAGGGTTGGCCGTTCTCGCGTCCGACGCGGGGGAAGACGCCGCGCGTCAGGCACGGGCCATCCAGGCCGAGGGCGGCGCGAAATTGATCTGCCCCGGTTATTCAAAACGGGAGCTGGCCTTCGCCGTGGGCATGGCGCGCCCTGTGGCTTTGGCGGTCATATGGGACAGAGGACTTGCGGAAGCCTTTGAAGGAGCCGTCCTTGAGGAGCGAGGAAGACAGGAGGAACGAGTATGAGTTTTATCAAATACCGTGTGCACGAGGTCGCCAAGGATTTTGGCGTCACCTCCAAGGTCATTACGGAGATCCTGACGGAGTATGCCACCACCCCCAAGAACCACATGCAGGTGCTGGAGGACCAGGAGCTGAGCATCATTTTCGAGTATATGACCCAGCACAACCAGGTCGCGAGCATCGCGGAGGTGTTTGCCGAGGGGGCGGCGCCGGCGGAGAGCTCTGCCGCGAAGAAGGAAGCCCAGACTTCCCGTCCCGCTCAAGATAAAAAGCCCGCCCAAGGTCAGCCCGCTCAGGACAAAGCCCAGCCGCAGCAGCCCAGGCAGCCCAAGCCGGAGAAGCCCCATGTGCCTAGGCAGCAGCCGGAGAAGAAGGTAGTGGACACCCGCGGCTCCGCCAATACGAACCTGTCCAAATACGACGAGCGCTTTGACCGCATGGCCGGGGATAAGGCCGAAAAGATGAAGCGGGGCAAGGAGAAGATCGGCAGCCGCAATAAACAGCGCCAGAACACCGCCGCCGCCAGCGCCAAGCGCCGTCAGGAGGAGCGGGACAAGATGCAGCGGCTCCAGTTTGAGATCGCCAAAAAGGCTCCCACCCGCGTACAGATCCCCGATGAGATCTCCGTGCAGGAGCTGGCTGTCCGCATGAAGAAGAGCGGCGCCGAGGTCGTTCGCAAGCTGGTCAAGATGGGCGTTATGGCAAGCCTTCCCGACGTGATCGACTTCGATACCGCCGCCCTGGTGGCCATGGAGTTCAACTGCAAGATCGAGCATGAGGTGGTCGTCACGGTAGAGGAACGGCTCATCGACGACCATGTGGACACAGAGGAAGAACTGGTGCCCCGCGCACCAGTGGTGGTGGTCATGGGCCATGTCGACCATGGCAAGACCTCCCTTTTGGACTATATCCGCAATACGAAAGTGGCCGCAGGCGAGGCCGGCGGCATCACCCAGGCCATCGGCGCTTATGTGGTGGACATCGGCGGCAATCCCGTCACGTTCCTGGACACGCCGGGCCACGAGGCTTTCACCTCCATGCGCGCCCGCGGCGCCATGGTGACCGATGTGGCTATCCTGGTGGTGGCCGCTACCGAAGGCATCAAGCCCCAGACCGTGGAGTCCATCAATCACGCCAAGGCTGCCAACATCCCCATCGTGGTCGCCATCAACAAGATGGATATGCCCGGCGCCAACCCGGACCGGGTGAAGCAGGAGCTGACCGAGTACGATCTGGTGCCGGAAGAGTGGGGCGGCGAGACCATCGTCTGCCAGATCTCTGCCAAGACCGGGCAGGGCGTGGAGGATCTGCTGGAGATGCTGGCCCTGCAGACAGAGATGCTGGGCCTGCGGGCGAATCCCAACCGGGCCGCCAGCGGCACCGTGATCGAGGCGCGCCTGGACAAGGGCCGCGGCCCCATCATGACCGTGCTGGTGCAAAACGGCACGCTGAAACAGGGCGACGTGATCATCGCCGGCACAGCGGTGGGCCGCGTGCGCACCATGATCAACGACAAGGGCCAGCGGGTCACCGAGGCAGGCCCCTCTGTGCCGGTGGAGATCGCCGGCATGAGCGAAGTGCCCAACGCGGGGGACACCTTCAACGCCGTGGCCGACGAACGTATGGCCCGGGAGCTGGTGGAGGAGCGCAAAGCCAAAGAGAAGCAGGCCGCATCCACCGCCCCCAAGAAGGTTTCTCTGGACGACCTGTTCGCCCGCATCCAGGAGGGCGAGATGAAGGATTTCAACATCATCGTCAAGGCCGATGTGAAGGGCAGCGCCGAGGCGGTGAAGGCCTCGCTGGAGAAGCTGTCCAACGAGGAGGTCCGCGTGCGGGTCATCCACTGCGCCGTGGGCGCCATCAACGAATCCGACGTGATGCTTGCCTCTACCTCCAACGCGGTGATCGTGGGCTTCAACGTCCGGCCGGAGAACGCCGCCCGGGACAGCGCCGCCCGCTCGGACGTGGATATCCGCCTGTATCGGGTGATCTATGATTGCATCAACGAGATCGAGGCGGCCATGAAGGGCATGCTGGCGCCCAAGTATCAGGAGAAGATCATCGGCCATGCCGAGGTGCGTCAGACCTACAAAGTTTCCAAGGTGGGGACCGTGTGCGGCTGCTATGTGCTGGACGGAAAGATCCAGCGCAGCTGTCAGGTCCGGGTGCTCCGGGACAATGTGGTGGTCTACGAGGGCAATCTGGCCAGCCTGCGCCGGTTCAAGGACGACGTGCGGGAAGTGGCCAGCGGCTACGAGTGCGGCATGCAGGTGGAGAAGTTCAACGATATCAAGGAACAGGACGTCATCGAGTGCTTTGTGATGGAGCAGATCAATGGCTAATCACCACATCGACCGTATCAACGACGATATCCGCCGTGTCCTGGCGGAGAAACTGCGGGAAGTGAAGGACCCCCGCCTCCAGCAGGGGACCATGCTCACCGTCACCCATACCGATACCACCAACGACCTTCGCCACTGCAAAGTATTTATAAGCGTACTGGGGCAGTTTGACGAGAAGGAAATGATGAAGGGGCTTCGGTCCGTGTCGGGCTTCCTGCGCCGGGAGCTGGGCCACAGCCTGGATCTGCGCTATACCCCGGAGCTCACCTTCGTGCTGGATGATTCCATTGCCCACGGGGCCTATATCAACCGGCTGATCAACGATCTGGATATTCAACATGACGACGATGACCCTGAATGACTGCATCGACTATCTGAAGAGCAACGACGGATATCTGCTCCTGACGCATATCCGCCCGGACGGCGACACGCTTGGAAGTGCCGCCGCCCTTTGTCATATCCTCCGGCGCATGGGCAAACAGGCCTTCCTGTTCCCCAATCCGCAGATAACGGCCCAGTACGCGCCCTTTGTGGCGCCCTATCTGGCCAAGGCGGACTTTGTGCCGGAAAAGCGGATCGCGGTGGATCTGGCGTCGGAGAATCTGTTCCCCATGGGGTTTTCCGGCGGGGAGATCGATCTGTGCATCGACCATCATCCCACCAACGCAGGCTATGCCGAACGGCTTCTGTGCCAAGCGGAGAAAGCCTCCTGCGGGGAGATCATCCTTCAGCTGGCTCAGGCGCTGGACATGCTGGACACAGAGGTGGCGGAGCTTTTATATATCGCCGTGAGCACAGACTGCGGCTGCTTTGTCTATGCCAACACCACCGCGGAAACGCACCGGGCCGCCGCCGCGCTCATGGAGGCCGGCGCGGACTATAAACGGCTGAACAAGCTGCTGTTTCGCACCTTTTCCTTTTCCAGGCTGACGCTGGAGGGGATGATCTATGCGGGCATGCGCCGGTATGGGCCGGATCAGTGCGTCACCGTGGCGACCGTCACGAACCATATGATGGAGGAATGCGGCGCGACGGAGGATGACTGCGAGGATCTGGCCTCCCTGGCAGGCCGGGTGGCGGGCAGCCGCGTTTCCGTGACCATCCGGGAGCTGGGCCCAGGAGTGAGCAAGATCAGCATGCGCAGCGGAGAGGATTTCGACAGCTCCGCCGTGTGCGCTCTCTATGGCGGCGGGGGACACAGAATGGCCTCCGGCTGTACCATCAAGGCGTCGCCGGACGAAGCCCGCGAGCGCATCGTCAGGGACATCCTGGAGGCGCTTTGATGGATGGGATCATTTTGGTGGACAAGCCCGCCGAATGGACGAGCATGGACGTATGCGCCCACCTACGCGGCGTGCTCCACGAGCGGCATATAGGCCATACCGGTACCCTTGATCCCAACGCCACAGGCCTTCTGGTGGTGCTGGCCGGGAAGGGGACCAAGGCGGCGAAATATGCGGAGAATGACGACAAGGAATACCACGCCCGGCTGCGGCTCGGGATGGAAACAGACACCCAGGACATATGGGGGACCGTACTGCGTCAGCGCCCGGCCTGCGTTTCCCGGGAGCAGATCGAGGCGGCGCTGGACCGGTTCCGCGGCCCCATCATGCAGCTTCCGCCTATGTATTCCGCCATCAAGCGCAAAGGCAAAAAGCTCTATGAGATCGCCCGCCGTGGCGGAGAGGTGGAGCGGGAGCCCCGCCCCATCCACATCCACCGGCTGGAGCTCACCGAACAGGACGGCCAGGGGGATTGGGGGCTGGAGATCACCTGCTCCAAAGGTACTTATATCCGCACGCTCTGCCATGACATCGGCATGGCCCTTGGCTGCGGCGGATGCATGAGCGCCCTGCGCCGGGTCCGGGCGGGCCGCTTCACCGTCGACATGGCCCACACGCTGGAACAGATCCGCTCCGATCCGGAGGGATGCGTCCTGCCGGTGGAGATGATCGGACAGGGGGGACCTGCGTGAAAGAGGGCGTGCGGCGTGTCATCGCGCTGGGTTACTTTGACGGCCTGCACCTCGGCCATCAGGCGCTGATGAAGATCGTAAGGGAACGGGCGGCCTGGCTGGATGCCTGCCCCGCGGTGGTCACTTTTGATGCGCATCCGGACCGCTTTGTCCTGGGAAAGGCAGCGCCTCTGCTGAGCGACAACGACGGACGCCGTGAGCTGATTGACCGCGTCGGCGGTATCGGCGACGTGGTGATGCTCCACTTTGACGAGCAATTCATGCGCACCCCCTGGGAGGACTTCATCCGCTCCGTGGTGGGGGACCTGGGCGCGGTGCACCTGGTGATGGGGCAGGATTTCTGCTGCGGCTGGCGCGGAGAGGGCACCGCCCCGCGCATTGCCGCCTGGGCGCACGCCAACGGCATTGGCTGCGATATCGTGGAACAGGTAGCGCTGGACGGGATCGTTGTCAGCTCCACCTATATCCGCTCGCTCGTGGCCGCGGGGGATATGCGCCGGGCCGCCCGATTCCTGGGCCATCCGTATTGCGTATGCCACACGGTGGAGCATGGGCATGCCCGCGGCCGGCGGATGGGCATACCCACCATCAATTTCCCAGTACCGGAGGGCGTGATCGCGCCCCGGTATGGGGTCTATGCCACCCGGGCCTGGCTCCAGTCCGGGCCGGTGGACGCGGTGACGAACGTGGGCGTGAGGCCCACTTTCGCCGGGGACGGGCAAGCCACGGTGGAAACGAACCTCCTGGACTTTGATGGGGAGCTGTACGGTCAGAGCGTGCGGATCGATTTTGTGGATTTTCTGCGGCCGGAGGCCCGGTTTTCCGGCCAGGAAGCTCTGGCGGAGCAGATCCGCCGTGACATCGGCGCCGCCCGGCAGTGCCTGTCGGGAGAGAGGAGCGGCCTATGAGGATCCTTGGCATCGACCCGGGCATCGGCACGGTGGGCTTTGGCGTCATCGACGCGGTGAAGGGAAAGAACACATATGTGGCCTGCGGCGCCGTCACGACGCCGCCCAACACCCATTTGTCCCCCCGGCTGGATATGATCTATAACGATCTGAACGAGCTGATCGTCACCTTCTCTCCGGAGGCCATCGCCATCGAGGAGCTGTTTTTCTCCAAGAACATCACCACCGGCATCGCGGTGGCCCACGGCCGGGGTGTGATCCTGCTGAGCGCGTACCGCAGCGGCGTGCCGGTATTTGAGTATACCCCCATGCAGGTGAAGCAGGCCGTGGTGGGCTATGGCAGCGCCAAAAAGAATCAGGTGATCTACATGGTCCAGCGGCTTTTGAACATGAAAACGCCGCCAAAGCCGGACGACGCGGCGGACGCGCTGGCTTTGGCCATATGCCATGCCAGGAGCATGACGAGCCGCCTGGCGGCGGAAGGAGGGGAGAGCGAGTGTTCTACCATTTGAACGGTACGGTTTCCGAATTGGAGCCCAATATGGCCGTCATCGACTGCGGCGGCGTGGGCTTCGCGGTGAACACCAGCGCTTATACTGTGGCGCAGCTGCACAGGGGCGAGCGGGCAAAGCTGTATATTTCCGAACAGGTGCGGGAAGATGCCTTTGACCTTTACGGATTTGCGACGCCGGCGGAAAAGCGCTGCTTTGATATGCTGACCTCCGTGTCCGGCGTGGGTCCCAAGGCCGCCGTGTCCATCCTCTCCGCGGGTTCTCCGGAAAAGGTGTGCATGGCGGTGATGAGCGACGACGAACGGGTGCTCACCGCCGCGCAGGGAGTGGGCAAGCGGCTGGCCCAGCGGATCATCCTGGAGCTTAAGGACAAGATCCAAAAGCAGACGGAGGGCATGGCTATGCCGGAGCTTTCCGGCGCTTCCTCCACCGGAACGGCGGGCGGAGGAAAGCTGGCGGATGTGGCCAGCGCCCTCACCGCGCTGGGCTATACCCGGGCGGAATGTGCGGCCGCGATGAAGGGATTGGATCTGGAGGGCCTTTCCCTGGAGGACGCCATCCGCGCCGCTCTGCGCAACATCTCCGGCCGTTCATAAGAGCGGACTGTCTGACCGAAAGGAGAGCGAATCGGTACCATGAGCATCAACTTTTCCGACGACGGGCCGGAACAGGTCCTGACCACGGCTTCCTTTCAGCCGGAGGACGCGACGGAGGCGTCGCTGCGCCCCAAGCGGCTGGCAGACTATACCGGGCAGGAAAAGGCCAAGGAGAACCTGGCTGTATTCATCCAGGCGGCCAAGATACGCAACGAGCCGCTGGACCACGTGCTGCTACATGGCCCACCGGGCCTGGGCAAGACCACCCTGGCGGGCGTCATCGCCAACGAGATGGGCGTCAATATGCGCATCACCTCCGGCCCGGCCATTGAAAAGCCAGGAGATCTGGTGGCGCTGCTGACGAACCTGCAGGAAAACGATATCCTTTTCTTGGACGAGATCCACCGCCTGAACCGGTCGGTGGAGGAGATCCTCTATCCGGCGATGGAGGATTTTGCCATCGACATCATACTGGGGAAGGGCCCGTCCGCCAATTCCATACGGCTGGATCTGCCCCATTTCACACTGATCGGCGCCACCACCCGCTCCGGCCAGCTCTCCGCGCCGCTGCGGGACCGCTTTGGCGTCGTGCTGCGGCTGGAGCTTTACAGCACGGATGATCTGCGCCGGATCGTGGAGCGGAGCGCGGGGATATTGGGCGTGGAGATCCGCCCCGACGGCGCCACGGAGATCGCCTCCCGCAGCCGCGGCACGCCCCGTATCGCCAACCGTATGCTACGAAGGGTCCGGGATTTCGCCCAGGTCAAAGGGGAGGGGATCATCACCCGGGAGATCGCCAACGAGGCGCTCTTGCGCCTGGAGGTGGATCAGGCAGGTCTGGACAATGTGGACCGGAGGATGCTGCGGAGCATCATCGAGCTCTATAACGGCGGCCCGGTGGGGCTGGAAGCGCTGGCGGCCACCATCAACGAAGAGGCGGTCACGCTGGAGGATGTGTATGAGCCGTTTCTTCTCCAGCAGGGTTATCTGACCCGCACTATGCGGGGCCGGTGCGTCACGCAGAAGGCCTATGAGCACCTGGGCATCCAATATCTGGGACAGCAGAAGCTGGATTTGACATGATCGGCGCCCGTTTTGCATAAAACACTGGTTTTCTGTCAATTTTTCCCTGAATTTGACGACAAATTTTGTAAAAAATGCTTGACTTCTCGCCGGAACGAGCTATAATTACTGGTGTGTTATTATAATTATACAAATAAATCAGACGAAGAATTGCAATCACTTGTCAGGGCCCAGGCCCCCGGTGCGGAAGAAGCCCTGGCGGAGAGATATGTGCGTGTTGTCCGAATGTGTGCCCGGCCGTATTTTCTGATCGGTGGGGACAGCGAGGATCTGATCCAGGAAGGGATGCTTGGCCTTCTGTCCGCCATCCGGGAGTACGATGATGTAAAAGGCGCGTCCTTTAAGACCTACGCGGAAGCCTGTATTTTAAACCGTATCCGTTCCGCTGTCCGAAGCGACAAGCGCTTGAAAAACGCTCCGCTGAACGACGGCGTTTCCCTTGACGATGTCCTCTCAGATGAATCCCAGTCCCTAGGTGCAAACTTTTATGCGCGCAGTCCCGAGGAGCAGGTTCTAGCCAGAGAGACCGATAACGAATTTATTTCCGCCTATTCACGGTGCTTGTCAAAATTGGAAGCGCAGATCCTTGGCCTGTATTTGGAGGGCCTTTCCTATGAGGAAATGGCCGTTGCCGCGGGTCGGGATCGGAAGGCTGTGGACAACGCCGTGCAGCGCATACGGCGCAAGCTGGCCAAGCTGCCCTCAGGCGAAAACAGCAAAAGCTGATCGCAATAAATCTGCCCTTATGGGAAAACTATCAAAAGAGAGGAACCGAAATGTACGAAGACAAGACCCTTGTATGCAAGGAATGCGGACAGGAGTTCGTGTTCACAGCCGGTGAGCAGGAGTTTTACGCTGAGCGCGGCTTCCAGAACGAGCCCCAGCGCTGCAAGGCCTGCCGTGACGCCCGCAAGGCCGCTGCCCGTGGTCCCCGGGAGTACTTCACCGCTGTGTGCGCTGCCTGCGGCGGCGAGGCGCGCGTCCCCTTCGAGCCGAAGAGCGACCGTCCTGTGTACTGCAGCGAGTGCTTTGCGAAGATGCGCGCCGGCGAGCTCTAATCGCCCGGTTGCCAGCAAGATATAGAGGAGGCCGGAGCGGCTTCCTCTATTTCTTTTGCGCAACAAAGTTTTTTGTTGAAATCCCGCGGACAAGAGGGTATAATAATCCCACCGAATTTCATTATTGGAGGAAGATCAAATGTATCAGATCACGAAGGATACCATCGTTTATGATATCATGGTGAATGCGCCTGTGACCCAGCCGCTGTTTCTGGAGATCGGCATGCACTGCCTGGGCTGCGCTTTCGCTACCGGCGAGAGCGTGGAGCAGGCCTGCATGGCCCACGGCGTGGAGGTCGAGCCCTTCGTCAAGAAGGTCAACGACTTCATCGCCGCCAACGCCTGATCGTCCGTCCGCGGCGGGGGAGACCCCGCCGCTTTTTTATTGCTTATGATACATCTATCTGACCGCCTTCAGGCGGTTGCCTCGCTGGTGGAGCCCGGCGCGTCGGTTATCGACGTGGGCACCGACCACGCCATGGTCCCGGTCTGGCTCATCCAGACCGGCCGGGCCGCGCGGGTGCTGGCCACGGATATCCGCCCCGGACCGCTGGCCGGCGCTGCGGCGCTGGTGGAAAAGACGGGCACCGGGACAGCCGTGGAGCTCCGCCTGACGGACGGCCTGTCGGGGATTGACCCCGCCGGATGGGATACGGTGATCATCGCCGGGATGGGAGGGGAGACCATGGTCTCCATCCTCTCCGCCGCTCCCTGGACGAGAGAGGGCGTGCGTCTGATCCTGTCTCCCCACAGCAAGCGGGCTCTGCTGCGCCGCTTTCTCTGGGAGAGCGGCTACCGGATCGGATCGGAGCGGCTGGTGGAGGACGCCGGGCGGATCTATCCCATCCTGACCGCCGCCGGCGGCGCGAGCGACGCCTATTCGCCGGCGGAGCTGCATTTGGGGAAGCTGGAGCAGATCGGGGCCGATCCGCTCTTTGCCCGGTACCTGGACGGCTGCATCCAGCGGACAGAGAAGGCCGCGCCGTACAGCGGCGGGGCGGCCGCGCTGGCGGCGGAATACCGCAGCATAAAAAGGAGGCTTTTTGGTGACGACGGTACATGATATCCTTGCCTTTTTGGACGGCAAGGCCCCCATGGCGGGGAAGATGGATTTCGACAACGTGGGGCTGCTGGTGGGCCGCGGAGAAAAACCGGTGCGCCGGGTGCTGGTGAGTCTGGATATCACCGGACCCGTCATCCGGGAGGCGGCCGCGTGGGGCGCGGAGCTGATCGTGAGCCACCACCCGCTGTTTTTCGAACTGAAGGCCGTCTCGGACGGCTCCATGGAGGGCGAGTTGGCCCTCTCGCTGGCGGAGAGTGGCATCGCCGCCATCTGCATGCACACCAATCTGGACGCCGCGCAGGGCGGCGTCAACGACGCGCTGATGGCTGCGCTGGGCGGCATGGTCACCGGTCTGCTGGAGCCGGACACCCGCATCGGGCGGGTGGGGCAGCTGCCGGAGGAGGTGCCCTTTGCAGCCTTTTTGGAAAAGGTGAAAGCATCCCTGAACGGCAACGGCCTGCGCTACCATGACGCCGGTCGGCCCGTCAGGCATTTGGCGGTATGCGGCGGCTCCGGCGGCGGAGACATCGGCCTCGCGGCTGCGGCCGGCTGCGATACCTACGTGACGGCGGATATCAAATACCACCAATTCCTGGAGGCTGTCCACAAGGGGATCAACCTGATCGACGCGGACCATTTCTGCACGGAGAACGTGGTGGTTCCGGTGGTGTGCGGCTGGCTGCGGAAGGCCTTTCCCGAGACGGAGGTGCGCGTGTCCCAGGTCCATGGCCAGACGGCGCAGTTTCTCTGACGCAAAAACTTTGTCATAATGAAACCCTCCCGGGCGTATGTTTTAGCAAACATGCCTTGGAGGGATTTTTGTGGACAGCATCTATGAAGATATTGCCCGCAGGACGGACGGAGACATCTATTTGGGCGTCGTCGGACCGGTGCGGACGGGAAAGTCGACCTTTATCAAGCGTTTCATGGAAACGCTGGTCATTCCCAACATTGAAAACGTCTATAAGAAGGAGCGCGCCAGGGATGAACTGCCCCAGTCCGGCTCCGGACGGACCATTATGACGGCGGAGCCGAAATTCGTGCCGGAGGAGGCGGTGGAGCTGACGCTGGGCGGCCAGACCGCCGCCCGGATGAGGCTGATCGACTGCGTGGGCTACATGGTGCCTGGGGCGGAGGGCCTATATGAAGACGGGGCGGAGCGGATGGTCACCACCCCTTGGTATGACCATGAGATCCCCATGACCCAGGCGGCAGAGGAGGGGACGAAAAAGGTCATCTCCGAGCATTCCACCATCGGTCTTGTGGTCACCACGGACGGCTCTTTCGGGGATATACCCAGAGAGAACTATCTGGCGGCAGAGGAACGGGTGGTCCGGGAACTGGAGCAGATCGGGAAGCCCTTTGCCGTGCTTGTGAACAGCGCGGACCCGGAAGGGGAGGAGGCCGTTTCTCTGGCGGAGCAGCTTTCCAAGCAATACCGTGTGCCCTGTATGGCGGCAAATTGCCTGGAGCTGTCCGAGGAGGACATCCACGCGATCATGGAAGCGGTGCTGTTCCAATTCCCGCTGCAGGAACTGAGCCTTTGGCTGCCCGCCTGGGCGGAGGCGCTGCCGGAGGACAGCGATCTGAAGCAGACGCTATACGGCATGGTGATGGACGCCGGAGAGTCTATGCAGGCGCTGACGGACGCATACCGGTGTGTGGAGTACCTGGCCGGGAGCGAGCTTGTGAGCGCGGCAAGGATTAGCGGCGTGCAGCCCGGCGCCGGAACGGCCGCCGCTGTGATCGAACTGGAGCCGGGGCTGTATTACAAGACCATCAGCGAGCAGTCCGGCTTCGAGATCGCCGATGACGGGGACCTGATGGAGCTGCTCCGCTCCCTGAAGCAGGTAAAAAGCGAGTATGACCACGTCCACGAGGCGTTGGAGCAGGCCAGACAGACCGGATATGGCATCATTATGCCCGGGCCGCAGGAAATGGAGCTGGAAGAGCCGAAGATCGTCAGCCGCGGGGGCCGTTACAGCGTCCGCCTGAAGGCCAGCGCCCCTGCCATCCATCTGTTCCGTACCCAAGTGGAAACAGAAGTTTCCCCGGCGGTGGGCGGAGAGAAGGCGTCGGAGCAGATCGTAAGCTTCCTTCTTCAGGGTTTTGACGGGGACATCAACCGGATCTGGGAGTCCAATATCTTTGGAAAATCCCTGTATGACATCGCCGAGGAGGGGCTCACCGCCAAGCTGCAGCGGATGCCGCCCAACATCCGCAACCGGCTGCGGGGCACCATACAGCGGCTGGTGAACGACGGAGGATACAGTCTGATCTGCCTGATCATATAACAACAAAACCATTGCGCCACGCGGGCGATTGGAGGTATAATGGCGTTGAGCCGTTATACCTCCTTTTTCGTCCGAAACTGCCGTGAATAGGCGTCCGCATCCGCTCATAAGCTGAGGTGAGGTGGGCAGGATATGAGGACTTGGATCAAATGGTGGTTTCCCCTGGCGGCAGCGGTGATCTTGGCTGCGGCCGCGTTGGCACAGGATCAGTATGCGGCCACTATGGCCGAGGCGGCGGTCCCGCCGGTGCTGGTGATCGACCCGGGCCACGGCGGGGAGGACGGCGGCGCCGTGGCCGCGGACGGCACACAGGAGAGCGATATCAATTTGGATATCGCCCTGCGGCTGGAAGCTCTCTGCCGCTTTTGGGGCGTGGACGCGGTGATGAGCCGGACCGGGAACGATATCGACTACCCCTCTGAGGCGAACTCCATCGCCCAAAAGAAAGTAGCCGATCAGCACGCCCGCCTGGCCCTGGTGAACGGTACCCAGGGAGGCGTGCTCCTGAGCATCCATCAAAACAAATACCCCGCCGCCTCTCCCCATGGCATACAGGTCTTTTACGGCGCCGTGGCCGGGGGCGAAGCACTGGCCAAGCTGGCTCAGAGCAACCTGACAGCACAGGTTTGTCCGGACAATCGCCGGGTGGCCGCGCCTGCGGACAAGAGCATCTATCTGATGAAGAACGCCCAATGTCCCGCCGTATTGGTGGAATGCGGCTTTCTGTCCAACCCGGACGATCTGGCCCATCTCTGCTCCGGATCGTACCGGCTGAAGCTGTCAGCTGTGCTGCTGGGAAGCTATCTGCAATACATAAGAGGAACGAACGCATGAAAGATAAGAGCGTGTTTTACTGTTCAGCCTGCGGCTACGAAACCAGCCGATGGCAGGGGCAATGTCCGTCCTGCCGGGCGTGGAATACACTGGTAGAGGCGCCTGCCGCGCCAAAGGCGGCGGAAAAGGCCCGGCCTGTCCGGCGGACGCTGCCCAGAAAGCTGGCGGAGCTGGACGACCGGGACGAACTGCGCTTTTCCACAGGGATCGACGAGCTGGACCGGGTCCTGGGCGGCGGCGCCGTCCGCGGTTCCATCGTGCTGTTTGGCGGCGCGCCGGGCATCGGCAAGTCCACGCTTCTCCTGCAGGCCTGCGGAAGCATGGACCCGGAGGAGGATATTTTATATGTCACCGGCGAGGAGAGCGAGCACCAGCTGAAAATGCGCGCTCAGCGGCTCCGGGTGGAGCGCGACAGGCTCCATGTCCTGGCAGGCACAGATATCAACGACGTCATCGCCGCCATCGAGGAGCTGGAGCCGGCCATCGTCATCATCGATTCGATACAGACGGTGTATGACCCGGAGCTGAACACCGCCCCCGGCAGCGTAGGCCAGGTGAAGCAGTGCGCCATGGAGATCATGCAGCTGGCAAAATCTGCCGGCTTTACCGCCTTTGTGGTGGGCCATGTGAACAAAGAGGGCGCCATCGCCGGGCCGAAGGTACTGGAGCATATGGTGGACTGCGTGCTGTATTTTGAGGGCGACGGCAGTCTGAGCTACCGCATCCTCCGGGCAGAAAAGAACCGCTTTGGCTCTACCAACGAGATCGGCGTATTTGAAATGGTCCGGGAGGGACTGCGGGAGGTGCCAAATCCCTCGGAAGTGATGCTGGCGGGACGGCCCGTCGGCGTGCCGGGCACATGCGTGGCCTGCGTGATGGAGGGGAGCCGTCCCATCCTGGCGGAGGTACAAGCCCTTTTGACGCCCAGCGGCTTCTCCGCGCCCCGGCGCACGTCCAACGGACTGGACTATAACAGGCTGTATCTGCTGCTGGCGGTGCTGGAAAAACGGGGCGGCATGAACGTAAACGCCTGCGACGCTTACATGAACGTGGTGGGCGGCCTGACGCTGGACGAGCCCGCCGCCGATCTGGCGGCATGCCTGGCCATCGCGTCCAGTTTTCGGGACATCCCTCTGCCGGACAAGCTGGCCGCAGTGGGTGAGGTGGGGCTCACCGGAGAGATCCGGTCCGTTCAGGCGCTGGATCAGCGCCTGGCGGAGATCGCCCGGCTGGGCTTCGATCAATGTGTGCTCCCCAGCCGCATTCGGGGCGAACTGAAGCCTCCAAAGGGACTGGAGCTCATCTATGTGAAAACACTGCGGGAAGCGGTAGAGAAGACGCTGTGACCGTCGCGATAGGGGAGAGATACGCCCGGAAGCTATCCGATCGGTTAGAGAAACGTGGCCTGACGGTGCTGTGGCTGCCGGAGAACGGGGATATAGACCCGCGGCTGTCGGGACATGCCGATCTGAGCCTGTTTGCGGCCGGAAAAAAGGCCGTTGCGGCAAAGGGGATATATCCCCATATCGTTAACTATTTAACTAACAGGGGATGCTCTGTGATCCAGGCCCGGGAGCAGGGACCGGTTTATCCGTCGGACGCCGGACTGTGCCTCTGTCCGGTGGGAAACCACCTTATATATAATCCGAAGGCGGCCGATCCTGCCGCCGTAGCCGCCGCCGGTGAGCGCATCCCTGTACCGGTGGCGCAGGGTTATACGCGCTGCGCTGCGCTGGCCGTGGACGACCGATCCATCATCACGTCAGACGCTGGCGTCAGCAGAGCGGCGAAAAGCGCGGGATTGGACGTGCTGCACATCCGTCCGGGCTATATAGGACTGGACGGATACGAGGCCGGTTTTATCGGCGGGAGCGCCTTCGCGATCTCTGATGAGGTGATCGCATTCACCGGCGCATTGGATCTGCATCCGGACAGAGAGCGGATATTGGGATTTCTCGCCGCCCACGGGAAAAGGGCTGATTTTCTCACAGAGGACCCCATATTTGATATTGGCGGCGCCATAGCGGTTTAGCCCTCCCCTAAATTCGGCATAATATTAATTATGCCGAATTTTTTGTGTATTTTGTCTCTGGACAGGCCTGCCCCTCTTTGGTATTATTATGAATTGTTGGAGGGCATTTCTATGAGCTATCAGAATGAAGCGCCCCAGGTGCTGCGGGAGTTTCTTGTGTATCACGACACGATCAAAGGCCAGTCCCAGCGCACGGTGGATTCCTATTATATGGATCTGCGGACCTTTACCAGATATCTTTATATCAGCCGCGGCCTGGTCCCCAGGGACACGGCGCTGGAAGACGTGGACATCCGCGGCGCGGACCTGGGATTCTACGGCAAGGTCACCTTGGCGGAGGTATACGACTTTCTGGCATACCTGTCCCGGGACCGGGAATTGAACGCCACCAGCCGGGCGCGGATGATCACGAGCCTGAAGGGATTCTATCGGTACCTTACCGTCAAGACAAAGCAGCTGACCGTCGATCCGGTGCAGGACCTGGACAGTCCCAAGCTGAAAAAGTCCCTCCCCCACTATCTGTCGCTGGAAGAGAGCCGCCGTCTGCTCTCCGCTGTGGATGGGAAAAACCGTGAACGGGATTACTGTATTCTGTGCCTGTTTCTCAACTGCGGACTGCGGATCTCGGAGATGGTGGGACTGAATCTGGCGGATATCCGCGCTGACAGCCTGCTCATCCACGGCAAGGGCAATAAAGAACGGGTGGTGTATCTCAACGGGGCCTGCATCCAGGCGTTGAACGATTGGCTGGCCGTCCGCAAGAGCATTGCCGCCGTGGACAAAAACGCGGTGTTTTTGTCCAACCGCCGCACGCGCATGAGCGTGGATTCCATACAGGTCATGGTCCGAAAGACTCTGTTGAAAGCGGGGCTGGACCCCAGTCAGATCTCCCCTCACAAGCTGCGCCACACCGCCGCCACGCTGATGCTGCAAAACGGCGTGGACGTGCGCACGCTCCAGGAGGTGCTGGGCCACGAGAGCCTGAATACCACCCAGATCTATACCCATATCGCCAACGCGGAGCTGAAAAAAGCGGCGGCGGCCAATCCTCTGGCGGGGTTCTCCCCTTCCAATGACGATCAGGAGGAATAAACGGATATGGTCTTTTCCAGCATCCTCTTCTTATTTATATATCTGCCCATCGTGCTGGCAGTGTATTATATCGTTCCCAGCCGGTGGCGGAACGTGTGGCTTTTTGCCGTAAATCTGGTGTTTTACGGCTGGGGCGAGCCAGTCTATATCCTTCTGATGCTGTTTTCCATCTGCCTGAACTATGTCAGCGGCCTGCTCGTCGGAAAGTATATGGGCGCCGGCGGCGGCAGACACGCCGGGTGCGAGCGAAAAAAGGCCCGGGCCGTGCTCATCGTCAACACGGTGGCAAACCTGGCCATGCTGTTCTTCTTCAAGTATTTTGACCTGGTCGCCGACACCCTGAGCCTGATCCCCGGGATACGGGTCCCCAAGCTGGGTCTGAGTCTTCCCATCGGCATTTCATTCTACACCTTCCAGACCATGAGCTACCCCATCGACGTATACCGGGGCGACAGCTATGTGCAGAAAAACTTCATTAAATTCGGTACTTTTGTGGCCCTCTTCCCCCAGCTGATCGCGGGTCCCATCGTTCGTTACAAGGACATTGCCCGCCAGCTGGACGAGCGCCATGAAACGCTGGACAAGTTCGCCGACGGCGTCCAGCGGTTTGTGGTCGGTCTGGGGAAAAAGGTGCTCATCGCCAACAACGTGGGTATGCTGTGGGACGTTTACGCGGGAAAGTCCCCCGGCGAGCTGACCTTTGTGGGGGCCTGGATGGCGGCCATCGCCTTTTCTCTGCAGATCTATTTTGACTTCTCCGGCTACTCAGACATGGCCATCGGCCTGGGAAAGATGCTGGGCTTCGAGTTTTTGGAGAACTTCAACTACCCCTATATCTCCAAGTCGGTCACCGAGTTTTGGCGGCGCTGGCACATCAGCTTGAGCACCTGGTTCCGGGATTACGTCTATATCCCCCTTGGCGGCAGCCGAAAGGGCCTGCCCCGGCAGCTGCTCAACCTGCTGATCGTCTGGTCCCTGACCGGGCTTTGGCACGGCGCCAGCTGGACATTCCTGTTCTGGGGACTGTATTACGCCTTTTTCCTGATCCTGGAGAAGGTCTTTTTGCTGAAGCAGCTGCAGAAGCTCCCCTCCTTCGTCGGCCATATCTATACCCTTCTGGTGGCCATATCCGGTTGGGTGATCTTCCAGCAGGCCAGCGTGGGCCAAACGCTGGTATTTTTCCGGGCCATGTACGGTTTTGGGCAGGCCGGTTTTTGCGGGAGCGAGGATCTGTATTACCTGGCCGGCTTCGGTCTGCTTTTGGCGGCGGGCATATTTGCCAGCCTTCCCGCGGGAAAGGCGCTGTTCGGAAAGCTGCCGGAGAAGCTGCGGGCGGCCGCCGTGCCGGCGCTGATCCTGCTGGTGATGTGCGTTTCCACCGCTTATTTGGTGGATTCCACGTACAACCCCTTCCTGTACTTCCGGTTTTGAGGTGACAGTATGAAAAAGATTTGTCAGATCATCGCCATCGGCGTATTTTTGCTGTTTATCGGCGGCTTTTTCGTGCTGAACCTGGCCATGCCAGACCGGGACTTTTCCGAACAGGAGAACAAGTATTTGCAAACGCTGCCGGAGTTCTCCTTTAAGGCGCTTTTCTCCGGCAGATTTACCAAGGATTTTGAGGATTATACCACCGATCAGTTTGCCTTCCGGGACACCTGGATCACCATGAAGGCCCGGTGCGAGCTTTTGAGCGGGAAAAAAGAGAACAACGGCGCTTACTATTGTGGCGACACGATCCTCTCCGATTTTGACGATCCGGGCCAGGCCGATATCGAGCAGCGGGTGGATTATGTGAGCGCCCTGGCGGAGCGGGTCGACGCGCCGGTCTATTTCGGCCTCATCCCCAGCGCCACGGAGATCAACGCCTCCCTCCTGCCCAAAAACGCCCCCGCCGACGACCAGCAGACGGTGCTGGACTGGGCCTATGGCCGGAGCCGGTCCGTAGCCGCCAATATCGACCTGCAGTCCGCCTTAGGCGCCCACAGGGACGAGTATATCTATTACCGCACCGACCATCACTGGACCAGTCTGGGGGCCTATTACGGCTATACCGCCGTCTGCCAGGCCATGGGGCTGACCCCCTCCCCCCTGTCCTCTTACCACCGGCAGACGGTCAGCGAGGATTTCTGCGGCACCACCTGGTCCTCCTCCGGCTTCACGTGGGTAAAGCCGGACGCCATCGAGACCTTCGTGCCCGATGACGGCTCCGTCACCGTGACGAACCTGGAAAAGCAACCCCCGGAGGAAGGCCCGCTTTACGTCACGTCTTTCCTGGACGTGAAGGACAAGTACTCCATGTTCCTGGGCGGCAATTCCGCCCTGCGCAGCATCGATACGGGTCACGACGGTCCCTCCCTGCTGATCGTCCGGGATTCTTACGCGGACAGCATGGCGCCTTTTCTGCTGGAGCACTTCTCCCGGATCGATCTGATCGACCTGCGATACTACCGCGCCTCGCTCTCGGGGTACATCCAGGAAAACGGCTTTGACAGTGTGCTGGTGCTCTACAGCGTGCCCAATTTCACCACAGACCAGAACCTGTTCCTGCTCTCTATGTAAACACAAGGAGGACGCCATGAAAGTGACTTTAGACCCTGGCGCTATCATGCCCACCCGGGCCCACCCCGCCGACGCGGGGCTGGACCTGTACGCCACCCGCTCCGCCGTCATCCCCGCCCGGGGACACGCCACAGTGGACACAGGGGTACACGTGGCCATCCCGGAGGGATACGTGGGCATGCTCAAGAGCAAGAGCGGCCTGAACGTGAAGAAGAACATTCTTGGCGAGGGCGTCATCGACGCGGGCTATACCGGCCCCATCGTGGTAAAGCTGTATAACCAGGGCGACGAGGACGTCACCGTCGAGGCGGGCCAGAAGCTGATCCAGCTGGTGATCCTCCCCATCCTCACCCCGGAGCTGGAGCTTGTGGACTCGCTGGAGGATACCGCCAGAGGCGCCGGGGGGTTCGGCAGCACAGGTGCGTGAGCGCGGCGACGGATATTTCGATACGGAAACTATAAAGATCCGCACCCCTTCAAACGAGAGGGGTGCGGATCTTTTACGCGCGGACATTCTTCTGTTGAAAAACAACGCGGGCGATCACTCCGGGTCTGGGGAAATGGGCTGTTCTTCAGGCTGGGCCGGCGCCGCCGCGGCCGGGAACAGGACCTCCGCCTTGAAAAGATCGCCATCCAGCGTCAGCTGCAGATGGCCGCCCATGAGCTCGGAGAGGCTCCTGGCGATGGACAGGCCCAGGCCGCTTCCCTCCGTGCTGCGGGAACTGTCGCCCCGGACGAACCGCTCCATCAGCTCATCCGCCGGGATATCCAGCGGTTCCCGGGAGGTGTTCTTTATAGCCACGACCACCTCTTCCCCGTCGGAGGAAAGGTCAAAATAGGCCCTCGTGCCAGGCTGGGCATATTTCAAAACGTTCGTCAAAAGATTGTCCATCACCCGCCCCACCAGCCTTGGGTCGGCCAACACCCACAGCTCTTCTTCGGGGATGTGCAGCACCGGTTCGATCCCGGCAGTAGTCATGCGCTCGGCGTACTCTCCCGCCGACTGCTGTAGCAGCTCCCGCACATCAAAGACTTCGCTGCTCACATTTACCGCGCCGCTGGCAGCCCGGGACGCCTCTATCACGTCGACGGTAAGCTTCTTCAGCTTGGCGCTCTGCCGGTCCAGCACCTCCAAATACTCCCGGCGCACGTCCTCCGGCAGATCCTCTCCCATAAGCAGCTGGATGTAATTGACGATGGAAGTCAGCGGCGTCTTCAGATCGTGAGACACATTGGTAATGAGCTCTGTTTTCATGCGCTCAGCCCGCATCTGCTCATCCACGGCCAGGGCCATGCCGTCGCCGATGCTGTTCAGATCCTCCCCCAGATCCTTCCACACCATATGCAGCCGGCCGGTGTCCACTTTATAATGCAGATCGCCCGCGGCCAGGGCCGACGATGCCTTGCGGATGCTCCGCGCCTCCATGCCCCATTTGACAGCGCAGGGGATCAGCGCCAGATCGAACAGGGCCAGCGGCATGGCGATGGCGCTGCGGAGGAACAGCACCGCCAGCGCACCGACGATGTTCACAGCCAGCACGCCCACCGCGATAGCCAGCGGAGATACCCGCAGGATGATCCGGCGCAGCAGCAGCCTCTCTTTGCATACGCCCGCCCCCAGCTGGTTGGCCACGCAGCACCCGGTCAGCATCAGGATATACAGCGTGACGACGGTCTCGAAGCGCCCTCTGTAAACGCCCAGCAGGCTCAGCACGTCCAGAAGGTTGGCGATGACCTGCCAGCTGACAAAAACGTAAAAGAACAGGTTCGCCGCTATCGCCAGTCCAACCGCCAATACATCGGCGGGGATACGGCCCAGAAGGGTGAGCCTCCCCTGTTTGCCCTCCAGCGTCACCGCCGAGAGGCTCACCGCCAGGGAGAGCATCGTCAGCAGGGCCCCCGCAATGGCTATCGGCAGGATGATATTCCGCAGCGGATAGACGTTCTCAAAGAGATAGTATTCCAGATAGCACCCCTCATAGGGCTCCACAGGCAGGTTGACATAGCCGCTGAGGCTGTATGTCCGGCCGTCGGAAAGGGTGACCACCCCCGGCAGCGAATACACATAATGGGAGCGCTCTGTCCGTGTGTCGGCCTTGATGTCGCCGGTGCCGCCGTCTGTGATCAGATAAGAAAAGGCCTTGCCTCCGTATCCGCCCAGCTCAGTGCTGTAGGGATCTTCCAGCCACTGCAGGTTGGACTCCACATTCCAAAGGCTCTGCACCACATATTGGTTGCACATGGAAGTATTTTCAAATTGAAAATCATTGGAGTACCACCCATCGATCAGCAAATAACGAAACATGGACGCCGCCAGCACCGCTGCCAGCAGGCTGACGAAAAACACCGCCAGCATCAGCAGCCGGAACCACAGCTTTTCCATGACAGCTCTCATGCGTCTTACCCCTCGATCTTATAGCCCTTTCCCCAGACCACTTTCAAATACCGCGGCTCCGCCGGATCGATCTCCAGCTTCTCCCGCAGATGGCGGATATGCACGGCCACCGTTCCCTCCGCACCCATGGGCTTGTCCTGCCACACCCGGCGGTAGATCTCCCGGCTGGAGAACACCTTTCCCGGGTTTTCCATGAAAAATTTCAATATGTCGTATTCCTTGGGCGTGATGGTGATCTCTTCCCCGTCCACTGTGACGGTCTTGGCGTCGTCGTCCAGTTCAATGCCGCCCAGCGTCAGCGCGGTGGGTCTTGTTTCCTTCTCCCCCAGGCGCATGTACCGCCGCAGCAGGGCCTTTACCCTGGCCAGCACCTCCTGGGCGTTGAAGGGCTTTGTCACATAATCGTCCGCGCCCAGCTCCAGGCCCATGATCTTGTCCTCATCCTCGCTCTTGGCGGTAAGAAGGATCACCGGTACATTGCTGCGCTGCCGCAGGATCGTCAGGGCGGACACGCCGTCCAGCTCCGGCATCATAATGTCCAGCAGGATCAAATGGATATCCCGATCGGACACGATATCCAGCGCTTCCCTGCCGTCGGCAGCCTCCAGCACCTCATAGCCCGCGCCGGTGAGATATATGTTCAACGCCCGGCGGATATCCCGGTCGTCGTCACAGATCAGAACAGTATACACACCCTTCGCCTCCTTTTCCACCTTTTAAGGTATCACAACAAGCAGTGAGAAAAAAGAGGGAAATTCTTAAGATTTCCTTAATTCATACCAAAGAAAAGGCCCCGGATGATCTCCGGGGCGGTGTTGGATTTTTTCATTCCTCCGGGATGACGGATTCCCGCTGGACAAAGGCGCGAAGAGAATTGAGCACGGCCAGCAGCGCCACGCCCACGTCCGCGAACACGGCCAGCCACAGCGGGCAGGTGCCGAACATATCCAGCACCAAGATCACAGCCTTGAAAGCCAGCGCGAAGAGGATGTTCTGCCATACGATGGACCGGGTCCTCTTGGCGGCGTCCATCGCGGTGACCACCTTGCTGGGCTCCGCGCCCATGATGACCACATCCGCCGCCTGGATGGCGGCGTCGGAAGTGGCGCCGTGGAGGGATATGCCCACATCCGCCGCTTGGATACAGTCGGGATTGGACTCGGCGTCCCCCACAAAGATCAGCTTTCCCCGGCGGATCTGGCGGTTTTGGATCTCCTTTACCACCGCCACCTTTTCCGTGGGCATACAGTTGGGATAATACTCCCCGATGCCCACCTGACGGGCAAACTTTTCTGTGGCGGCGGGACTGTCCTCGGTGAGCATGGCGATCTGCCGGTCATTGTTCCATTGAAGCACCGTGACGGCGCCGGACACATCCGGCTTGGCCACGCTGCCGAAAACGATCCTTCCGGCATACTGCCCGTCGATGGAAAGATATACGCAGTTTTCGTTCAGCTTATCCGCGCCGGGGTCCACTCCCTGTTCCCGGATGAAATCCAACGGTCCCAGGAGGATCTTCACCCCATCCACCTCGACGGTGATGCCAAAGGGATCTTCCTGCTGATGGAAGCTCTGGATGAGCTCGATATAGATGACGCCTTTATAGGCCGCCTTCACCGCCTCGGCATAATCGCTCTCCGAATAGGCGCAGGCATGGGCCGCGATGCGCAGGAAAACTTCCGGGTCCATCCGCTCGCTCTTCACGGAGCTGACCCGAAGCCCCTCCCCTTCCAGCGCGCCGGTCTTGTCAAAGACCACCGCCTTGGCCCGGGCCACATTGTCCATGGCGCAGGTGTTCTTGAAGAGGATGCCCTGGCGGGTGGTCCCGCCGATCCCGGCAAAATAGCTCAGCGGCACAGAGATCACGATGGCGCAGGGGCAGGCGATGACCATCAGCACCAGCGCCCGATAGACCCCCTCGATCACTGTGATCTTCAATACCAGCGGCGAGATCACCGCGATGATCACGGCGATGCCGATGACCACGGGCGTATAGATGCGGGCAAAATGGGTGATGAATTCCTCGGTGCGGCCTTTGGGCCCCTTGTCAGAGCGGACCTCCGCCAGCGCGGCGCTGGCCTCCGGCGAACGGTTCTCCATCAGCCCCTCGATGCTATGGCGCACCTTCGCCACGGCAAAGCCCTGAAACAGCTCCCCCAGCTGGTACAGGATCATCACGCTGGCGCCCTCGCTGGCCTCCCCGATGATCACGGAGGCCACCGCCACCACGCTCATCAGCAGGCTCTCGTCAAAGAGCCGGCGGCGGACGATATTCGCCACAGCCCGGATAAAGACGTCGTATCCGGCGCAGAGGATCGCCAGCACGTTGAGGGCCAACGCCAAATGGGGCAGCGTGCCCTCGGCTACCACTCCCCCAATGAAAAAAGCGCCGGACGTGACCAAGCGCCAGACCATCACGGTGTCAAAACCGTGATGGTCATGGTGATGCTCGGCCATACAGTCGTCGCATGTGCAGTCGTGGCCGTGACCGGCCACTGCCTGTTTTATCTCCCGCAGAAAGCCCATCAATCAGGCTTTGCCGTTGCAGCCCAGCACGTCCACCAGCTTGTGGCGAACCAGCTCCTTGATATTGGCCCGGGCGGGCTTCAGATACTCGCGGGGATCGAACTTGTCGGGGTGCTCATCAAAGAACTGGCGGATGGTGCCGGTCATGGTCAGACGCAGGTCGGAGTCGATGTTGATCTTGCACACGCTCAGCGTGGCCGCCTTGCGCAGCTGCTCCTCGGGAATGCCTACCGCATCGGGCATCTTTCCGCCGTGGGCGTTGATCATCTGCACATATTCCTGGGGCACGGAGGAAGAGCCGTGCAGCACGATGGGAAATCCGGGCAGGCGGCGGGAAACTTCCTCCAGCACGTCGAAACGCAGAGGAGGCGGCACGAGCACGCCCTTCTCATTGCGGGTGCACTGGGCGGCAGTGAATTTATAGGCGCCGTGGCTGGTGCCGATGGCGATGGCCAGGGAGTCGCATCCGGTCTTGGAAACGAACTCCTCCACCTCTTCGGGGTGGGTATAAGAGGAATCCTCGGCGGAGACCTTCACGTCGTCCTCCACGCCCGCCAGCGTGCCCAGCTCGGCCTCTACCACCACGCCGTGATCGTGGGCGTACTCCACGACCTTGCGGGTGATCTCGATGTTCTTGGCAAAAGGCTCGGAAGAGGCGTCGATCATTACGGAAGTGAACCCGCCGTCGATGCAGCTCTTGCAGGTCTCAAAGTCGGGGCCATGGTCCAGATGCAGCACGATGGGGATCTCCGGGCATTCGATCACAGCGGCCTCCACCAGCTTCACCAGGTAGGTGTGGTTGGCATAGGCCCGGGCGCCCTTGGACACCTGGAGGATCACGGGAGCATGCTCCTCCCGGCAGGCCTCGGTGATGGCCTGGAGAATCTCCATATTGTTGACGTTGAAAGCGCCCACGGCATAACCGCCGTCGTAGGCCTTTTTGAACATTTCGGTCGAGGTTACAAGAGGCATGGTAAAGACTCCTTTACTTTATTTTTCCATGGCCTTTATTTTAACGCAGTTTTATGTTATAATCAACAAAAACATGAAAAACATTGATTTTGGGAGGAAAAATCATGGCAAATAAACTTGTCGGCGCCTGCGTCATCGGACAGTCCGGCGGACCCACCTCTGTCATCAACGCCAGCGCTTACGGCGCCATCAGCGCCGCGCTGGAAGCGGAAGAGATCACCCAGGTGCTGGGTGCCGATCACGGCATCACCGGCGTGCTGGCGGACAAGCTCTATGATATGGGGCTGGAAGATCCTAAGGAGCTGGCCTACCTGAAAAACACCCCTGCCTCCGAGCTTGGCTCCTGCCGGTACAAGCTGGCGGACCCGGAAACGGACGATACCGATTACAAGCGCATCCTGGATGTATTCAAAAAGCACAACGTCCGCTATTTCTTCTACAACGGCGGCAACGACTCCATGGATACCTGCGATAAGATCAGCCGTTATATGGCCAAGTCCGGCTGGGAGTGCCGTGTCATGGGCATCCCCAAGACCATCGACAACGACCTGTGGGGCACGGACCACTGCCCCGGCTTTGCCTCTGCCGCGAAGTACATCGCCACCAGCGCGATGGAAGTTTCCAAGGACGGGCGGGTCTACCCAACCGGCCAGGTGACGATCATGGAGATCATGGGCCGTCACGCGGGCTGGCTGGCAGCCTCCGCCGCTCTCGCCACCCATTTTGGCGCGGGTCCCGATCTGGTATATCTGCCGGAGGTGGACTTTGACACGGACGCCTTTTTGGCAGACGTGGAAAGGATCTATAACGAGAAGAAGTCCTGCCTTGTGGCCGTGTCCGAAGGGCTGCATTTTGCCGACGGCACCTTCGTTTCTCAGGCAAAGACCAGCGCCACCGATGGCTTTGGCCATGCCCAGCTGGGCGGCCTTGCCTCCCGTCTGGCCGAACTGGTCAAGGACCGCACCGGCGCCAAGGTCCGGGCCATAGAGCTGAGCCTGCTCCAGCGCTGCGGGGCGCACCTGGCCTCCAAGACCGACGTGGAAGAGGCCGAAATGGCCGGCCGCAAGGCGGTCGAAGCAGCCGTGGCCGGCGAGACCGGCAAGATGGTGGCCTTCCAGCGCGCCGCCGATGAAAATGGGGACTATCGGTGTGAGTACATTCTTTTGCCCCTCACCTCCGTGGCCAACGCGGAGAAAAAAGTGCCCCTGGAGTGGATCACCCCAGAGCACAATTTCGTCACCAAAGATTTCATCGACTACGCCCTGCCCCTGATCCAGGGCGAGCCGGAGCGCCCCACCGAGTGCTCTCTGCCCCGCTACGCCAAGCTGAAGAAGATCCTGGCCTGAGATCGCGAAAACGCCGGCCGGAGGTACAGACCTCCGGCCGGTTTTTCTTATGCCTGCCAGAGTGGCAGGCTGTCGATCAACGGATCACTTCTTCATCTTGTCGAAAGCCGGGTTGACGGCATAGACGTTCCGCTGGTCCATTTTGGCGGTGGCGATGCCCATGGCCTCGCCGAAGCGCTGGAAGTGGACCACCTCGCGCTCACGCAGGAAGCGCATCACGTCGATCACGTCCGGATCGTCGCACATCCGCAGAATGTTGTCATAGGTCACCCGGGCCTTTTGCTCCGCGCCCATGTCCTCGGACAGGTCGGCGATCACGTCGCCCTTTACCTGGATGGTGGCGGCGCTGTAAGGGAAGCCCGCGGCGGCCTGGGCATAGACGCCGGCGGTGTGATCAACGAAGTAATCCTGAAAGCCAGCCTTTTCCACCTGTTCCACGGTCATGTTCCGGGTGAGCTGGTGCACCACCGTGCCCACGATCTCCAGATGACCAAGCTCTTCCACGCCGATGTCGGTGAGAACGGCCTTCAGCTCGGGATAGGGCATGGAATACCGCTGGCTCAGGTACCGCAGAGATGCGGACAGCTCGCCGTCCGGTCCGCCATATTGGCTGATGATATACTTTGCCATGGCCGGGTCCGGATTCTTGATGCGGACGGGATACTGGAGTTTTTTCTCATATACGAACATTATTTCTTACCCGCCTTTCCATTGTTCCAGGGCCAGGGATCCTCAGGCCACACCCAGCTGTCAAACATGGCTGTGTCGGATCGCTTGACGGGACCGCACATCTCTACATACCGCCGGCGGCCTTCTTTGGCCAGGGCGGTGAAGCTCTTCCAGCTTTTGAACGCTTCCTTGTCGTCCGGGTGGGTGTCCAGATACAGGGCCAGCTCCTGGCAGACAAAGTCCAGGGCCATCAGCTCTGCCAGCGGCGTGTCCTCCACGGGGCCGTTGGCGATATAGTCCATAAAGGGCAGGTCAAGCCCCGGGAACAGCGTTCCCTTGGCCAGCGCGGCGGCGCTTTCATACGCCGGCTCCGCGCTCTGCTGTGCCGCCAGCATCGGCACCGCCAGCGGCGCGCACATGGGCAGCGGACCTTCCTTATAGGTGCAGGATTCTTTGCTTGACAAACGTATTTCCCCCTTTGCACGCCATTCTATGTGCGGCAAAGGGGGAATGTGTGTCCAATTGTCAGCTGTCCTGGTATACAGAGGGGATCGGGGCCGTGCCGGTCTTTTCTCCTCACGGCTCAATGAGCTTGGCAAATTCGTCCTCCGTCAGGATCGGTATGCCCAAAGTCTGGGCTTTGGTAAGTTTGGAGCCGGGATTGGCGCCCGCCAGGACATAGGATGTCTTTTTGGAAACGGACCCGGAGGCCTTTCCGCCGAACCGCTCAATGATCTCTTCCGCCTCCGAACGGGTGAATCTCTCCAGCGCGCCGGTGAGCACGAAGGTCATCCCGGCAAAACGGCTGTCCTCCAGCTCCTCCCTGCTGTCAAAGGAAACGCCCGCCTGGCGCAGCAGCTCCACCTGGTGGCGGCTCTGATCCGAGGCGAACCAGTCCGTCAGATATTTGGCGGTGATCGGGCCCACATCGGCGATCTGGGTCAGGCGCTCTTCTCCCGCGGCCATGAGCTCGTCCAGGGAGGTGAAGTTCCTTGCCAGGACCTTCGCGGCCTTGGTCCCCACCTGCCGGATGCCAAAAGCGCACAGCAGCCGGGCAAGCCCCCGGGATTTGCTCTCCTCCAGATTGGCGATGAGCTTTTCCGCGGACTTCTTCCCCATCCGCTCCACCGTGGCCACGCTCTGGGCGTCCAAATAATACAGCTCCGCCGGGGTCTTGGCCAGTCCTGCCCTGTCCAGCGCCTCCACCACCGCCGGTCCCAGGCCGTCGATGTCCATGGCGTCCTTGGAGGCAAAGTGGACGATGTTGCGCAGCCTCTGGGCCGGGCACTCCGCGCCGGTGCAGCGGATGGCGGCTCCATCCTCGTCCCGGACGACGCCCGCGCCGCACACAGGACAGACGGTCGGAAAGCGGAAAAATCCGTCGCTGTCTTTTTTTACTACCTGCAACACCTCGGGGATGATCTCCCCCGCCTTTTGCACCAACACCGTATCCCCCACGTTCACGCCAAGGTTCTCGATGAAATCCTGGTTGTGCAGCGTGGCGTTGGTGACCGTCGTCCCCGCCAGACGGATGGGCTCGATCACCGCCTTGGGCGTGAGCACGCCGGTACGGCCCACCTGTATGAGGATATCCACCACCCGGCTCGGCTTCTTCTCCGGCGGGTATTTGTATGCCACCGCCCAGCGGGGATATTTGGCGGTGCTGCCGAGAAGGAGGCGCTGGCCGAGATCGTTCAGCTTGATCACGGCCCCATCGATGTCAAAGGGATATCCCTCCCGGCCCTCGCCAATGGCGTTTATGGCGTCGACGCAGTCCTGCGCCGTCCGGCATATGGTATGGGCCACCACAGGCAGCCCCATGGCCGCCATGGCCTCCAGCGTTTCGTAGTGGCTCGTATAATCGACGCCTTCGGCCAGCTGGATGTTGAAAAAGATCACATCCAGCATCCGCTGGGCGCATATGGCCGGGTCCTGTTGGCGCAGGGAACCGGCGGCCGCATTCCGTGGATTGGCCAGCAGCGGCTGGCCCTCCACCTCCCGGCGGGCGTTGATGGTCTGGAACGTTTCATGGGACATATACACTTCGCCCCGGACGATCAGCCGTGCCGGGGCATTTTTCAGTTTTTGGGGCAGAGAGCGGATGGTCCGGAGATTTTCCGTCACGTCCTCGCCCACTTCGCCGTTGCCGCGGGTAGCGCCCCGGTAAAACACACCGGACCGGTATTCCACCGCCACCGACAGGCCGTCTATCTTCGGCTCTGCCACATAGTCGTGGCTGCCGCTGACAGCGCCGTCCATCCGCTCTACGAACCCTGCGACCTCCTCAAAAGAAAACACATCCTGCAAACTCTCCAGCGGCACTTCATGGGCCACCGGGGCAAACGCGTCGCTCACATGGCCGCCCACATGCTGCGTAGGCGAATCGGGACGGACCCACTCCGGATGGGCCGCCTCCATGGCTTTGAGCTCGTTGTTCATATGGTCATACTCAAAGTCAGACACCAGCGGCGCGTCGTTGTCGTAATACGCTACAGACAGTTCCAGCAGGCGTTCTACCAGCGCGTTATAGTTTTCTTTCGTATAGTCCATGTCATCTCTCCCAGTTCATATAGCTCTCCGGGACCCGCCCCACGATCACAGTTTCTGAGATCAGGATCTCCGTCTGCACGGAGGTATCCATATTCCGCCAGGGCAGCAGAAAGGACAGCTGCACATCCAGATCCAAAAACAGCTGGTGGCGCGTCTGGTTGATCCCCGCCGATGCGATCTCGCTGCGAAAGCCCGCGGTGCTGGAGGAGAGCATCAGCACGTCCACTCCAATGGCCGGCCCGCGGTTCATCAATACCGCGCTCCCGAACAGGTTCGTGATCGGGATGTTGACGGTGAGCTCCTCCCGCTCCGTGGCTTCCACCGCCCGGGCCAGCACTTCCGCTGCCAAAGTATTCACCGCGGCCACATTGGCAGATATGGCGGTGATGGTGCCGCTTGCGTCCCGTTCCATGCTCACCAGAGGCCGGCTGTTGAACTCCGGGTCCGCCATCACGTCCTTTACGATGGCGTTCACCTTTGACACCACCAGATCCCGGGCGGCCGAGGCGGCATACTCCGCCACCATGCTCCGCAATGCCAGCGCCCCAGAAACCGTTCCGGCGATCAGCACGATCCCCAGCAGGAGCAGGACCGCCCTCCGGGCGGATATGCCGGCTCCGGGCCGGAACACAGGACGCCTGGGCCAGCGCTTCTCTGCCATAAGCCTCCCCCCTTCGGGCCAATCTATGCCCGGAGCGGGGCGGATATGACATTATTTTGCCATTTCCCGCAAAAACAGCTCGGCCAGACGCTTCTGATTCTCACACTCGCTGATCTTTGCCACGCAGGCCGGAGAGTGGATGTTCCGTATGGCAACGGAAGCCGCCGCCACCGCCGTCCCCTCCCCGGAGCGCTGGATGGCAGAGGCGTCTGTGCCTCCGGCGATCATGGTCTTGGTTTGCCATGGAATGCCGTTCTCATCGGCCAGACGGGTCAGCGTCTGGAAAAGCTCTCGGTTATAGATGGTGCCCCGGTCCATAAAGGGGATCACCAGTCCGCCGCCCACCTTACACACCTGATCCGCGCCGGAAGCAGCCGGAATATCGGCGGCGGTCGTTCCCTCCAGAACGAGCGCCACCTGGGGATCGATGGTCCGGGCGGCCACGGCGGCGCCCCGGGTGCCCACTTCCTCCTGAACGGTGAACGCGAACCAGCAGTCGCACGGCAGCTCGCTCTCCAGCAGCTCCACCATCACCGCGCAGCCCGTGCGGTCGTCGATGGCCTTCGCCTTGATAAAGCCGTTTCCAAAGCGAACGACCGTGTCGTCAAAGCTGACAAGATCCCCCACCTTCACCAGCGCTTCCGCCTGTCTGCGGCTGCCCGCGCCGATGTCGATGTACATATCCTTCATCTCCGGCAGGTTCTTCCGCTGTTCGGGGGTGGTCATGTGTACCGCCTTGACGCCGATGACCCCGGGGAGCCTGTCCGTCCCCACAAATACCCGTTTGCCCATGAGAACACGCCGGTCGATGCCTCCGGCCTGGGCAAAACGAAGATAACCCTCCTCGGTAACAGAGGTGACGATCAGGCCCACCTCATCCATATGCGCGCAGAGCATGATCCGTCTGGACGGGGCGACGGCCCCTTTCTTAAATACGAGCAGATTCCCCATCGGGTCGGTGCGCACCTCGTCCGCGTAGGGCATGACCCGCTCCAGGATGTAATCCCGGACTTCCTCCTCGCCGCCGGTGACGCCCACCAGGCAGCACAGCGTTTCCAGCGTGTCCAGCATCCATCAGCCCTCCATTCTTTTCACGTAGGCGGTGATAAGCGCCTCCACGGCGGCCATATCCTCCCGGCTGACCACCTCCACCGGCGTGTGCATATACTTCAGCGGCAGGCACACCAGCGCGGTGGCAACGCCCTGACGGGCGATCTGGATCGCAGCGGCGTTGGTACCGCTGCGGCCGCCGGGCACGGCGATCCGCTGGCAGGCGATGTTCTCTTCATCCGCCAGGGCCAGAAGCTCCCTGGTGAGAGCGGGATTCATATTGGGCCCGATGCCGACGGCCGCCCCGGCGCCGCATACGCAGGGCGCTTCCGGTCCGTCCGGCGTTTTTCCGTGGGTCACGTCTACCACGATGGCCGCGGCCGGATAAATGGCGTGGGCCGCCACCTCGGCGCCCCGCATGCCCACCTCCTCCTGTGTGCTCAAAAGGCAGCACAGATCCACATTCAGAGGCATGGCGCTGAGCCTTTCAAACGCCTTCATCACGATGGCGGCGCATGCCCGGTCGTCCAGGGCCTTTCCGCACAGCTTGTCCGCCCCCAGCTCTCCGCAGGCGGCGGCATACACCACCGGCGTTCCCACCGGCACCCGCTTCACCGCATCCTCCTGGGTAAGGCCCACATCGATGTAGAGCTTTTTCTTTTCTATGGCGTTGGCCTGCTCCGCCGCGGTGAGAACATGGGGCGGCATAGTATCGATAACGCCGAACATCGGCGGCTGCGTCAGTACCATCACCTCCCGGGCGGGCAGCATTCGCAGATCCACGCCGCCCAGAACGTCGAAGGAGAGAAACCCCCTGTCCGCTCCGGTGACCACAAAACCGATCTCATCTATATGCGCGTCCAGCAGCACCGTTTTGGCGCCGGGCCTCCCGCATCGCTTGAACGCGATCACATTTCCCATCACGTCCGTCTTTACCTCGTCGGCAAAGGGAGCCAGATAGTTTGCGATATACTCCCCCACCGGCGCTTCAAAGCCGGACGGTCCGCACAGACCGGCCAGGGTCATGGTAAGTTCAGTCAGGTCCATATGCTTCACTCCATTTCCTCGACGATATGGCGGAACGTTTCGCCCCGCTGCTCAAAGTTTTTGAATCTGTCAAAGGATGTGCTGGCGGGGCTCAAAAGTACGGTATCGCCCGGCGCCGCGGCGGCGGCGGCGGCTCTGACCGTTTCCGCAAAATCCTCCAGCACGAAGATCTCCGGCGCGCCGGGCCGGTATTCCGGCGCGTTTTTCACGGCCTGCTCGATCTTTCCCGCGGTCAGACCGGTGAGGAAGAGCTTTTTCACATGCCGGCAAACCGCCGGACCCAGTTTGTCAAAGGGCACGCCCTTATCCTTTCCCCCCGCGATAAGGATGACCTTTTCCGGGAAGCAGGCCAGACCCGCGCAGGTCCTGTCCGGACTGGAGGCGATGGAGTCGTTGATATAGGTCACGCCCCGCAGCACCCGGACCGGCTCTAGCCGGTGGGCCACGCCGGAAAACTCCCGTGCCACCCGGACCATGACGTCTGCCGGCACGAGCCCCCACACGGCCGCCATGGCGCACATCACGTTTTCCACGTTATGCATCCCCGGGATGCGGATGTCGCCGGCCGCCAGAACGGGCGTTTCCTCCCCGCCGCAGCCCTGGAAGCAGATCATTCCGTCCGGGCGCAGATATAGGCCGGGGCTGACGCTCTCCCGGCGGCTGAACCACCACAAAAAGCTGTTGGCCTCGCCGGCGCAGGCGGCGGTGACGGCGTTGTCCCGGTTCAGCACCAGCTTGGCGTTCTGCCGCTGATGCAGGAAGATCTGTTTTTTCGCGTCGATATAGTCCTGGTAATCGCGGTGGATGTCCAGATGGTTCGGCGCTATATTCGTGATCACCGCCACATCCGGCGAGCAGATCATGGAATGGAGCTGGAAAGAGCTCAGCTCCAATACCGCCATATCTTCCGGCGTCATCTGATCCACGTCCGCCAGAAGAGGATGGCCGATATTTCCCCCCAGCCAGACCCTCCTCCCCGCCGCTTCCAGCATTTTGGCAATCAGGGTGGTGGTGGTGGTCTTGCCGTCGGAGCCGGTCACGGCGATCACGGGACAGGGACACAGGGAGAGAAACACTTCCATCTCGCTGGTGACACAGGCGCCCTCCTGGGCAGCCCGGACCAGGGCGGGCCGGGTGGGCAGGAAGCTGGGCGTGCGGAAGATCACGTCCCCGGAGATATCCTGTTCGTAATCCTCGCCAAGGCGGAATTTTACGCCTTTGGCGGCATATCGATCGTAAAAATCTCCCAGCGCGGCGCGGTCCGATCTGTCGTGAACGGTCACGTCCACCCCCGCGTCTGAGAGCAGGGCGATCAGCGGCCGGTTGGAAAGTCCCGCGCCGATCACCGTCACGCGCTTTCCCGCCAGGCTCGCGGTGTATTCTTTCAAGGTCAAGGCAGGCGCCTCCTTTTACCGCATACAGTATAACGCAACATCTTGTGGTTTACAAGAAACGAATAACTACAACTCGAAATTTATATCCCTTCTTCCAGAAAGTCCGGGCCATATAAAAAGGACAGGATATCATCCTGTCCTTTTTATATGATCTGCGAGTCTTCTTGTAAGCCGGATTCTGTTAAAAATGGCCATCTATCTAGGCGCGGCGTTGCCGCAGCGCTCCAGCCACCTCCCCGGGGGAGCCGGGCCGGCCTATTCCCCCTCCACGGTGTTGCTCCGGATAGAGTTTACAGCGGCGGCCTGTCGCCAGGCCGTCGGGCGGTCTCTTGCACCGCCTTTCCACCCTTACCGCGCCTTGGCGCGGCGGTCTATTTCTGTTGCACTTGTCCTGATGTCGCCATCGGCGGGCGTTACCCGTTATCCTTGCCCTGTGGAGCCCGGACTTTCCTCACGCACGGCCTTTCGGCCTGTGCCCGCGGCCATTGGGAAGGCTCGTCGGATCTTTCTCAGTCCATATTCTCCCAGTTGTGCCAGACGTTCTGCACGTCGTCGTTCTCCTCGAACACATCCAGCATTTTCTGCATGTTCTTCCGATCGCCCTCGCTGGTCAGCGTCACATAGGTCTGGGGGACCATCTCTTCCTGGGCGGAGTCCAGCTTATAGCCGTGGCTGGTCATATAGTCCGCCACCGCGGTCACATCCTCCGGCGCGGTATAGAGGGTGAACACCCCTTCTTCCGTTTCCATATCGGCGGCGCCGGCTTCCATGGCGTCCATGAGAACGGTATCCTCATCCAGATCCCCGTCCTCGTTGTCCACCACGATGACGCCCTTGCGGTCAAAGGACCAGGACACGCAGTTGGTGGGGCCCAGGTTGCCGTTATACTTGTCGAAGCAGTGGCGCACATCGCTGGCGGTGCGGTTGCGGTTATCGGTCATGGCCTCCACGATCACGGCCACGCCGCTGGGGCCGTAGCCCTCATAGGTGACAGACTCAAAGTTCGACGTATCGCCGCTGCCCAAGGCCTTGTCGATGGTGCGCTTGATATTGTCGTTGGGCATATTGGCGGCCTTGGCCTTGGTGATAACGGCGGCAAGGCGCATATTGTTCTTCGGGTCGCCGCTGCCGCCTTCCTTCACGGCAACGATCATCTCCCGGGCGATCTTGGTAAAAGCCTGGGCCCGCTTGGCATCGGCAGCGCCCTTGGTTTTCTGTATGTTGTGCCACTTGGAATGTCCGGACATGGTGTGAATTCCCCCTGTATCTTTACGTTACAGGTCATTGTAACACATTTTTCCGGCAATATCAACTATTTGGCCTTGGGAATTAAGAGCAGGCCGGCTCTTTTCTCGCCGTTGGCGGCGGCAATGGCCTCCACTGTGGACCGGTAGCGCTTTGCCAGCGCCCACATATCCGCCCCCGGCTCCACCCTTGCCAAGGTCACGGAGGGCGCCGGGACCATGGCGGCAAACGCCTCCGGGTCCTCTGTCGCCGACACGACCGCGTCCAGCGCGGTGCGGGTGACAGCGGTCGCGTCCATCTGCAGCGCCGCCCGCACATCCGCGGAAGAGCCGGCGCTGGCGGCATAGACCTCCGCGGCTGTCACCGTCACATTGACCAGCTCCGTTCCGGCAGGAAGATCGGTGGTGAATTCCGCCGCCAGGCGGCAGCGGGCACAGGCATAGCCGCCTCCCTCCTGGGCTGTGATGATGCGGATGTTCACCGTGGTTTTCACCGTTTCATCTTCCACGCTCACGCCGCCCACAGACGCGGACAGCGCCAGGATCTGCCCCGCCCCGCCCAGCAGCTCGGCGCTGCCGGTGACTGTCTGACGCATGGATACCGGCCGCGCGGCGCTCACGATGGCCACCGCCTCTCTCTGGCCGGTAAGCGCCGTTCGGTTGGAATAGATGTCGGCGATGTAGCTCACCTCGCCCGTCTGGCGGCAGACTGTCTGGGCCACCAGATGCAGCTCGGCCATCACCCGGCCGTCCTCATCCTGCCGCTCGGGAAGATCAAAATACGCGCCGGTGAATTGCACAGCCACCTCTGCCGCCGCGTCGGACGTCTGTGCCTCTACCTCCATGATCTGGGAAAATTCCGTTTCGTACCGGCCGGCGAAGACCTGGCCATCTCTCCCGGCAAAGATCAGTCCCGCCCGGATGCGGCCCCGGAACACCACCTTGCCGCCGGCGTATTGCACATCCTCCACGCTGGCCTCGGCCCGCTGGCTCAGAAGCCGCTCCACCCCGCCGCAGCCGGAGGGGAGCTGGTACTCATCGGTGACTACGAATGTCTTCTCCCGCACGTCCGCCACCGTCACCATCGAAGCCGTTCCCGGCAGGATATGTACGGCGCCTTCGTCCTTCTCCAGCCCGGAGGGAAGCTCCAGGCTCCTGCGCTGATATACCGTCGCCTCGCACTCCACATCCGCCCGCACAGAGAGCTTCCGGGAATTGACCGCTCTGGCGTCCAAAGCCCGGACCCGCAGCCGGGCCACGGTGCGGCAATCCGTATCCGCGCCCGGCGCATCCGCCCGCAGCTCCGCCGGCACGGTCATGCTCAGGCTCTGGAGGGGCCCGCCGCCCTCCGGCATATACATCACCCATACGCTTACCGAGGCGGCAAGCGTCACCGCCCCCGCCTCCGTTTCCTTGCTCCGCAGCGTGATGACGCCGTCCGCGTCCACCACCGACGCCACATCCGGCATGGCGTCCGGCACGATGGTTTCCGCTGTAAAGTCCCGGCTGAACGACCCGGTCCATACCGGGGCCAGGTGCTCATATATGTCCTTATTGAAGGCCGTGTCCATGATGCTATCGCTCCTTGCATGATTTTCTGTGCAAGGGTATGCGCCGGACAGGGTAAATATGCCCTCAGCGCATCATACATATCCCTCCCCAGACGAGCAGCGCGCCGCATACCATCCACCAAAACCAGGCGGGAAGGATGAGCGCCATCAGGATCACCGACCCCACGGCTACGGCCCATCGGCCGCAGCGTCCGTTTCTGCGCATGATAAACCGCCTCCCGTCCATTGTACGGACGGAAGGCGGGATGTGTTCATACCGTATTGATCTCCCAGCGGTTCAGGCGGGACGCCTCCTCATACAGCCGCAGATAGGAAGCATAGCGGCTGGGGTGGATGAGCCCTTCCTCCGCCGCCCGGCGCAGGGCGCAGCCCGGCTCGGTCCTGTGGGTGCAGTCGTCAAACCGGCACTTCCCGATCCAGGGCGCGAATTCCGGGAACAGTCCGGCCAACTCCTCCGGGAGGATAGGCGCTTCTCCTTCGCCGTCAAAGGACGCGAAACCCGGGGTATCGGCCAGCCAGCCGCCGTTTCCCATGGCAAACAGCTCCACATGGCGGGTGGTGTGCTTTCCCCGGCCCAGTTTCTCGCTCACCTGCGCGGTGGGGATGGAAAGTCCCGGCGAAAGGGCGTTGAGAAGACTGCTCTTTCCTACGCCGGAATTGCCGGTAAAGCAGCAGATCTTTCCCGAAAGCGCCTTTCCCAGCGAACCGATCCCCTCGCCTGTCACGGCGCTGGTCCTGTATACCGGATAAGGCGTGGCCCCATAGATCTCCACCAGCCGGGCACCCGGCTCCAGGTCGCACTTGTTGATGACGATGACCGCGCCGCAGCCGTTTTTCTCACAGCGGACGGTGATCCTGTCCACGAGAAAAGGGTCTGTCACCGGCAGCGCGCCGCTCGTCACCATCACCAAATGATCCACATTGGCAATGGCCGGACGGAAAAAGGCGTTCTTCCGGGGCAGGATATCCGTGACCGTCCCGGCGGATGCGTCCGCCGACAGCTCGGCGATCACCCGGTCCCCTACCAGGGGCGTCAGCCCCTCCTTCCGGAAACGGCCCCGGGCCCGGCAGCGGATCTGCCCAGTCTGTGTCTGAACGTCGTAATATCCGCTCATGGCCCGGATAATGGTCCCTTCAAACCGCACGTCAGTTCTCCGGCTGGCTGGTGGCGTCCTGCGCGTTCTGGTCCATGCTGGGACCGGTGCCGATCTGCAGATACACCTGGGTGCCCATAACGATCTGCGAGCCGGGAGAATAGTTCTGCCACATGACCCTGCCGGCTTTGTCTTCGGTGGAGCTGGTATAGTATATCTCCGTTTCGCCGCAGATCAGTCCCTTATGCTGCAGCTCCAGAAGCGCCTCCTGTTTGGTCAGACCCAGCAGATCCGGCACGTCGGTATAGGTCACCGCCGGTCCGGCGCTGACAAGCAGCGTCACCGTGCTGCCGCTGGGGATCGACGAACCCGGAGCGGGGTCAGAGCTGATCACATAGTCCTTCGTCACCGAGGACGACTCCTGCCAGGTGAGGATCACATTCAGGCCCATCTCCTTCAGCCGCATCTGGGCGTCGGAATAGGAAACGTTGGTGATCGCGTCCGGCACGGTCTCCATCTTCACGCCGGAGCTGACGGTGAGCTTCACCTTGATGCCGTCGGAGGAGATCATCCGGCTGGCGCCGGCGGCCGGGTCCTGTTCGATGATCTTGCCCCTCTCATAATTGGCGTTGGGCGCATAGACCACGTCAAAGCTGTACAGCTGCGCGAACGTTTCGTTGTTGACCACATCCTGTTCGCTCATGCCGACGAAGGAAGCCACCTCCGTACGCTCCGCGTCACGGAAAATATCCTCCAGCCAGTAGTTCCATACGAACGCAAACAGGCAGATGGCAAACGCCGCCACCAGGGCGAACCCCAGCAGCATGCTGACGCTGGCGGCCCGGGACCGCCGGCGGACATAGCCCTCCCGGGACAGCTCCCCCGTCTTGCTGATCCGGGGGACGTTTTTGGTGATGACGTGTACTTCGTCCTTCATAGTGCGCTCCTGGGCGGGCTGGGAAAACGTGCCGTTTTGCTGGCGGCGGAAATCCTCCAGATCGGCCAGCATCTCGTCCGCGGAGGGATAGCGGTCGTCCGGGTTCGGCTGCATAGCGCGCAGCGTGATGGCCTCCAGCTCCGGAGGGACCGCCTCGTTCAAAGCGCTGGGCACGTCCGGGATGACAGAATAGTGCTGCATCGCCACCTCTTCCACGGTCTTCCCGTCGAACGGCAGCGTGCCGGTGAGCATCTCATACATGACTACGCCGAGGGAATAGATATCCGAACGGGCGTCCACCGTTTCGCCCCGGGCCTGTTCCGGAGAGATATAGTGGATGCTTCCCACCGCCTCCTCGCTGGAACCGGCGCCGCCGTCGTCCATCTGGGCGATGCCAAAATCGGCGATCTTCACGGTGCCGTCCTTGGGCAGCATGATATTCTGCGGCTTGATGTCCATGTGGATGATGCCCCGGCGATGGGCATGGCTCAGAGCCCGGGCCATCTGGGTGGAGAAGTGGAGCACCTCCTGCCAGGACAGGACGCCCTTCATTTTCATGTACTGTTTCAGGTTGATCCCGTCCACGTACTCCATCACGATATATTCCGTATCCCCGGAGACCACCACGTCGTAAACCGCGCGGATGTTGGGGTGGCTGAGTTTTTCCACGGCCTGATACTCTGTGCGGAACTGTTTGCGGCTGTCCGCGTCCATGGACACGTCGTCCCGCAGCACCTTCACCGCCACATCCCTCTTCAGCTCCAGGTCATAGGCCTGGTATACCACGGCCATGCCGCCCATGCCCACCACGGACAGGATCTCATACCGGCCGTCCAAAATTTTCCCGAGACGCCAATTCACTTTGTTTTCCATCGTCAGGCGCCCCCCTTCTGCGCATAGATCACAATCGCTGTCACGTTATCTCTGGCGCCGCTCTCCAGCGCCTCCTCCACCAATTTCCTGCATGCCATCTCCGGATCTTCTTCCGCCAGCAGCACCCGGTGCAGCTCCGCGTCCTCCAGAGCGTTCGTCAGCCCGTCGGTACACAGCAGATACCGGTCGCCGGGCCGGATGGGTATGACAAATTCGTCGCATACGACAAATCTCTCGCTTCCCACCGCCCGGGTGATGATATTTCGTCGGGGATGGTGCCGCCCCTGGGCGGGCGTGATCTCTCCCCGATCGATCATCTGCTGGACAAGGGAGTGGTCATGGGTGAGCTGGACGATGCCGTCCTTGGCGATCCGGTAAGCGCGGCTGTCCCCCACGTTCACAAAAAAGGCGGAATTGCCCTGCCAATAGCCAGCCACCAGGGTGGTGCCCATCCCCGCATATTCCTCCGATTCTCCCGCGAAGCGAAATATCTTCCGGTTGGCGGCGTCGGTGGCCTGGCGCAGGGCGTCCGCCGGATCGTCTCCGTCCGAGGCCTCCAGAGCAGCCCGGGCGAAGGCCATGAACCGGCTCACCGCCAGCTCGCTGGCCATGGTGCCCCCGGCCACGCCGCCCATACCGTCGCAAACCACGGCCAGTACGCCGCCGCCGGCGGAGCACAGGTCGAAGCAGTCCTGGTTTTCGGCGCGGTACTGCCCTTTGTCACTCAGACCGAAGTAGTTCATACCTTCCTCATCTCGCCCCGGCGCAGCTGGCCGCAGGCGGCGTCGATATCGCTTCCCAGCCGCCGCCGGATGGTGGCGGTGACGCCCCCGTCCGTAAGAGCCTTTGCGAAAGAACGGACCGTTTCCTCACTGGAAGGGGCCAGCCCCCGTTCGGATACATAGTTCAGCCGGATCAGATTCACATGAGAGCCTGTTCCCCGCAGCCGGCGGACCAACTCCCGGGCGTGCCACGGAGAATCGTTCACATCCCGGACCATGGCATATTCAAAGGAAATACGCCGTCCGGTAACGGCGAAGTAACGCCGGCATGCCTCATACAGCTCGTCCACCCCATACCGGGCGTTCACCGGCATCAGCTTTGAGCGCGTTTCATCGTCCGGCGCGTGCAGGGATACGGACAGTGTCAATTGTAAATGCAACTGTGCCAGTTTGTCAATCGCTTCCACCAGCCCGCATGTGGAAAGAGAGATATGCCGCATCCCGATGTTGGCTCCGGCGGGATCGTTCACCAGCGCCAGGAACCGCATCACGTTGTCAAAATTGTCCAGCGGCTCGCCGATGCCCATGAGCACCACCCCGGTGACAGCCGTGCCGGCGGCAAGGCCTGTGCGGATCACCTCGTCCAGCATCTCCGAGGCGGACAGATCCCGGACCTTTCCGCCGATGGTGCTGGCGCAGAACGCGCAGCCCATCCGACAGCCCACCTGGGAAGAGATGCAGACCGTGTTGCCGTGCTTATAGCGCATCAGCACCGTCTCCACGCTTTCCCCGTCGGGCAGCCGCCAGAGGAATTTCTCCGTGCCGTCCTTTGCCGACACCTGCCGTCGGATCATCGACAGCGCCGGCAGATCAAAGCGCTCCTCCAGCCGCGCCCGCAGAGCCTTCGGCAGATCGCTCATCTCCTCAAATCCGGCGGCGCCGCGGCCCAGCCAGCGGAAGACCTGCTCCGCCCGGTAGCCGGGCAGATCCATGGCGCGGAAAGCTTCGCCTAGCTCCCCCGGGGTCATGGCCTTGATATCTATTTTGCCCGATCCATCCGGCATAAATAAAAACCGTCCGTTCCATCCCGGTCCGGCCAGAAAGTCCGTTCCAGGGTCTTGGTAAAGTCCGGATGGGCGGCCAAAAACCGGGCCGACACATCCTCGTTCTCCTCCCGGCGCCATGTGCAGGTGGAATATACAAGACGCCCTCCCGGCCGCACCGCCGTGGCGATGGCCTGCAGCAATTCCTCCTGCAGCTCCGGCAGGCCCGCCAGAGCCGCCGGGTCGCGGTAGCGGATATCCGGCTTTTTCCGGATGACCCCCAAACCGCTGCAGGGCACGTCGGCAAAGACCACATCGTACTCCCCGCCCGAGATATCCCGGGCGTCGCCAGGTTCGCAGCGGATGCAGGAAAGGCCCATCCGCTCCGCGCCCTGGGCCACCAGAGCTAGCTTCTTCTCCAGGATATCCCGGGCCGTGACCGATCCCTCGTTGCCCATGGCAATGGCGGCGGCGAAGCTCTTGCCGCCGGGGGCGGCGCAGGCGTCCAGCACCCGCATCCCGGCAGTCAGCTCTGCCGACTGGGAAACCGCGTGGGCGGCCGGGTCCTGGACATAGAAAAGGCCCTTTTGAAAGGCGTCCAGCCGGGCGATGCCGCCGCTGCGCTCCAGAATGAGCCCGGCGGGACTGTTCCGCACCGGGAGCATCCGCGCCAGTTCCTCCGCCGAAACACGGCAGGTGTTCGGCTGAATATAAACGGCGGGCTCCGTATTGTCGGCGGAGAGCACCGCCTCCGCCCCCTCATACCCCCGCCGGTCTATGAGCTGCTCGACGAGCCAAAGCGGGTGGCTGTACCGCACCGAAAGATGCGCCGCCGTCCCCTCTCCCGGCACCTGGGGCAGATCGTCCTTGCGCTGGCTGATCCGGCGGAGGACCGCGTTCACCAACCCGGCCGCCCGGCCATAGCCCAATCCGCGGCACTGGCGCACCGCCTCATCCACCGCGGCGGCGGCGGGGATCCTGTCCATCCATATGAGCTGGTAAGTCCCCAGGCGCAGGATATCCCGCACCTTGGGTTCCAGCTTCCCTTTGGCAAAGCAGCCGATATAGAAATCGCACAGCTCCATGTTTTGCAGCACGCCGTAAAAGAGCCTGGACGCCAGGGCGGTATCCCTCTCCGACAGGCGGTTTTTCTCCGCCAGGCCATCCATCACCTGGCGGCTCCACGCGCTGTCGCGCCGGAATCGCTCCAGCGCCTCCAACGCCGTCCGTCTGGGCATGTCAGACCTCCATGGGATGGCCCAACAGCCATGCCCCGGCGGCCATGCGCTTGCCGCCGGCGGCCTGCAGCTGGGTGATGAGAACGCTGCCGTCCCCACAGGCGACCTCTATCCCCGCCTTCCCGGCGGACAGGACCGTGCCGGGCGCTTTGCCCGTATCCCTTCCCGCGGCCTGGGCATCGAAGATCCGAAAGCTCTGTCCGCCCAGCTCTGCGGTGGCGCACGGCCAGGGCTGCATCCCAAAGATATGCTTCAGGACCATACGCGCCGGCTTTGCCCAGTCGATGGGCGATTCTTCCCGGCTGAGGGGCGGGGCGTAGGTCGCCTGTCCCGGGTCCTGGGGCACCCGGGGAGCCGTTCCCTCTTCTATGGCCCGCAGGGTCTTGACAAGGAGCGCCGCGCCCATAGGCGCCAGCCGGTCGAACAACTCTCCGCTGGTCTCTCTCTCCCCGATGGGGGTCTGCTGCTGATAGATCATGTCCCCCTCATCCATACCGGCGGACAGATACATGGTGGTGACGCCGGTGACCGCGTCCCCCCCAAGGACCGCCCGCTGGATCGGGGCGCTGCCCCGGTATTGGGGCAAAAGCGATCCGTGCACGTTCACGCACCCATACGGGGGAAGATCCAATATCTCCTGGGGCAGGATGCGGCCATAGGCCACCACGGCGATCAGATCCGGAGCCAATCCGCGCAGAATGGCCAGCGCCGAACCGTCCCGCAGCTTTTCCGGCTGGTACACGGGCAGGCCCGCCGTCAGCGCCGTCTGTTTCACAGCGCAGGGGATCAGCTTATGTCCCCTGTCCCGGGGCCTGTCCGGCTGGCAGAACACCCCCGCCACGTCGAACCCCGCGTCCAAAAGCCCCTGCAGGGACACGGCCGCAAAATCCGGCGTGCCCATGAAGACGATCCTCATTCGTCCCCCTCGCTGCCGTAATAGGCGGCCAGCTCTTCGTCGGAGAGGATATGGTCGCATAGCTCCGTAAAAAGATGGCCGTCCAGATGGTCGATCTCATGACAGAACGCCCGGGCGGTCAGGCCGGTCCCCTCCGCCTCGAACCAGCCGCCGTTGCGGTCCTGGGCCTTGACGCGGACGCGGCTGGGCCGCTTTACCATCCCATAGGACCCGGGCACGGACAGACAGCCCTCCGGCCCGTCCTGTTCCCCGTCGGCGTCTATGATCTGGGGATTCACCATCTCGATCACCCTGTCCGGCTCCCCCTCCGGGACGTTGGTCTCCAGCACCACCACAGCCCGGCGGAGCACGCCCACCTGGGGGGCGGCCAAGCCCACGCCGTTGGCGGAGAGCATCGTTTCCGCCATATCGTCCAAAAGCTCATGCAGCCGGGCGTTGAAATCGGTCACAGGGCGGCACCGCTTGGCGAGGGCCTCGTCCCCCTGTTTGAGAATATTGCGAAGGGCCATAGCTCTTATCTCCTATAAATTCAGTCCAAGGGCGCGAAGTCCGCGTACACGCTCACGCCCTTAAAGTGTTTTCCGTCGTTTGCCAAAAGCAGCGTCTGCCCTACGCAGGAGCGGACATGCCTTGACTCGGGACAACTCACCGTGACCCGGTAGCGCCAGGCGTTGTTCACCTTTGCCACCGGCAGCGGCGCCGGCCCCAATATCCTGACCTGGGGGATATCCGCGGTCATGGCGAGAAGCTGCCGCCGGATGAAATCGCAGCAGCGGAGCACGCCGTCTTCGTCCTCGCCCGTAGCGGTGAGGACAAACAGCTCCGCAAAGGGCGGAGAGCCGGACACCTGCCGCAAGGCGATCTCCCCGGTGTAAAAGCTCTCGTAATCCTGCCGGGCAGCCTGCAAGATGATCTGGTTTTCCGGGGTAAAGGTCTGGATCACCGCCCGGCCCGGCTTTTCGAACCGGCCGCTGCGGCCGATGACCTGGGTGATCAGAGAAAACGTGCGCTCCCCGGCCCGGTAACCGCTGCTGTAAAGGCTCTGATCCGCGTTCAGCACCCCCACCAGCGTCACATTCTCAAAATTCAGCCCCTTAGTCACCATCTGGGTGCCCACCAGGATGGGGATACGCTGGGCCCTGAACTGCTCAAACAGCGCCCTGTGGCTTCCCACCGGCGCCACCGCGTCCGTGTCCATCCGCAAAATAGGGGTGCCGGGAAACAGCTCTTCCAGCTCCTGCACGACCTTTTGCGTGCCCGCGCCGGTAAACGTCAGCTTCCCGCCACACTGGGGACAGACCGGGTCCAGCCGCCGCACATGGCCGCAATAGTGGCACATGAGCCGGTTCCCTACGCTGTGATACGTCAGGGAGGCGGTACAGTTGGGGCATTTGTACGTATAGCCGCACACGCCGCAGGTCACCAGCTTGTTGGCTCCCCGCCGGTTCAGGAACAGGATGGACTGTTCCCCCCTGGCCATATTTTCCTCCAGCTCCGACCGGAGCACGGAGGAGATCGTACCGCCGTTGCCCTGCTTCAGCTCCTGCCTCATGTCCGCGATCCGCACCTGGGGCAAATGCATGGCGTTGTACCGGTGAGGAAGCGTGAAAAAATGATACCGCCCCGTCTGCGCGTGATACCGGGAGCATACGTCCGGCGTGGCGCTGCCCAGCACCAGCGCGGCGTTGGCGCGGGCGCACAAAAACTTCGCCACATCTCTGGCGTGGTAGCGAGGGTTGGTTTCCGATTTATAGGTATCCTCCTGCTCCTCGTCCAGGATGATCATACCCAGATCGGCCACCGGCGCAAACACCGCGCTGCGGGTACCGATCACCACCCGCGCGGCGCCGGCGCGGATGCGCTTCCACTCGTCATAGCGCTCGCCCATGGAAAGCGAGGAGTGCAGCACGGCGATGCTGTCCCCAAAATAAGTGGAAAAGGTCCGGAGCATCTGCGGCGTCAGGGCGATCTCCGGCACAAGAAAAATGGCGCTTCTGCCCCGCCGGAGCATCTCCGCGATCAGATGGATATAGATGGTGGTCTTGCCGGAGCCTGTGACCCCGAACAGCAGCGAAGCCTGCGGGCTTTTCCCGTCCGCCTGGGCCAGCAGCCCCTCAAAGGCGGCCTGCTGTTCGCTGTTGAGGGCGGGAAGCGGCTCTCTCCGGCCCGGATCGAACTCCGGGCGGCGGTAGATCTCCCGCCGGGAGAGGGTCACAAGGCCTCTCTGCTCCAGCCGCTTCACCGTATCCCGCCCCGCGCCTGTAAAATAGCACAGGTCCGCCACACTGGCGCTGCCCAGGTCCGCCAGGACCCGCAGCACCGCCGCCTGGCGCACGGCGCGGCTGTTCTTCTCCGCCTGGGCCAGCGCCTGCTGGGGAGATACCGCCAGCGCCGCCTGCAGGATGGTCTTATCGCCGGTCCTTCGGCTGGCGCCGGCCTCCGTCCGCAGCACGCCCTTTTTTACAAGACTGGCCAGGGCCGGCCCGGGGTTCTTCTCCCCAAAGACCGCCTCCACATCCGCCAGCTCGCACCGGCCGCCGTGGCCGACGACCGCGTCCAGCACCAGCTTTTCCGCCCGGGAAGAGCCGGCGGCGGCATAGGCCCTATCCCGGTCCATGTCCCCGGCCAGAAGATAGACGGGCCAGACCCGATACCATAGCCCGGCCGGGAGCATGGCCCTCACGGCATCCATCACCGTGCAGAAAAACCGTTCCCGCATCCACATGGCCAGCTTCAGCTGGGTATCGGTCAGCAGCGGTTCCTCGTCCAGGACCTCCAGCACGCTCTTCAGCCGCCTGGAACTGTCCCCGCCCATGGCCAGCACCACGCCCTCCCGGGGGCGGTTCCCGCCAAAGGGCACCGCCACCCGCACCCCCGGGCGGACCTTGTCCGCCAGCTTGGGGGGCACGGCGTAGGTATAAGGCCGGTCTACCCAATATGTGACGTCTGCCACGGCCACTTGGGCCGTGGCGTCAGCGGTATGGGTCTGCATCCGGGGCGATCGGCCGGATCAACGATCGCTGCCGCCGATCTCGGCGGTATTGACAGTGAGCTTGCCGGTATATACCTCGTCAATGGCGGCCGATACAGGCTTTTTCAGCAGGGGCTCCCCGGTGCTCTCCGCCTCGGCGGAGATGCTGCGGGCCCGCTTGGCCACCAAGTTGATCAGCGCATAACGGCTGCCGACCTTATCCACCAGGTCGGCTACAGGGGGATAGAGCATCATATCGTTGGATCTCCTTCCAAAATAGGTCAAAATCGTTTTTATCGTCTGTCGCTGCGGCAGAGCTCCGCCGTCAGGATGGCGTCCAGCTCCCTGGCGGCCTTTTCGGCATCGTCGTTGACGACGGTGTAGGTGTAATGTTTCGCCTGGGCCATTTCCCTCTGGGCGGCGGCCAAACGGCTGGCGATCCGCGCCTCGTCGTCTGTGCCGCGGCCCCGAAGACGCTTTTCCAGGACCTCCAGACTGGGGGGACGGAGAAAAACGCTCACCGCGTCGGGACGCTTCGCCATCACCTGGGCCGCACCCTGGACCTCGATGTCCAGCAGCACATGGTATCCGGCGCGCATATTCTCCTCCACCGGCGCCGCCGGCGTTCCGTAGAAATTGTCCACATACTCCGCGTGCTCCAGAAACGCGTCCTCCGCGATCATCTGAAGGAACTGCTCCCGGCTTTTGAAATAATACTCCCGGCCGTCCTCTTCTCCCGGCCGCGGGGCGCGGGTAGTGGCGGAAACTGAAAAGCGGATATCGTTTCTCCGGCGCAGGAGCGCCGTGATGACCGTGCTCTTTCCCGTGCCTGAGGGGCCGGACAGGACTACCAGCAGGCCTCTTTTCTCCCCCATGTCAATCTTCCTCCCCGTCGCCTGCCCGCTGGGCCACCGTTTCCGGCGGCAGCGGACAGAGGATCACATGGCCGCTGTCCATGATCAGCACCGACTCGGTCTTGCGTCCATAGGTGGCGTCCACCAGCTTTCCGCTGTCCCGGGCCTGGGCCACGACCCGCTTGATGGGATTGGATTCCGGCTCCACCGCGGCCACGATCCGCCCGGCGGAAACATAGCTGCCATACCCGATCGATACAAGTTCCATGGCCGTCACTCCATGTTCTGGATCTGCTCGCGGATCTTCTCCAGCTCCGCCTTCATGTCGATCACGATCCCCGCGATCTCGCTGTCGGAGCACTTAGAGCCGGTAGTATTGGCCTCCCGGTTCATCTCCTGGAGAAGGAAATCCAATTTCCGGCCCACCGGCGAGCCAGCGGAAAGCAGATGCCGAAACTGGGCGATATGGCTTTTCAGCCGGACCATCTCCTCGTCCACGGCCACTTTATCGGCATAGATGGCCGCCTCCTGAAGGATGCGGCTGTCGTCGACGGCGGAATCCGCCAGCACCTCCTGCATCCGCGCCAGCAGCCGGGCCCGGTACTCCGCCACCGTCTGGGGCGAGCGGGCTTCGATCCGGTCCACCATGCTCTCCAGGCCGGCGAGTTTTTCCTGGATATCCTCCGCCAGCCGCTGCCCCTCCCGGGTACGCATGGCGTCAAAATCCTCCAGAGCCTGTTCCAGCACGGCGGATATGGCCTGCAAAAGCACATCTCTGTCGGTATCCGACTTCTCCTGGACCATCACGTCCGGCATACGGACCAGCTGCAAAGCGGTGACGGTCCCGTCCAGGTCATAGGCCGCGGCCGTATCCCGGACCGCTTTCAGATAGGCCGCCGCCAGAGGCTCATTCACTTTGATGATCTCCTCTTCCGCAGCGGAGGTGTCCACTGTGATAAAGACATCCACCTTCCCCCGGCTGATCCGGGCGGCCACGGCGGACCGGACGGCTTCTTCGGCAAACAGGCAGCTCTTCGGCAGCCGGACAGACACGTCAAGATAGCGGTTGTTCACGCTTTTCAGCTCCGCCGATACGGCGATGGCGCTTCTTTCGCCCTTTGCGCCGCCATATCCGGTCATGCTCTTGATCATTCAAAATACCTCGAGATCTTCACGATGTAAAAACGGATGAGGCCCGAATAGGCCCGGTCGTACAGCCAGAATACGGCCGCTCCCAGCGGAAACAGGGCGAACCAGGGCAGCTCCGCGCCGGTAAAGGTGAAAAGGGCCTTTGCCAGCAGCCAATAGACAACGAACACCGCCACATAAAGCGCGTATTTGCCCCCCCACTCCGCCCAGGGGCTGTGCAGCCGCTCAAACAGGCTCTTCGCAATGGGATAATACCCAAAAAACGCGGTATACATGATGGCCGCCGCGCCGGGATAAATGAGCGCGCCCAACAGCGCCGTCAGCGCAAACACAGCCAGCGCCCATTTTGCACCATACATCATCAGCGCCACGCATACCGGCAGGCTGGACAGCGCTATAAGGGCCAGACGCCCCGCGGGAAGCGCGCTGCCCAAAAGCAGCAGCACCGTGCCCAGAGCCGTCATGATCGCCAGCCGGGCCAGCCGTTTCGTCCGATCGTTCATCTTCTCACCTGCAGCCGATACAGGGGATCAGGTTTCCCCCCATCATCTCGCAGCAGCAATCCGCGCAGATCAGATTCTGGCACATGTTGCAGGCCATATCCCCGCCCATCATATCCATGCCGCCAGAGGGACGGTATGCCTGCCCGCCCTGATTCATGTACTGGATCGCGTTGCGGTATTCGATGTTGGACGGGTCCATGGTGGCGGCCGTACGGAAATACTGTCCGGCCTGGTCCATCCAGCCCTTGCGCCAGTAGACGCTGCCCATCAGATAATACCACTCCGCGTCGTGATTGCCGATGGCGTTCAGCATGGCCTCCGCCTGGACCAGGTTGTTGGCATTGATCAGGTTGCGGATCTGGATATACTGCGGGTTGCGGGCGGCGGACTGCCGCTGGGCGCCGCCCTGGGCCTGATAGGCCCCGGCGCCGTAACCGTAGGAATAGCCGCCTGCGCCTGAGCCGCCCTGTTCCCGGCTCTTGGTGATGGCGTCGTAGGCCTCGTTGATCTCCTTCATCTTCTCGGAGGCCAGGTCCGCCAGAGGATTGTCGTGGTAATTGTCGGGGTGATATTTCCGCGCCAAGTCGCGGTAGGCCCGTTTTACCTCTTCGTCGGTGGCCTGGGGGGATACGCCCAGGACGCTGTAAGGGTCGTTCATAAGCTGCTCCGATCTTTGTGTAATCTGGCCGGCGCACGCCACACGCCGGAAAATACCGCCTGGGCCGCCGCGGGAAGGCCCAGATAAACTGTGTTGGAAAGGATGCCGGAATACGGGTTCTCCCCCAGCAGGGCAAATGCCCCCGCCAAGGCGTTGTGGCTCATCTGAAGCCCCGTGCGGAGGGTCCGCTCATCCTCCGGGGAGAGCTTGCCCTGCTCCGGAGCAAAGCGGAATCGCAGCGGATTGTATGCGCCAGTACGCTCATCCTCCGCCAGATCGTCCACCGCGTCCAGGATGTAGATGATCCTGCCCAGGTGGTACAGCAGCTGCTCCAGCGTCCTGCGCCGGGCCGCGTCGGCCTCGCCCTGGGCGATGGAGCGGAGGATCAGGGCGAACTTGTCCGCCGTTTCATCCACGCTGGAGCAGTTCTCCCGCTCCAAGGACCGGAGGGCCTGGAGATTTTCCCTGACCGCGCCGGCAAATCCCGGCCGCTGGGCCGCCGCCTTTTTATAGGCCCTTTTGAGCATGGCGCAGGCCGCCTTCCAGCCGGCCGCCTGGATCCCCCGGCTGTCGTCCGCGCTGTCCGCCAGCTTCCACCAGCCCAGGATCACCGTCATATCCGCCGCCGTGGACAGGCTGTCGCACGGGCCAAGACACCGCACCGGCCGGATGGGATGGGCCACGCATCGGCGGGAACAGCACTTCCCTTCCTCCGCCCCCGCCAGGAGCATGGCGAGAAAGGTGAAGTCATAGTTGACCAAAAACCTGCTCACCGGTCCGTACCGGCGGGCCAGCTCATGGCACAGCCCGCAGTATACGCCCCGGAACAGCTCATATTCCCGTATCTTCAGCTCTCCCTTTACCGGGCGGACATACCCATACATCAGCGCTTATAACCGGTGATATGGTAATCGATCTTCTTAAAACGCTTGCCCAGCAGCGTGCTCAGTCCCATCCCGGCCGCAAAGCCAAGAGCGCTGGTGATCACGCATTTTTGCTGGTCCAGGTGCAGCAGCGCGCCGACGCCATAGCCCAAAAACAGGAACGCCACCGGGAGCATATAGATCAGCAGCGTCACCTGCAGGATCGTTTTGGTCTCGCTCTCCAGCACCACCCGCTCTCCGGGCTGGGCAAAGATCCGGTTGTCGGCCTCCACAAGGATCTCCTTGCCATAGATGCACTCTCCGCAGCCGGAGCAGTGGGAGCATGCGGTGACCCGCTCCACGGACACCTCCGCCATGCCCTTGTCAAGCAGCCGTTTTACGATCCCCGTCTGGGTCATTGCTCTGCCTCCATTCGGATATACAATGGATATGAGCCCACCACGCCCGCGGACTCAAAGCCGTCCACATATACGGTCGTAGGTACCCGGCTGGTGGTGGTGACGCCCGTCAGGTCGGCGACGATGCGTATGTTGTTCACCGCGATCTGGGGGAATACATCCGCCGGGGCCCGGACGGTGACCACCTTGTTGGCTTCCATGATGCTGGCTGTGTATCCCTCCGGGGCGTTGATGAAGCTCAGGTTGGTGACCGTGAACAGGCCGGACTCCAGACCGACGAACTCCAAACTCACCGTGGCGGTGGTTTCCCCGGACAGGCATTCCACCCCATTGGGCAGCACGATGTTGTAGGCGGTGGGTTCAAAGTTGAGATAACTGGCGAGAGGGATGTTGGCCAGAGAGATCATATTCAGCGAATCCAGCGTGGCCGCGTCGCCGGCGATGGTGATGGTCGCCGGCTGGACGGTAGTGACCACGTTCCTCTCCGTAGCGCCGCCGCCGTCGATCAGCGTCACGCCCAGAGCCACTTCCTTGACCGCGCTCACAGGGACGTTGACGGACACCGTTTCCACGTCGGCCTGCACATCTTCAAACTCCAGCGTGTTCCCGTCCGAATCCAGCAGGACATAATTGCCCACGGCGGTGAAAGCGGCGCTGACCTCGTCCCTGGCCACCACCACCTGGACCTTGGCGATCTGCTCCAGCTCCTCCTCCGGTCCGGTGAAGGTGACCGCCGCCGGGTCAAAGGTCATCTCCGCAGCGTCCACGATATATCCCTCCGCCGTAGTGCCCTCAAACGTACCGACCACGGGGAAGCTCCGGGTGGCCAATTTGCTGATCTGCAGGCCGATGGTAGAAGGGCTCTTCGCCCCTTCCCGGATGCTGGCCTGGTTCACCCCCGTGTCATAGCTCAGGGTGTAGCCCATGGTCCGGTATCCTGCCATGGTGATATTGGACAGGTTCACCACCGCCTTGAGATCGTCGCTGGTGATGTTGTAGAGATCTCTGCGGCTGCCGGAAAGCGTCACGTTCACCGTAGTGGCATCCTGATCGGAGATCACCAGGTTCAACGTGTCCCGCATGGCCTCCTGCCCGGTAAAGGTGACCTCTACCCCATAGAGGGTCTTGGTCTCTGTCACGCCGAAGTTGGACATGTAGTATACCCAGATCATCAGCGCCGCCCCAAGGCTCAGCAGCGCCCACAGGATACGGCTGCCCCTCAAGCTGGGCTTGCTGCCTGCGCCGGTATCATTTCTCATTGGCATTTCCCTTCCTCCGCGCAAGGCGGTCCAGCAGCCCGCTTCGCTCCGGCTTCTCCTGGGGAAGAAGCTCCTGGCGCAGCAGGGACTCGAATGTATCCGCCGAAAGGTGCCGTTTCAAAAGGCCGTCCTGGGCCACGCTGATGGCTCCGGTCTCCTCCGAAACGATGACGACCACCGCGTCGGACCGCTCGCTCATGCCGATCCCGGCCCGGTGGCGCATGCCCAGATCTTTGCTCAGATTCGCGCTCTCCGACAGGGGCAGCACGCACCCGGCGGCCGCCAGACGGCCGTCCCGGATGATCACCGCTCCGTCATGGAGGGGAGATTTGTTGAAGAATATATTTTTCAGCAGCTCCGACGTGACGATCGCGTCCACCGGCGTGCCGGAAACCATGGTTTCGTTCAGATGATTCGCGCGCTCGAACACGATCAGCGCGCCGGTGCGGCTCTTGGACATATCCTGACAGGCGTTGACGGTCTGCATGATGGCCCGATCCACCGCCTGCCCTCCCACGCTCCGTCCGAACAGGGAGAAAAACCGGTAGGAACCCACGCGCTCCAGCGCCCGGCGTATCTCCGGCTGAAACAGGATCACCACCGCCAGCACGCCGATCTCGAACACCTGTCGCAGCAGGAAGGTGGTCACCGTCAGCTGGGCGATGCTGCTGAGCCAAAGCGCCACAAGCAGCAGCAGGATCCCCTGCGCAAAGCGGACGGAATTGGTCTTGCGGATGAAGCCGGCCACGGCATACACCGCTACCGCCACGATCAGCACGTCCACTACGTCGGCAAGGCTCATGGAGAGTATGAGGTTGAAAGAATCGGTCACGCGGCTAATAAAACTGTTCATTGCGGCACCATTCATCCTCTTGTACTGTGAAAAAACATGCTATGTCAACTTTGTATTATATAACAATTTCCTGCCTTTGGCAATATGTTTTCTCTTCGCCCGGCCATCCGTATGAAAAGCGGCCCCCTGTCGGCAGGGGGCCGCAAAACACAGCGCTGGGCTGTCAGTCGCTCGTGATATCACCGCCGAAGTATTTCACGCTGAGCGCCGAGAGGGTCCCGTCCTCCCGCATGGACAAGATGGCCTCGTTCACCGCCTGGCGCAGAGAGGCGGAGTCGTCGCCCTTGCGCATGGGAATGGCGATCTCATTGGCGTCGGGGGTATAGGCCACGATCTTCAGCTCCGCTTCCGGATGCTCGCCAAAGTAGTCCAGGATGGACTGCTCGGCGTTCAGCGTCGCGTCCACCCGGCCAGACTCCACCATCTGCATGGTTTCGCCCAGGGAGTCCACGCCCTCGCAGGTGGCGCCGTACTGCTCCGCCAGCTCCATATAGGTGCTGCCGATGCTGTTGGAAGTGGTGCGGCCCTGCAGATCGTCAAAGGAAGTGATGTCCTCGTTGTCGGTGCGGACCACCAGCGCCGTGCGGATATAGGCGTAAGCGTCGGAGAAGTCATACTTCTCGCTGCGGTCTTCGGTCACATCCACGCCGTTGATCACAAGGTCATACCGGCCCGAGTCCATGCCGGCAAACAGGCCGTCCCAGGGGATTTCCACGAACTCGGCTTCCACGCCGAGATACTGGGCGATATACTGGCCGACCTCCACATCGAAGCCCACCAGCTCCCCGGAGGCCTCGTCATGATAGGTCCAGGGCGACCAGGTCCCCTCCATGGCGATGGTCAGCTTGCCGTTTTTCTTGATCTGATCCAGCTGGTCTCCCCCGCCGCCGCATCCGGCCAGCAGCCCCAGACAGAGCACAGCCGCCAGGATCAGAGCAGCCACCTTTTTCATAGTCATTCATCCTTTCTATCAAGGGAGCGGAGAAATGTCTGTATCCGCTCCAATTTTTGCTCTTCAAAAAACGGTCCTGCCGGCATACAGGCCAGGGCCCTGCCCTCATCCATGAACAGCACCTTGGTGGATACGTGTCGGGCAAAGTTGATCTCATGGGTCACCACGATCATGGTCATACCATCTTCCGCCAGATGCTGGATCACATCCAGCACGCCCCCGATCAGCTCCGGGTCCAGCGCGCTGGTGGGCTCGTCGAAAAAGATCACGTCCGGCTCCCCCGCCACGGCCCGGGCAATGGCCACCCGCTGCTGCTGACCGCCGGACAGCTGGCTGGGATAGGCGTCCTTTTTGTCCCTCAATCCCACTCGCTCCAACGCCGCCTCCGCCCGCTCTTCCGCCTCAGCACGGGGCATTTTCCGGGCCACGATCAGCCCTTCCATAACGTTGCGCAGCGCGGTCTTATTGGCGAACAGATTGAAGCTTTGGAACACGAACGCGGTATGCCGGCGGTAAGCGGCAATCTCCTTCCGGCTCAACGTGGGCATATCCATCCGCTTTCCCTGAAAGACCATCGTTCCGGCGTCTGCCTGTTCCAGATAGTTCAGGCAGCGCAGCAGAGTGGTCTTCCCTCCGCCGGAAGGTCCCAAGACCGTCAGCACGTCCCCCTTGGAGATGGACAGATCCACGCCCTTCAATATCTCGTTGCCCTCAAATGCCTTGCGAAGGCCGCTGACCTCAAGCACGGATCACTTCACCACCGTTCATCGCGTTCAGCTTTCGCTCTCCCATCCGCTGGAGCCATGTGATCACCGTGCAGAACATCAGATAGATCAGGGCCACCTCGCTGTACAGCGCCAGATGCTCATAGGTCCGCCCCGCCACGCGCTGGGTCTCCATGAACATCTCCATGACCGTGATATTGGCCGCCAGGGACGTGTCCTTTACCATGCTGATAAGAGAGTTGGACAAGGGCGGGAAGGCCGTGCGGAACGCCTGGGGCAGCACGATGCGGCACATGATCTGGGTATAGCTCATGCCCACGCAGTAGCCCGCCTCCATCTGTCCTTTGGGCACCGCTTCGATGGCCGCGCGGACCGTTTCCGCGCAGTACGCCCCCTCGTTCAGCGCAAATACCGCGATGGCGCAGGGAAAGGCCGGGAGCATAATCCCCAGATCCGGCAGGCCAAAATACACCAGATACAGCTGTACCAGCAGCGGCGTGCCCCGGATGATCCAAATATAGAAGCGCACGATCTGCTTCAGGCCCTTGATATCGGCGATCTGGATCATGGCGCAGATCACCGCGATCACCAGCGCCAGCGAGAAGGAGATCACCGTCAGCGGGATGGTGACGAGGATCCCCTGCCCCAGGATCCGGGGAAAGGAGGTGATCAAAATATTGATGACTCTTTCACTCAATGGTATTACACTCCACCGGTCATATGTAGAAAAACCGTGGCCGCGTTGTTTCGCGGCCACGTGGCGGAGAAGGCGGGATTTGAACCCGCGCTGCGCTCATCACGCACTACTCCCTTAGCAGGGGAGCCCCTTCGGCCACTTGGGTACTTCTCCAAGCCGAAAATACTGTTGTACCGGACCGGCCCCAAAACCGTCAAAAAATGGCGGAGAGAGAGGGATTCGAACCCCCGGCCCCTTGCGGAGTCACTGGTTTTCAAGACCAGCTCCATAAACCACTCGGACATCTCTCCGCACAGCGCGATTATCTTATCACATAAAAACATGGCTGTCAATTGTAAACACGGATTTTTTTGCCCGCGGGGCTAGGAACTACCGGAAAAATATGATATGATGCTCTCAGACGACCAACGGAGGACGATCCATGATCACAGTAGAAAACCTATCCCTTCAATATGGCAGCCAAGTCCTTTTTTCCGGCGTGGATCTGCAATTCACAGCCGGCAACTGCTATGGCATCATCGGCGCCAACGGCGCGGGCAAATCCACTTTCCTGAAGCTGCTGTCCGGCCGGGAAGAACCCACCAAAGGGCATATCTACATCGACCCGAAGTGCCGCATGAGCGTGCTGCGCCAGGACCAGACCATGTTCGACGATTTCGGCGTGCTGGAAACGGTCATTATGGGCAACAAACGGCTGTATGACTGCAGCAAAGAAAAAGACGCCATCTATGAAAAGCCCGATTTTTCCGACGCCGACGGCATCCGCGCCGCGGAGCTGGAGGAGGAATACGCCGAGCTGGGCGGCTGGGAAGCGGAATCCGACGCGGGCCGGCTCCTGCAGGGGCTGGGCATCCCCACCGCGCTGCACGAAAAGCGGATGGTCGAGCTGGAGGGCCGCCAAAAGGTAAAGGTCCTGCTGGCCCAGGCCCTTTTCGGCCACCCGGATATCATCCTTCTGGACGAGCCAACCAACAACCTGGACCTGGCCTCTACCGTATGGCTGGAGGATTTTCTCATGGACTATGAGGGCACGGTCCTGGTGGTGAGCCACGACCGGTACTTCCTCAACAACATCTGCACCCACATCGTGGATATCGATTACGGCAAGATCCGCATGTATGTGGGCAACTACGATTTCTGGTACGAGTCCAGCCAGCTGATGCAGAAGCTCATCAAAGACCAGAACAAGAAGGCCGAGCAGAAGATCCAGGAGCTGCAGACCTTTATCGCCCGGTTCTCCGCCAACAGATCCAAATCCCGCCAGGCCACCAGCCGCCGCAAGCTGCTGGAAAAGATCACCGTGGAGCAAATGCCCGCCTCCTCCCGCCGCTATCCCTGGGTAGGCTTTAAAGCCGCGCGGGAACCGGGAAAGGACCGGCTGTTTGTGACGGACCTCTCTAAGACCGTAGACGGAGTGAAGCTCATCAACCACGTTTCCTTCATCATGGGCAAAGAGGACAAGATCGCCATCATCGGCGCCAATGAAAACGCCATCACCTGCCTGTTCCAGCTTCTGGCCGGGGAGCTGGAGCCGGATGAGGGCGAGATCAAATGGGGCGTTTCCACGACGCAATCCTATTTCCCCCGGGATTTTGACCGGTATTTTGACGGCTGCGAGCTGGAGCTGATGGACTGGATGCGCCAGTTCTCCGCGGATAAACGGGAGAGCTACCTGCGCACGTTTTTGGGCCGGATGCTCTTCTCCGGCGACGACGTGTATAAAAAAGTGAGCGTGCTGTCCGGCGGAGAAAAGATGCGCTGCATGATCTCCAAGACCATGCTGGCCGGCGCCAACGTGCTCATGTTTGACCAGCCCACCAACCACTTAGATCTGGAGAGCATCGCCGCGCTGAACAACGGCATGTCCGCTTTTCCCTACAACATCCTCTTCTACAGCCATGACCACCAGCTCACCCAGACGGTGGCCAACCGGATCATTGAGCTGACCGACGACGGCTGCGTAGACAAAATGTGTACGTACGACGAATATATGCACATGATGGGCCGGGACGTGAACGAGATACAGGAATGACACCTGAAAAAACGCCTTGCCGGGAGCGACACGCTCCCGGCAATATTTATATGGCTGAATATTAACCAAATATAAATTCGCAAAAATATCGTAAAATACGGTATAATTCGCTATATATTCCATAATTATTCTGTATTATGCGTTATTTATAGAGATCATGCGCCCGGTATTGTCCGTATCATATTCCCCCGGCAGCAGCAGCTCTGAAACCGGCACGATCTCATATCCCTCGCTGAGCAGATATTCTATGATCCCGGGCAGTGCCTCCGGCGTATGCTCTCCGGCATTGTGGAACAGCACGATGCTCCCCGCCTCTACCTTGGTGGTAACACGCTTATATATCTCGTCGGCGCTCAGATCCTTCCAGTCCAGAGAATCCACGTCCCATTGGATGGGATAGATGCCCATGTTCCGCAGCGAGGTGATCACCTCATCGTCATATTCTCCATAGGGGCAGCGGAACACCTTGACCTCCTGGCCTGTTATCGCCTGGATCTTCCCGGTGCAAAGGCTCACTTCGTCGATGATCTGCTTCTCCGACAGCTTCGCCATATGGGGATGGGTATCGGAATGATTGCCGATCTCCATACCCGCGTCGGAAAGGGCCTTGACGCTCTCCGGGTATTTGTCCACCCACTGGCCTACCAGGAAGAAGGTGGCCTTCACGCCATACCTGTTCAGAATATCGATCAGCTTTTGTGTGTCCTCGTTGCCCCAAGCCGCGTCAAAGGTAAGGCTCACCGCCTTGTTGCTTCTCTGGACGCAATAGATCGGCAGCTCTTTTGCCGAGGCGGACACCCCCACCACAGCGGGGCTGTTCACCACCCAAAATATAGCTATCACCGCAAGCACCAGAGCGGCAGGCCCCAGTGACCGGCGGTGATTCATCAGTATAGACCGAATCCTTCCCACATCGCATACCTCCGGGCTGATTTTGGTACATACTATGAGCTTCGACAACGGTTTATGAGAAAGCAGGCCAGGGTCTCGCCAAATGACATCCCCTGCCCTGCCGCGACCCTGAAACAAGATCCGGGCGGCAGCGCCGCCCGGACCATTTGTTTTTTACAGTGCCTTGGCCAACAAAAGGATCAGAAGCCCAAATCCCAAAAGGACCAATATCGCGGGGATCAACAGTACCAGGCACGCAGAAAGCATCATGGCAAATTTGTCCTGCCAGGATAGCTTTATATCCTTCATGCCCTCCTGCAGGGCTTTCTCCTTTTCAGGGTCTGGCTTGGACCGCAGACGGCCTAAAATAAACATGGCTCGCTCAGTCCGTCCCGGCCGCTTCTTCTTCGGTGTGCCGGGAAACGTTCACCATCTTCGGCAGCTCGAACAGATACGAACCGTCCTCCGCCAGCTTCTTCTGGGGGAAGTGGCAGGCCAGATAGTGGCCGGGCTCCACCTCCGTCAGCTCCGGCGGCACGGTCTTGCACTTGTCGCAGGCCATGTAGCACCGGGTATGGAACTTGCAGCCGGATGGGGGCCGGATGGGGCTGGGGATGTTGCCCTCCAGCAGGATACGGTCCCTCTTGAGCGCGTCCACATCCGTGGTGGGGATAGCAGATAGCAGCGCCACCGTATAGGGATGGCGGGGGTCTTTAAAGATCGTTTCGCTGTCGCCCAGCTCCACAACGTTGCCCAGGTACATGACGCAGATGCGGTCAGAGATATAGCGGACCACCGACAGGTCGTGGCTGATGAACATATAGGTCAGGTTCTGCTTATCCTTCAGCTCCTGCAGCAGGTTGATGATCTGGGACTGGATGGACACATCCAGCGCGGACACGCACTCGTCGCAGACGATGAACTTCGGCTGTACCGCCAGGGCACGGGCAATGGCCACGCGCTGGCGCTGGCCGCCGGAGAACTGGTGCGGATAGCGGTGGAACATGTAATCCTGCAGGCCGCACATCTCCATGGTGTTGAGGATGTGCTCGCGCATCTTGTCCGACCCGTGCTTGAAGAAGTTATGGGTCAGCAGGCCCTCCTCGATGATCTGGCCGACTGTCATACGGGGGTTCAGGCTGGAATAGGGGTCCTGGAAGATAATCTGCAGATCCTTCCGGAACAGGCGCATCTCATTGTACTTCAGCCGGGACAGGTCGATCCCGTCGTCCCGCATGGCCTCGTACTTGGCGAATTCCTCGTTGCCGGCATATTTCGCCCGCAGCTCGTCCAGCTGGGCGTCCACCGCCTTTACGGCGCTGTCGCAGGCGTCGAATTCCTTCTGGGCCTCGTCCAGCTTGCTCTTGGCGGATGCCGTACGGCTGTCCCCTTTCGGATCTTCCAAAAGGCTGTCGTAATCCAGCTTTGCCTTGAGCAGCACTTCCCTGGCCTTGCGGCGCTTCACCTGCTCATTGTACTGCTTGAGCAGCAGATTGCGCCCGGCGTCATTCTCATCCACGGCAAAGAAGCCGCCCATGATCTTGACGATATTCACCAGGCAGGTCTGCTCTTCGCAGTGAGCCAGGTTCTGCTCCTGGAGGGTGTAGAAGTCGGCGTTGTCCTTGCCGCCCAGATCTTCGACCTTTTTGTCCAGCTCCGCCACCTTGGCGGACGCTTTTCTCAGCTTTTCCTTGTACTTCCCCAGGTCCTTCAGGGTATGCTCCACATACAGCGGCGCCGTATCGGCGAGGGTGGAACCGTAATACATGGTGGTGCCGGCGGTCTGGGTATAGAGCTGGAGCAGCACACGGCCCAGCGTGGACTTGCCGCAGCCGGACTCGCCCACCACGCCCAGGGTCTCGCCCTCAAAGATATCCAGGGAAATATCCTCGTTGGCGCGGACATACAGCTGCTCGCGCTGAAATAGGGAGGTCTTTGCCACAGGGAAGTATTTTTTCAGATTACTGATTGACAGTAATTTTTTTGTGCTCTTCACTGCACCTTACCTCCTTTTCGGGATAGAAGCACCGGATCAGCTGGCCGTCGCCCATATCCTGCAGGTCGGGCTCCTCGTCGATGCACTTCTGGGTGCAATACTTGCAGCGGGGAGCGAACTTGCAGCCCTTGGGCAGGTCCAGCGGATGGGGCACCACGCCGGGGATGGGTTCGATCTTCTTGTCGATGGCGTTCAGCCGGGGGATGGACGTCATCAACCCTTCCGTATAGGGGTGGCTCTTGGGGCAGTCGGAGAAGATCACCCGGGCGGAGGCCTTCTCCACCACCTGGCCGCAGTACATGACGGCCACGTCGTCGGCCATCTCGTTGATCACGCCCAGGTCATGGGTGATGAAGATGATGCTGGTCCCCTTCTCCTTTTGCAGGTCGTTCATCAGCCGCAGGATCTGCGCCTGGATGGTCACGTCCAGAGCCGTGGTGGGCTCGTCGGCGATCAGGATCTTGGGCCGGCAGGCCAGGGCCATGGCGATCATCACCCGCTGGCGCATACCGCCGGACAACTGGTGGGGATACTGGCGGATGACCGACTCCGGGTTGGGGATCTGAACGTCGTAGAGCATTTTCAAGGCCTGTTCATGGGCCTGCTTCTTATTCAGCCCCTGGTGGATCATGAACGGCTCGCACAGCTGCCTGTCCACGGTGAACACCGGGTTAAGGCTGGTCATGGGCTCCTGGAAGATCACGGAAATGGCGTTGCCGCGGATGTGGTACATCTCCTCCTTGGACAGCTTGGTCAGCTCCCGGCCCTCAAAAATGATCTCGCCGGATTCGATAAAACCGTTGGCGTCCAGAAGCTGGAGGATGCTCATGGCGGAAACGGACTTGCCCGAGCCGGACTCGCCCACGATACCGATGGTCTTGCCCTCGTCCAGGGTATAGGAAACGTCGTTCACCGCTTTGACGATGCCGTTCCTCGTCTTGAAGAAGGTCATCAGGTGCTTGATCTCAAGCAGATGATCGTTCGTCTTTTCCATCATCTATCCACCTCCGTTTTCGGGTCGAGCACATCTCTGAGCGTGTCGCCGATGACATTTATGCAGATGACGACAATGGACAGGAACAGCGCGGGGAACACCCATCTCCACCAGTAGGACTGGATGACCAGCGCGTTTCTCGCGCCGTTGAGCATGTTGCCCCAGGTCGGTCTGGGAAGCTGCACGCCAAAGCCCAGGTAGGACAGGCTGGATTCTGTCAGCATGCATCCGGCAAAGTCCAGCGTCAGGGTGACCAGGATGACCGAAACGATGTTGGGCAGGATGTGCTTGAACGCGATGCGCCGCTCCCGCACGCCCATGCTCCGGGCGGCGGTGACGAACTCCTTCTCGCGCTCCGCCAGGATCTGGCCACGGACCATATGGGCCAGGCCCGTCCAGCTCAGCACGCCCAGGATCACCATGATGATGAATATTCGTGTGTTCTCCTGCAGGTTCGACGCCTGCAGTATGACCGACAGCACCAATGCGAAGGGCAGGAATGGGATAGAGCCGCAGATCTCCGTGAACCGCATCAGCAGCATATCCGTCATGCCGCCGAAGTAACCGGACAGGCAGCCGATGATGATGCCGATGATGGTGGAGATGATGACGGCCACCGCGCCCACGGTCATGGTCATCTTGCCGCCGTTCATAAGCCGGATGAAGATATCACGGCCCATCTCGTCGGTGCCCATCAGGTAGCCCTTCAGGCCCCACGCGCCCACGAACTTGCCGTCCTTAAAGGCGTAGTTCTGGAACCCGCTGGCAAACACCTGATCCACCGCGCCGGCCTCGGTGAACTTCTCCGGCACCTCGCACTGGTTCCGGTAGTTCTGGCCCCAGGCATATACCCGGCCCTGCTCCGTCACCAGCACGAAGTGGCGCGTACCGGCGGAGACCTGCTTGACCTCGTCCCCCTCGGGGATGGTCGGCACAGGGGTCTTCATGCCGGACACGATCACGTCGCCGTCCTCAGTGACAAGGGCGAGGGCGTTGCCTGTAGCGGCGATGTCCACGAGCTTCCGCCCGCCGATCAGCTCCTCCAGCGAGGTCGTGGTGACCGCGCCTCTCTCGTCGGTGACGGTCACCGTGTTGAACTTGGTGGACTTGCCGGGCACAAAGACGCCGTTTTCGTCGATGCCATAGATGCCGTCGGTGGTGAAGGCCACCTTCACCAGCCGGGCCTCGTTGTTGTTATACTTGATAACGGAGGAAAGGTTGGTGGCGCTCAGACCGTCGTTGCCCCAGGCGTAGATCGTGCCGTCCTTCATCAGGATGGCCGTCACCTGGTTGCCGCAGGTGAGCTGCTGCACCTGGCTGGCGTCGATGGTGCCGTTGATCAGTTCATCGGGCTGCTTTCTGGCGGCCGCGATCATCGACCCGTCCAGGCCATACTGGCCCACGTCATAGGCGCCCCAGCAGTACACATGGCCGTCCTCGCTGATGGCCACGCAGTGGTCGGCGCCGGCCGCCACGTGAACGATTTTGCTGTTTTTCACTTCCTCCGGCACATTCAGCACGTTGATCTTGTCGTTGGTGGAGGAGTTGGGGTTGAAGCCCCACATGTACACGTTCCCGTCCGTGGAAACACCGATGGTGAACGTGCCCTGGGAGGAAATGTCCACAGCGCCGTCCTTCATGTCAGCGGGGATCTTCATGAAGCTCTGGGTAGGGGCCACGTTGCTGTGCAGCATCTCCGCGCCGGCCTCGGTCAGATCCACCGGTTCAATGGCCGAGCCGATGAACACGAATCCGAACATCGCGACCAGCACCACCACAGCCACCACGGCCACGGGGGTCTGGAAGAACCGCTTGAAGGCCAGCTTTCCGGGACTGTCATAGCGCTCGTCCCGCACGCTCTTGCTGGCGCCGAAGAACATCCGGCCCAGCCAGCCGCGCTTTTTCACGGCTTGGGAGGAATTTCCATTCATACTCATGTCCTTCTCCTCCCTCACTTGTTGACCCGGACGCGTGGATCGGCGATGCCATAGGCGATATCGGTCACCAGGTTCCCGATGAGGCCGATGATCACGTAGAACATCTGCAGAAGCAGCACGACTTCAAAGTCCTTGTCGTTGAGCGCGTTGATGTACAGCCTTCCCACTCCGTTGAGGCCGAAGATGTTCTCCAGCACGACGGAGCCGGAAAAGATGCCCAAAAACCATCCGATGACCAGGGTGATGATGGGGATGAGCGCGTTGCGGAAGGCATGGGAGTAGACCACGACTTTCTCCCGCAGGCCCTTGGCCCGGGCCGTGCGGATGCAATCCATGCTCAAAGCCTCCGTCATGGCGGCGCGGACGTAACGGGTCATGCCGCCCAGAGAGGAGAACGTCATCACGATCAGGGGCAGGCTCATGTAATACAGCCTGTCCTTCAACTCCGCTAAACCGGTGTAGTTTGACCCAGGCGTTTTCATGCCGGACACGGGGAACCAACCCAGCATGATGGCGAACAGCCAAATGAAGATGATAGCGGTGATGAAGCTGGGGATGCTGTAGCCCACGATGGTGGCGATCTGGATGCCCGTGTCCCGCTTGCTGCCCCGGTGCACAGCGCAGAAGATGCCCAGGGGGATGGTGATCCCCAGGCCCAGGATCGTGGCGAACACGTTGATGAACACCGTGTTCATCATCGGCGTTTTCAGCACATCGATGACCGGTCGGTCATATGTATAGCTGTAGCCGAAATTCCCCTGGAATATCCCGTTGTACTTGCCGTTGATGGGCCCCAGGCCAAGCCAGCCCAGATACCGCTTCAAGACCGGCTGGTCCGTGCCCAGCTGCCGGCGCAGATCCGCCAGTTTGTCCGCGTATAGCTGTGCGGCGTTGGGGTTGCCCTTATAGGCCGTCTTGAAGCTCTCCGCCTCCGTCACGGCCCGGTCATAGGGGATCATGGTGTACACCAGGAACATCAGCAGGGAAAGAATGATCATGACCAAAAGCATATACCCGCATCGTCTGAGTACATATCTGCCCATAGCCAACCTCCCTTTCTCCTTTATTTCGGATCCGCCGAAAAGATCCGTGTCTGGTTCTGAAAGAAAATGAGGCAGCCGATATTCGGCTGCCTCATCCTCAGATAATTAGCCTTTTATGGTTTCGTCAACTGCAAAGACTCAGAAACCCTTGACGTTGGCGTAAACGATCGCGCTGGCAGCGCCAAAGAACGGGCTGGGATTGAAGTTCTCGATCTTGGCGTTGTACACGTCGTAGTAGTAGTTGGAGTACAGGGGGATGTCCGGCATGAGCTGGTTCCAGCGCTCGATGTAGGCTTCCCACCAAGCGTTGTACTCGTCCTCGGTCTGGGCGTTGTACACCATGCCGAAGGACAGGTAATCCATGCCCAGCTTGCCGTCGGAAGCCGCCATGGCGTCCTCCAGGGACAGCTTCTCAGCGCTCAGGTCATAGGGGAAGTCCTTGTCGTACGGGTCGACCAGCTTGTTGACAGAATAGTCGGCGTAGGCAACGTCGTCCATCCAGTTGTAGGCATAATCGTAAACGGCGCTGTTCCAGCCGGTGGCCAGGTTGTACATGCCATAGGTCGGCGTGCCCAGATAGCCCATGCTGGCGTCGCGGTAGATGTTACCGGTCAGGGTGGTGAAGTCGCCGGTGGTGGAACGGATCACCATGCCGGTCTCAGCCAGGTCGGAGCTGTTGGCCAGGGTGGTGCTCAGCAGGTCGGTGACGGTGTTGGGCTGAGAGCCGAACCAGTTGATGGCCAGAGGCATATAGTACTCGCCGTTGATCTCCACGGTCTTGTACTCCACGCCGTCGGTGTTGGCCACGGAGGCATACTCCTTGTTGCCGGCGTCATTGCCGTAGATGTCCAGAGCGTTGGCCTCTTCCTCGGTCAGCTTCTTGTAGCGGACAGCGTCCACGCCCTCGGCGCCAGCCTCAAAGGGCTCGCCCTTGGAGTTGTAGATCCAGCCGCCATCCTCCAGCACCTTCACGGCGTTGGCGGGAGAATAGGAGTAGTCGATCAGCTCGATGTCGTCCCGGACAGCCTGCCACATATCGAAGTCAGGGCTGTAGGGGCCGTCCACCACCACGCCGTAGCCGCCGGTGAAAGCCTGGCAGAAGGCAGCGCGGTCAAGCAGATAAGCGATGGCCTGACGGACCTCGGGGAACATGGTGGGTCCGAAGTCGCAGTCGAACTGGATCTTGCCGTAGCCGGCGCGCTGATAGTGGGTCTCGGCAAAGTTCTCGCCGTCCACGACTTCCAGCGCGGACTTGGTCAGCTCGCCGCCGGTGATGTCGCTGAGCACGTCCACAGCGCCGCTCTTCAGCTGGTCGAGCTGGGTCTCCTCAACGATCTTCACGTAGATGATGGTCTCGATGGAAGGCTTCTGGCCCTCGAAGTTGCCCTGGTACTCGGGGTTCAGGGTCAGGGTCGCCTGCTTGGTGCCCTCGTCCCACTCGGAGATGACGTAAGCGCCGGAGTACGGATAGGTGGTGATATCGTAGCGGTTGGCCTCGATCTCAGCGGCCTTCACATAGTCCTCGCCGTTCTTCTCATAGAAGTTGTCGGACAGGTAGCAGCCCTCGCCGTCGTCCATGACGGTGACGTCAGAGCCGGTCATCAGGCCCATGGGATAGGGGCTGATAGCGCCGTAGGTGTAAGCGAAATAGTACGGATAGTAGTCGGGGCTGACGGTCAGTTCGAAGGTGTAGTCGTCCAGCATACGGATGCCGGAGAAGACCTTGCTGACCTCGGCGGCGGGAGCGGCCTCTTCAGCAGGCTCTTCGCCCTCGGCGGCCTCTTCGCCCTCAGCGGGCTCCTCGGCCTCGGCGGGCTCCTCAGCCTCGGCGGGCTCCTCAGCCTCAGCGGGCTCCTCGGTCTCAGCAGCGGCGTCGGGGCCGGTGTAGGCGTGGAACGCGTCATAGCCTACCAGGGACTGGCCGGCGGTGCCGGGCAGTCCGGCGCCAATGGCCACGGGGCTGGCCATAGCCAGAGTGGGGGCCAGATAGTTCTGGGCGGTGATGGGGGTGCCGTCGGAGAAGGTCAGGCCTTCCTTGATCTGAATGTGGATGGTGTAGGTGCCGTCCTCATTCTCGGTCTCGGTGTGCTCCTGAACAGCGGTCTCGTTCCAGACATAGGCGCCGCCCTGGTTGGTCTCCATGGTGGAGTAGCCAACGGTCAGGTTGTTGATGTCGATGTCTGCCGCGCCGGCGGAGCTGCCGCCCCAGCCGGGATAGCGGAAGTCACCGCTCAGGTCGGTGGTGCTGCCCAGGATGACCTGGTTGGTCACCTCAGCCGCAGGCTCCGCTTCGGGCTCGGTCTCGGGCTCGGTCGCGGGCTCCGCTTCAGGCTCCGTCTCGGGCTCCGTCTCGGGCTCAGTCACAGGCTCGGACCCACCGCCGCAGGCGGCCAAGCTGAGGACCATGACAAGCGCCAGAAGCAGGCAAATCAGTTTCTTCATCTTGTTTCCTCCTATAATATTTTGTTTTTTGCTGTTTCTACAAATCTCCGAAGAGATATTGTATATGTACTCATTCGCCCCGTAGGATACGGGGCGACAGGGGGGGCCGGCCCCCCCTGCGCTGTCCACGGCAGACACACTTTCGTCCACCGCACGAGCATTTTAGTGTATTCTAGTACTTTAATTCAATAATGTCAAGAAAACATTCTGGAAAGGGGCTTCCCTTCCGGAAATTATGGCACATTGCCCAGCCCCCGCCAAGAGAAGCCCGGGGGATTCGTGCAAAAATGCACAGTGCCTCAGACGACGCCGCTCAGGTCGTATTCGGCCAGCCACTTGCTGGCCTTTTCGCACACGCCGGCCAGGCAGCTGGGATCGAAGGGACTGGCCAGTCCCGCGTTGGCGAGAAGCTCCGTGAACACCCGGCTGCCGCCCTGGCGAGTATAAGCCATGTACTTCTCCCAGGCCGATTCCTGGTCGTCCTGCAGCAGCGCCCAGAACTGCAAAGCCACGGTCTGGGCCAGGCAGTAGTCGATGTAATAGAAGGGGCTGGAATAGATGTGGTGCTGCCGCTGCCAGCCCTCCCCCTCGCTGTAGAAGGGGATGTCGCCGTCCAGCTTCATCCAGGGCATGTACACCCCCAGCAGCCGCTTCCACGTGGCGTGCCGCTCCGCCGGCGTCATCTCCGGGTGGGCGTAGACCTCATGCTGGAAGTGATCCACCATGGTGCCGTAAGGGATGAAGGTCAGCGCGCCGGCCAGATGACTGTAGCGGAACTTCCGGGCGTCCGAGCCGAAGAATTCCTCCTCCCAGGGCCAGGCCATGAACTCCATGCTCATGGAGTGGACCTCGCAGCCCTCCATGCTGGGCCAGATGTAGCTGGAGGGGATACGGTCCCGGTTCATCCACTCGGCGAAGGCGTGGCCCGCCTCGTGGGTGACCACCTCCACGTCGTGCTGGGTGCCGTTGAAGTTGGCGAAAATGAAGGGCACGCCGTAATCGGCCAGGCTGGTGCAGTAGCCGCCGGAGGCCTTCCCCTCCGTGGACAGCACGTCCAAAAGCTCCATGTCCAGCATGGTGTCGAAGAACACCGCCGTTTCCGGGCTCAGCTCACTATAGAATTTCTTCCCCGCCGCCAGCACGTCGTCGGGCTTCCCCTGGGGCCGGGGGTTGCCGGAGCGGAACTCCAGGGCGTTGTCGGCAAAGCTCATGGGGTATTCCTTGCCCAGGCGCTGGGCCTGCCGGCGATAGATGGCGTCCGCCACGGGGACGAGATATTCCACCACCGCGGCGCGGAACTTCTCCACGTCCTCCTTGGTGTAGCAGTTGCGGCCCATGTTGTAATAGCCCAGGGTGGTGTAGCCCTCGTAGCCCAGCTTTTTGCCCATGGTATCCCGCAGGTGCACCAGCTTGTCATAGATCTCGTCCATCTTGGGCTGGTTTTCCTTGTACCACTGCCCTTCCGCCTTCCAGGCGGCCAGCCGGCGGTCGTCGTCCGGGTCGGTCTTATAGGGGGTCAGCTGGCTGAGGGTGTAAACGCCACTCTCAAAGGGGATCTGGGCCGAGGCCAGCAGCTTTTCATACTCCTGGGTCAGATCGTTCTCCTGCTGCATCTCCGGGATGATCTCCGGCGAGAACGCCTTCAGCGCGATCTCCGCGTTGACGAACATCAGATCGCCGTACTCCGCCGCGAAGTCGTTCCGGAAGGGGCTGGCCAGCATGGCCATGGTCCACTGCTGCCGGTATTCTCCCAGCTCCGGCAGAGCCGTGTTCCAGAATTTCATCTCCCCGTCATAGAATTCGTCCCGGGTGTCGATGGTATGGCGGATGTGGGCAAGACTGACCTGGGTGGACAGATGCTTCTCCTGCTCCTCCTTCTCCAAAAACACCGCCTTGGCCGCGGCATAATCCGGCGCCTGGCGCAGTTTTTCGGTCAGCGCCGCCAGCGTCTGCTTCACCTCGTCCATATCCGGACGCTCATAGGGCATCTCCGAGAATCTTATCATGTGCGTTCTCCTTTTCCGGTCCGACGCGGGCCCAGATACAACAAAAAATATATGGATATTTTATCACAGCCTATACAAAAGTGCAAGGGGCGGGAAAATATCGGATGGGAAATTTGAATTTTTTCCCCGCCCGTGGTAGAATCGGCTCATGAGTACGCTGCAAGATGACATCCGAACCCTGAAAGGCGTGGGCGAAGCCCGGGCCAAGGCGCTGGAAAAGCTGGGCATCCACACCCTGGCGGATCTGCTGGGCTACTTCCCCCGGGCCTATGAGGACCGGCGGGTATGTTACGCCATCGCCGACGCGCCGCTGGAAACGCCGGTCTGCGTGAAGGCCATGGTGGCCACGCCGCCCAGCGCCGTTTTTGTCCGCCGGGGCATGGATCTATTGAAGTTCCGGGCGGTGGACGACTCCGGCGCGGTGGACGTCACCTATTTCAACCAGAGCTTCCTCAAATCCCAGTTCGTCACCGGCCGGACCTATATCTTTTACGGCCGGATCTCCGCCATGGGCCGGCGGTACGCCATGACCAACCCTGCCTTTGAGCCGGAGGACCGCCAGGGGACCGTCACCGGCCGCATCCTGCCCATCTACCGGCTCACCGCCGGCACGACCCAAAAGCTGCTCCTGTCCCTTGTGGAGCAGGCCCTGGAAAAATGCGGCGGGCAGGTGCCGGACGTGCTGCCCCCCGCTCTGGCGGACCGGCTGATGCTGGCCCAGGCGCCCTATGCCTATGAGAACATCCACTTCCCCCGGGACGAGCAGGCCCTGGAGCAGGCCCGGCGGCGGCTGGTATTCGAAGAGCTGTATGTGCTGGCGGCGGCCCTCGGCCTCATGCGCCGGGAGCGCACCGCCTCCGGCGGGCAGAAGCTCGCCCCCCGGCCCATGAAGGGGTTCTGGGCCGCCCTCCCCTACCGGCCCACCAACGCCCAGATCCGGGCGGTGAACGAGGCGCTGGCGGATATGGCCTCCGGCGCGCCCATGAACCGGCTGCTGCAGGGGGACGTGGGCAGCGGCAAGACCCTGGTGGCCGCCGCGCTCATCTGGCAGTGCGCCAAAAACGGCCTTCAGTCCGCCTTCATGGCCCCCACGGAGATCCTGGCCGAGCAGCATTACAAGAACCTCTCCGCCCTGCTGGAGCCTATGGGCGTGCGCGTCGTGAAACTCACCGGCTCCATGAAGGCCGCGGAAAAGCGGCGCGCCGGGGAGCTCTTGGCCCAGGGCATGGCCGATGTGGCCGTGGGCACCCACGCCCTCCTCAGCGCTGGCGTATCCTTCGCTGGTCTGGGTCTGGTGGTCACCGACGAGCAGCACCGTTTTGGCGTGGAGCAGCGCAGCGCCCTGGCGGGCAAAGGCGCCCGCCCCCACGTACTGGTCATGTCCGCCACCCCCATCCCCCGCACGCTGGCGCTGATCATCTATGGGGATCTGGACATCTCCGTGCTGAACGAGCTGCCGCCCGGGCGGCAGAAGGTGGATACCTTCGCCCTGGGCGAGGACATGCGCCCGCGGATCTGGCGCTTCGTCCGGAGGCTGGTGGGCGAGGGCCGGCAGGTGTTCGTCGTCTGCCCCATGGTGGAGGAGAACGAAGAGCTCCCCGCCGGGGTGAAGAGCGCGGAAACGTGGGCAAAGACGCTGCAGAAGACCGTGTTCCCGGACCTGCGGGTGGGCTGCGTCCACGGAAAGATGAAGGGCCGGGACAAGGACGCGGTCATGTCGGCTTTCGCCGCAGGCGAATACGACATCCTGGTCTCCACCACGGTGATCGAGGTGGGCGTGGACGTGCCCAACGCGGCGCTGATGATCGTGGAGAACGCCGACCGGTTCGGTCTGAGCCAGCTGCATCAGCTCCGCGGCCGGGTGGGCCGGGGCCAGCACAAGAGCTACTGTGTGCTGTTCTCCGACGCCAAGGGGCCGGAGGCCCTGTCCCGACTGAAGATCATGGTGAAGACGAACGACGGCTTCGCCATTTCCGAGGAGGATCTGCGACTGCGGGGCCCCGGCGATTTCTTCGGCTCCCGGCAGCACGGCCTTCCCCAGATGCACGTGGCGGACCTGACCGCGGATATGCGGGTGCTGAAGCAGGCCCAGGACGAGGCCCAGGCCCTATTGGCGGCGGACCCGGACCTTTCGCGGCCGGAGCACCGCCCCCTCCGGGAGCGGATCGACGCCCTCTTCCAACTGCACGCGGACACCTTCAACTGACCATACAAAAAGAGCGGCCGGATCTTCCGGCCGCTCTTTTTATCGGAATATTGGGGATCACTTCTCCTCAGACTCGGGCTCGTCCACTTCAGGAGCCACACCGCTGACCTCGCCGGTGGCGGAGATCTCATACACCAGAGCGTCATCCTCCGGCTCGGGATCGGGCTCCGCCTTCCTGGGGGCCCGCTGACGGGCAGGCGCCGGTTCCGGCTCGATGAGAGCGCGGATGCTCAGGGAGATCTTCTGCTTGTCGTTGTCGATGGCGGTGATCTTCGCCTTCACTTCCTGGCCCACGGACAGGACCTCTTCCGGCTTGCCGATGCGGCGGTTGGCGATCTGGGAAATGTGGATCAGGCCGTCCACACCGGGCAGTACCTCGGCGAACGCGCCGAAGGGCATCAGCTTGACGATCTTCACGTCAGCCACGTCGCCGGGCTGATAGGCCGCGACGAACTTGGCCCAGGGGTTGTCCTCCGCCTTGCGGTAGCCAAGAGAGATCTTCCTCTTCTCCGGGTCGAAGCTGATGACATGGACCTCCACCTCCTGGCCGATGGACAGGACGTCTTCCGGCTTGCGGATCCGGTCCCAGCTGATCTCCGACACATGGACCATGCCGTCCACGCCGCCGATATCCACGAAAGCGCCGTAGCTGGTCATGCTCTTGACGGTGCCCTGATAGACCTTGCCGTTCTCGATCTCGGCCCAGATCTTCTCCGCCTTCTCCTTGCGCTCGCGCACGGACACGCTGCGGATGGAACCCACCACCCGCTTGCGGGAGCGGTTGACCTCGGTGATGCGGAAGCGGACCGTCTTGCCCACCAGCTCGGACATGGGCACGTCACGGCCCAGACCGGTCTGGGAAGCGGGGATAAACACCCGGATGCCCTTGATATTGATGACCACGCCGCCCTTGTTCTCCTCGGACACCTTGCCCTCCAGGACGGTGCCGTCCTCGCAGGCAGCCTCCACGTCGGACCAGCTCTTGGCCGCGTCCAGACGGCGCTTGGAGAGCTGCACCGTGCCCTCCACGTCATTGACACGAACGACGGAAGCCTGGATCTCGTCGCCGACCTTGACCAGTTCGTTGATGTCCACGCCGGGCTTATCGTCGGTGAACTCGGATACGGCTATGTATCCGGAGTGCTTGGTGGGCAGATCAACGGTGATCTCGGTGGAGCCGATGGCAGCCACGATACCGGTAACGGTCTCGCCGTTGTGGATGGTGCGGATGGAATCCTCCAGCATCTGATCAAAGCTCTTCTCCGACGGGGCGGCAGGAGCTTCCTCTGCGGCAGCGGGAGTTTCTTCCGGAGCAGGGGTCTGCTCTGCGGCGGCAGGAGCTTCTTCCGCGACCGGAGCTTCCTCCGCAGCGGCAGGGGCTTCTTCCACAACAGGCGTTTCTTCCACAGCGGGGCTCTCCTCGGCGACAGGTTCTTCTTTCAGGATCTCAGGCTCGTTCATTTTGTTTACTACCTCCTTAATTATCCACGAGGGCGTTGAGGCGCCGGCCGTAACGCCGACGGAGGAACACCCGGAAAGGTTCTTTCTGTCCAGCTCGTCCGCCGTTTCCACGAACAGGACGGTGGGGCAATTCTCCGCACAGATCTGCGCCAAACGAATGGAATTGGCGCTGTGCCTTCCCCCTGCCACCACCATGGCGTCGCAGGCCACGGCGAGCTGTCTGGCCTCATTTTGCCTAATACTCGTAGCATCACATATTGTATCAAATATCTCTGCGTTTGTACACAGTTTTTTTATCGAATTAATACTTTGTTCACTATTTTCTTTGTTGGAGGTGGTCTGAAAAACCACCGTGATGGGCCTGTCCGGAGCCGTACCGGACGTATCCATCCATCGAAGCATTTCCTCCAGATCGCGGACCACCACCGCGCCGCCGCACCAGCCGCATATGCCCTGGATCTCCGGATGATCCGGCTCCCCGAAGACCACCACCTGCCGGCCCTGGCCTTCCGCCTGCGCCACGATCCGGTGGATGCGGGACACCCTGGGGCAAGTGGCGTCCAGGATGACGCATCTCTTTTCTTTCAGTATGTCCTGTTCCGCCCGGGAAATACCGTGGGAGCGGATCACCACCCGCTCTCCGGCGGGCACGTCCTCCACCCTGTCCGCGATGCGCAGGCCCCTTTCCATCAGCCGGGCCACCACGTCCCGGTTGTGGATCAGCTCCCCCAGACACCAGCAGCCGTTTCCGTCCGACAGAGCCTTTTCCGTCATGGAAACGGCCCGGTCCACGCCAAAGCAGAACCCCGCGCTCTTCGCCACCGTGACAGTCATGACCCGCTCTTCTCCCCCATCCGCTGCCGCACCAGATCATACACCGCGGCGATGCTCTCCTCCAGCGTCATGCAGGAGGTATCCACCGTCACGGCGTCCTCCGCCGCCCGCAGCGGCGCGGCGGCCCGGGAGGCGTCGTCATGGTCTCGCTTGGCCATATCCGCCGCCACCTGCTCAAAGGTGCTCCCGTCCCCCTTGGCGGCCAGCTCCGCCAATCTCCGGCGGGCCCTGGCCTCCCGGGAGGCGGTAAGGAATACTTTCAGATCCGCCCGGGGCAGCACCACCGTACCGATGTCCCGGCCGTCCATGACCACGCTGTGGACCTTGGCGGCCTCCCGCTGCATATCCAGCAAAAATGCCCGGACCGCCGGCAGCGCGGATACCGCCGAGGCGTACATGCTCATCTCCGGACTGCGGATGGCACCGGAAACGTCCTCGCCGTTCAAATACATCCTCTGGCTGCCGTCGGGACTGTAATCGAACCGGATCTCCAGCCCCGGCAGCAGCGGCGCCACGGCGGCGGCGTCATGGGGATCGGCCCCCGCCCGGCGCACCGCCAGCCCTACCGTCCGGTAGATGGCCCCGGTATCCACGTATACGAACCCGCAGCGGGCCGCCACCGCTTTGGCGATGGTGCTTTTGCCCGCCCCGGCGGGGCCGTCGATGGCAACTGCGAAGCGCTTGTCACTCATGCCGGTCTTTCCTTTCCCACCGCCCGGCCGGCGCAGCGGCCGGTAGACCAGGCGATCTGCAAATTATAGCCGCCGGTGTATGCGTCCACATCCAGCACCTCACCGGCAAAGTACAGTCCCCGGACCAGCTTGGAACCCATCGTCCGCGGATCGATCTGCCGCACGTCCACGCCCCCGCCGGTGACGATGGCGCTGTTGGCAGGCTCCCAAGGGCCGCTGACAGGCACGGGCAGCGCCTTGATGACCTGTCCCAGCGCCTGGCGCTGCGCCCGGGTGAGGTCATGGGCCTTCGTTTCCGGCGGGATCTGCGCCAGCCGGAGCATCACGGGGATCAGCGATCGGGGCAGCAGTTCGCCCAGGGCGTTGCCCATATCCCGGTTCTTGAATTTTTCAAGATCCCGCAGTATCCGCTCGTCCAGCTTTCTGCTATCCAAGGCGGGCTTGAAGTCAACGGAAAGGTCGTACTTTTTCTCGCCCCAGCGCATATGGGCGCTGGCCGTCAGCACCAGCGGTCCTGTCACGCCGTAGTAAGCGAAGAGCATCTCCCCCCGCTCGGTATAGACCGCTTTCCCATCCTCGTAAACGGTCAGATCCACGTTTCTCGGGGAAAAACCGGCCAGCTCCGCACAGTACGGCGCGGAACTGATCAGCGGCACCAGCGACGGGCGGGGCGGTACGACGGTGTGTCCCACGGAGGCCGCCAGGGCGTATCCGTCCCCGGTGGAGCCGGTGGAGGGGCAGCTCTTGCCCCCTGTACAGACAATGGCGGCGGCGCAGGGTATCATCCCCCGGCTGGTGACGACCCCGCGCAGGCGGCCGTCTTCCACAGCCAGACCGGCGGCGCGGCCGTACACATGGCCCACGCCCAGCGTTTCGCACCAGCGGCTCAGCGCGTCGGCGATGTCGTGGGCGTTATCGCTCACCGGGAATACCCGGCCGCCCCGTTCCGTCTTCAGGGGCACGCCCAGCCGGTCCTCGAAAAAGTCCATCACGTCCGAGGGAGAGAAGGCGGTGGCGGCGCTGTAGAGGAATTTCGGGTTGCTGACCACATTGGCAAGGAAAGTCCGCACATCGCAATGGTTCGTCACATTGCACCGCCCCTTGCCGGTGATGCGCAGCTTTTGCCCATACCTCTCGTTGGGCTCCACGATCACCACCTTCAGGCCATGCTCCGCCGCGGTGCCCGCCGCCATGAGCCCGGCGGCGCCGCCGCCTATCACGGCCACGTCAGCTCTCATTGCCGGTAAACACTCCGTATTCGCTCCACAGCTGCTCCAGATAGCCGAACGTATCGTCCAGAGAGTCCCGCCGCCGGCTGGCTACCGCCACGATGAGGGCGTTGATGAGGCTCATGGGCGCGACGAGGGAATCCAGAAAAGACACCATATCGCTTTTGGCGTAGAGCTTTATATCTGCCAGGGCAGCGAAGGGCGAATTGCCGTTGTCGGTCAGGGCCACCACCTGCGCGCCCCGGCCCTTGGCAAACTCCATGGCCTTCAGCGATCCGGCGGAATACCGGGGATAGCTTATGCCCATATACACATCCCCCGGCCCGATGTGCATGATCTGCTCATACACCTCGTTCACGGTGGTGTCATGGACCAGGCGCACATCCTCCACCAGCAGGTTCAGATAAAAACCCATGAAACTGGCCAGGGACGCGGAAGAGCGCATTCCCACGATGTACAGATGCTTCGCCCCGGCAATGGCCTCCACCGCCCGGTTGAAGCTGTCCCGGTCCAGCTCCTCCAGGGTGCGTTGGAGCTTCTCCACGTCGGACGCCATGACGGTCTTCATCACATCCGCCCCGTCCAGCATATCCTTGGCCACAGCGATGCGCTGTACACTGGTAAGGCGGCTGCGGACCATCTCCTGCATGGCCCGCCGCATATCGGGATAACCGCCGAACCCCAGCTCCGTGGCGAAGCGGACCACCGTGGACTCGCTCACGCCCACCGTCCTACCCAGTTTTCCCGCCGTCATAAAGGCGGCTTTATCATAGTTTTCCGTGATGTACCGGGCAATGAGCCGCTGGCCTTTGCTCAGGCGGCGCTTGCTGTCGTTCATCATGGATAAGATGTCTTTTTCCATATCTGCTTCTCCCCGGCGTGTTCATTCGCGCACACCAGATATATCATAGCGGCAGCGGTGGAAAAATGCAAGTATCACCGAGAAATTTTGCTGAAACTTGCATATCATGTGCGCTTACCCGGAAAAACTCAGTGATTTTGCAAGTACTCTACCTCCTCCGCCGTCATTGGGCGCCAGTGTCCCACAGGCAGATCGCCCAGCAGGATAGGTCCCTCGGCGATGCGGATCAGGCGGCTGACACGGAGCCCGCAGGCGGCGCACATCCGCCGCACCTGGCGGTTTTTCCCCTCATGGATCACGATCTGGATCTCCGCGCCGGTCCCTTTTCGCTCGATGAGCGTCACGCCGGGCCGGGCGATCGGCTCTCCCTCCAGGCTCTCCATGCTCCGCAGTTTTCCCAAGGCTCCCGAAATATCCTCGCCCTGGACGAAGACGGTATACACCTTATCCACCTGCCGGGACGGGTGCATGAGCCGGTTGGCGGCCTGGCCGTCGTCGGTGAAGATGAGCAGACCCTCTGAGTCCATGTCCAGCCGGCCCACCGGATACAGCCGGCCTCCCGCGTCCGCTACCAGCTCCGCCGCCGTGGGGCGGCCCCGTTCGTCGCGTAGGGTCGTCACATAACCCCGGGGCTTATGGAGCACTATGTACCGGCGCCGGGAGGGCAGGCGCAGGGCCTGTCCGTCCACCCGGATATCGTCCGCATCCGGATCGGCGCTCATGCCCACGGACGCGGCCGCGCCGTTCACCGTCACCCGTCCCGCGGCGATCATCTCCTCCGCCGCCCGGCGCGAGGCGATCCCCGCCCCGGAGATCAGCTTTTGCAAGCGCTGTTTCATCCCGGCTCCTTTCTCTCATTCCAGCAGCTCCAGCACACGTTCCCATAAGGTCGGCTCCTCTTCCGCCGCCCGGGAAACGTCCTGCGCAAATACCAGCTGCGTCCGCCCGGCCTCCCGGTCCCCCAGGTAGGCCACCGCCTCGCCGCACACCGCGCCGGCCGTCACATCCGCGTATACGAACGGGGGCAGGCGGTATTCCACCCGGATGGGTTCCGCTCCCCTGTGGAGCACGAAAAGTCCCTCCGCCGGCGCTACCCGGACCGACTCATAGACGCCCCCGATCACCGGCACAGACCATGTCCGGCCCGCCAGCACATCGCTCCGGTCATAGAGGTCATAGGCCCAGTCATACATGTCCCTGTGGTCGTCCCAGTCGTCCGGATCAGACAGCGTCACGCATATAAGGGTCATCCCTTCCCTCCGGCAAGCGGTGACCAGCGTGCGGCCCGCCGCCATCGTGTAGCCCGTTTTCACACCGAAGACGCCGTCGCATTCTCGCAGGAGCCGGTTGTGGTTGACGTACGTGTTCTCTCCCACCGTTTTTGACGCGGTGGACACGATCCGGCAGAAGTCCCCGTTTTGCAGCGCGGCGCGGGTGATCAGGGCCAGATCGTAGGCGCTGGCGTGATGCTCTTCCTCGTCCAGTCCGCTGGGGTTGGTGAAATGGGTATTCTCACAGCCGAGCTCTTGGGCCTTTTCGTTCATCAGCTCCGCGAACGCCTCCACGCTGCCCGCCGTCACGCAGGCCAGCGCCACCGCCGCGTCGTTTCCGGAGGCCAGCATCATCCCATACAGCAGCTCTTCGACGGTCAACCTCTGGCCGGGGGCCAGATACATGCTGGACCCCTCTATCCCGGTCCAGGCCGGATCAACTACGACTTCTCTGTCCAGCTCACACCGCTCCAGCACCACCAGCGCGGACATGATCTTGGTCGTGCTGGCGATCAGCATCGGCGTATCCGGCTGCTTCTCCCACAGCACCGCGCCGCTGTCCGCCTCCATCAGCACGCCCGCCTGGCAGGAGGGCGCGGGCTCCTCTTCCGCCGCCAGAGCGCCGGGACCGCCGGTTAACAGCAGCGCGGCGGCCAGCGCCGCCGCCACAGTCCTGATCTTCATAATAAGCACCGCCTTTCAGCAGTGCTTATTCTTGCCCCTTTTGGACCGGTTTAGCCCTGACCGGCCGGTTTTTTCCCATTCCTGTCCAGATACCGCTCCAGCCTCTCCAAAAGCTCCGGTACCATATCCAGCAGTCTGTCCGCCGTGGAAAAGGCCGGAGGCTGTATGGCCAGCATACGGCTGCCGCCGTCTTTGTTCAGAAGAAACCCCACCGGCTCCACCTTCACCGCCGCGCTGCCGCCGCCCCATATGCCCCCCTTGCCTGTGGCGGCGGGGCGGTCGCTGCCGCCGGAGGCAAAGCCGAACGTGAGCCGGGAAACGGGGATCAGCGTGGTCCCGTCCAGCGTGGTCACAGGCGAGCCGATGACGGTGTCCGGGTCCACCATCGTCCGGATCTTTTCCATAGCGCCTTCCATCAGGTCGCTTACCGATTGTTCTGCCATGCGCACATCATCCTTCCCTTCTGGCGCTCCGCTTTTGGGAGCGTCTGTATGGGAAGTATTGCCGCAAAAGGTCCGTTCCAAACGCCGCGGCCGCCTCCAGCAGATTGCCCATTCTGAGCCGCAGGCGCGCCCCGCACACCAGCTCTCCCGGTCCGCCGGACAGCGCCGGGCGCACATGCAGCTGCGCCTCCGGCAGCCTTGCGGCCAGCGCTTCCATGGCGGCGCCCGCCCGCCCATAGGCCATGGCGGCGGCATATAGGTCCCGCCCACCGGCGGTATAATCGATCCGGACCCGGTCCACGCGCACATAGGGAAGAAGCCCGCGCAGGGACCGCGCGCCGCTTTTCAAGAGCATTTTCCGCACCGGCGCCGGTATTCTTGCCCAACGGCGGCGGGCGGCGGGTCTTGGGTCTTTTGCCGCCTGGCGCTTTCTCTCCCGGCGGAGGGCCAAAAGATCCCGCTTCACCGGTCCCACCGACGCGGTGAGCGCCGGCCGGCCCTGGTCATAGGCCCCCTCCAGACTTACCGGCAGGAAGAGTATCCCGATCACCGCCAGCGCGGCGAGATCCACAGCGATCCAAACTGTCACAGCGCTTTACGCGTCCTCCCTTTCCTCCGCCGCGGCCTCTTCCGCGGCCCGCAGGGCGTCCACCTGCTTTTGCAGCTGCGCCGCCGCGTCGCTCCCCGCCAGCTCCGGCAACGGGGGCAGATCCTCCAGCGCCGAGACCCCCACAGACCGGAGAAACAGATCGGTGGTCCGGTACAGCGTGGGCCGGCCCACCGTTTCCAGGTGGCCGCACGGTTCGATCAGGCCCCGCTCCGTCAGCACCCCCACGGTATAGGAGCTGTCCAGGCCCCGCATCTGCTCGATATACGCCCGGGTCACCGGCTGGAAATAGGCCACGATGGCCAGTACCTCCAATGACGCCTGGCTGAGCCGGGGGGGCCGGCGCTGCTCCAGCGCCCGGGTGATGGCTCCGGCAAATTCCGGCGCGCTGTGCATCTGCAGATCGCCGCCCAGGCGCACCAGCCGGATGCCCCGGCCGCCGGACTCATATTCCTCCGCCAGATCCGACGCGGCCGCCAACACATCCTGCTCGTCCGCATCCAGCACCAGGGCCAGCCGCTCGGCCGCCACCGGCTCGCCGGAGGCGAACAAAATGGCCTCGACGGCGTTTTTCAGTTCTATTTTATCCATAATCCATGCTCTCCAAAATGGCCTCGGTATCGCCGCCGGTAAAGCGGACGGCGTAATCGTCCCCCTCCCGGTCGATGGTCACGCTCCCCATAGAGCACATGGTGAGCAGGGACAAGAACGTGGCCACCACTTCCGAACGGCTGGCCGCCATGGCGTAAAGCTGGCGGAGCGTATACCGCCCGTGGGTACGCAGCAGGCCGATGAGCTGGCGGCTCTTGTCCTGGACAGAATACACGATGGGCCGGGGAATGGCCACCGCCGCTTCCTCCTCCCGCACGGGCACGCCCTTTTGGAGCATCCCCGCCAGGGCCGCCAGCAGCTCCCAGCTCTCATGGCGGTAATCGTAGGCGCCGTATTTTGGCATGGGCTCGGCCGGCGTGGAGAACAGCAGCGCCCCCTTTTCCAGCCGCTTTGCCAGTTCCGGCAGATTCTCCTTCACCGCGGCGAAGGCGTCCCGGCTCTTCAGCTGCTCCAAGCTCGCCATCAGCAGTTCCAGCTCGCTGGTCTCCTCCGTTCCGGCCAGAAGGGTCTTCGTCTTGATGTACACGAGATGGGAGGCCATCTGTACGAACTCGCTGGCCACCTCCAGGTCCATCTCCTGCATCTTCGCCAGCCACGCCAGATACTGGTCCAGGATATCGGCGATGCGGATATCCCGGATCTCTATTTTGTTTTTCGCCAGGAGCATCAGGATGAGGGTCAGCGGACCTTCAAAGTCCTGCATCTCCTCCTTCGTCCTGATGACGCCCTCCAGATGAAAGGTGGGATTCTCCATAGGTCAATTTACCAGATCAAACGCAAATTCCGCGATGAAAAAGAGCTTGTCGTATATCCAGGCGGTGACGGTGGACAGATACCCGGACAGGCTCCCGGAGATCACCAGCACCATGACGATGAGCATACCGTAGCGCTCGTAGCGCATGAGCTTTTCATAGGCTCTGTCGCTGAGAAAGGCGAAAAGCACCTTCGACCCGTCCAGGGGCGAGATGGGCAGTAGGTTGAACACCGCCAGCGACAAGGACATGAAGGCCGTGTTCACCACCATCTCCAGCAGGTCATAGGAAAGCGCCGTCCCCCGCAGGTACAGCGGCCCGTACAGAAGCCCGTACAAAAACAGGAAGACCGCCGCGATGATCAGGTTGCTCACCGGCCCGGCCAGTGCGGTGATGGCCATGCCCTGGCGGGGCTTGTCAAAATGGCGCATATCCACCGGCACCGGTTTTGCCCAGCCAAAGCGGAACAGCACCATCATCACCAGCCCCCAGGGGTCTATGTGGCGCAGGGGGTTGAGAGTGAGCCGGCCGGCCAGCATGGCGGTATTGTCCCCCAGCTTATAGGCCGTGTATCCGTGGGCCAGCTCATGCAGCGTGATGCATATCAGCGCCGGCAGCACCCGCAGCACAATGTCCGTCAGCACCGACCAGTCCAGGTTTCGCAGTATGTTCCCAAACGCACCCATCTCACACCCGGGCGGATATCGCCCCCAAAAGTTCCTCTCTGCCGGTGCGCTTTTCCGCGGAAAAAGGCAGCAGCGGCACATCCTCCGCCAGGCCCAGCGTCCGGCGGATCAGATCCAGGTTCGGCTCCATCTCCGACCTTTTCAGCTTGTCCCACTTGTTCGCCGCCACCGCCCAAGGGCATCCGCAGCCGGCGAACAGTTCGGCCATCTGCCGGTCCAGCGCCGTGGGCGCGTGGCGGCCGTCCACCACCTGCACCCCCATGGCGATGCGCTCCGGCTCGGAGAAAAAGTCCTCCATCAGCTTCCCCCACCGGTCGATCTCCGCCTGGGGACGCTTGGCATAGCCGTAGCCGGGCAGGTCCACGAACCAGACCCGCTGGGCCACCAAGTAATAGTTCACATTGGTGGTCTTGCCGGGAGCGGCCCCGACCCGGGCCAGGTTCTTCCTGCCGAGCAGGCAGTTGATGACCGAGCTCTTCCCCACGTTGGACTTGCCCGCGAACACCACCATGGGCCGGTCGTCCCGGATGAAGTCCGCCTTTCTCCCTGCGGACTTGACGAATTCCGCCGGGTCAGTCTTTATCATGGTTCTCCTCCCGGCACAGAGCGGCGTCCAGCACCGCCTCCACCCGGCTGGCCGTGACAAAGTTCAGCGCCGAGCGGACGGCCGGATCGATCTCCGCCAGATCCGCCTCGTTCTCCGCGGGAATGATCACCGTATGGATGCCGGCCCGAAGGGCGGCCATGGTCTTTTCCCGCAGTCCTCCGATGGGCAGCACACGGCCCCGGAGGGTGATCTCGCCGGTCATAGCCACGTCCTGCCGGACCGGGACCCCGGCCAGGGCCGACACCAGGCCCGTGCATATGGTCACCCCGGCGGAGGGCCCGTCCTTGGGCACGGCCCCCTCCGGGAAATGGATGTGGATGTCCTTGTTCTTATAGAAATCCGGGTCGACTCCCAGCTCTCCCGCCCGGCCGCGGATATAGGTCAGGGCGGCCCGGGCGGACTCCTTCATCACGTCGCCCAGATTGCCGGTCAGCTCCAGCTTTCCCGCGCCGTCCATGACGCCCACTTCCGCGTCCAGCATCTCGCCGCCCGCCTGGGTCCAGGCCAGGCCGTGGACAAGGCCCACCTCCGCCTGGCCGCCGGTGCGCTGGTCTCTGTATTTGGGCGGGCCGAGGAATTCCTCCAGGCAGCCGGCCCGCAGATACTTGCTCTTATACTCTCCCGCCACGATCCCGGCGGCCGTCTTCCGGCACACCGAGGCGATCTGCTGCTCCAGGCGGCGCACGCCGGACTCCCGGGTATAGCGGGCAATGATCTCCCGCATGGCGCCGTCGTTGATCCGCAGCTGGTTGCCGTTCAGGCCATGCTTTTTCCGCTGTTTGGGCAGCAGATGTTCCCGGGCGATGGACAGCTTCTCCTCGTCGGTGTAGCTGGGGAATTCCACCACCTCCATCCGGTCCAGCAGCGCGGGCGGTATGGTATCGGCCGTATTGGCCGTGGTGATGAAAAGCACCTGAGAAAGATCAAAGGGCAGCTCAAGGAAGTGGTCCCTGAACTGGCTGTTCTGCTCCGGGTCCAGCGCCTCCAGCAGCGCCGCGGACGGGTCGCCCCGATAGTCGGAGCCCAGTTTGTCGATCTCGTCCAGCACCATCACCGGGTTGCGGCTGCCGGCCTGCTGGATGCCCGCCATGATCCGGCCCGGCATGGCCCCCACATAGGTCTTGCGGTGGCCGCGGATCTCCGCCTCGTCATGGATGCCGCCCAGGGAGATGCGACACAGCTTCCGGCCCATGGCCCGGGCAATGGAAAGGGCGATACTGGTCTTGCCGGTGCCCGGAGGGCCCAGCAGGCACAGGATGGACCCTTTCTGGTCCGGCGCCAATTTCCGCACGGCCAGATATTCGATCACCCGCTGCTTGATCTTTTCCAGGCCGAAGTGGTCCGCGTCCAGCGTCCGGCGCACTTCCTCCGTGTCCAGATTGTCCTCCGTGGTCACTTCCCAGGGGATCTCCAGGCAGATGTCCAGATAGGTCCGGATGACGGCGGCCTCGGCGCTGCCGAAGGGCTGTTTGGCCAGGCGGCCGATCTCCTTATAAAGCTTGGCGGAGACCTCCTTGGGCAGCTTGGCCCGGGCCACGGCGGCGCGGTATTCCTCCGTGTCGTCCGTATAGCCGTCCTCTTCCCCCAGCTCCGCCTGGATCGTGCGCATCTGCTCCCGGAGGAACATTTCCCGCTGGGCGCGCTTCATGCGCTTGGCGGCCTCCTCGTGGATGGAGTGCTCCATATCCAGGATATCCAATTCCCAGCGCAGCAGCCGGTTCACCAGCGCCAGACGGCGCAGAGGACGCAGCTCCTCCAGCACCAGCTGCTTCTGGTCGTAGCGCATATAGATGCTCTGGGTCACATAGTCCGCCACATACCCCGCGTCCGTGCTGCCCAGGATGTCCCGCAGCACTTCCTCCAGCTCCAGGCCGGAGGTCTCGGCATACTTCTCCAACAGACCGTAGCACTGGCGGATCAGCGCCTCCGCCTTTACGGCGCCCCGGGGATTGGGCTCGGTCTGCAGCACCTCCACCTGGGCAGTGGGATAGGGTTTCATCCCGGAGATCCGGTTCAGATAACCCCGGTCCTGGCCCTCCACCATGGCCTTGGCTCCCTCTTCGCCGGGCACCCGCAGCACCTGCAGGACACGGCTGACCGTGCCGATCTTATACAGGCTGTCCGCTCCGGTGATCTTGTCGGCGGCGGGGTCCCTCTGGGGGACAAGAAACAGCGTCTGGTCCGATTCCATGGCTGCGTTCAGCGCCGCCAGGGCCTCGCCGCGCTCCACGTCGAAGATCAGCCGCATACCGGGGAACACGCTGATGCCCCGCAGGGGGATCAGCGGGAGCACCTGATAACGGGAAACAGTTGTCGCTTCAGTATCCATGAAAATTACCTCTTATCCGCAAAAGGCCGCACCTCTGTGCGGCCCTTTGTGTCAGGAAGCGTCACGGTCCAGCTTTCGCTTCCGGTAGATGACCGGGCGGGAGCCGTTTTTGACGCTGTCGGCGGTGATGATCACCTTTTCGATGGTGGCGTCAGAGGGCGCCTCGAACATGATGGACGTCATCAGCTCCTCCATGATGCTCCGCAGCCCGCGGGCGCCGATGTCCATGTCTATGGCCTTGTCCGCCACCGCTTTCAGGGCCATGGGATCAAATTCCAGCTGCACATCGTCGTAGGCCAGCATGGCCTGATATTGCTTCACCAAAGCGTTTTTCGGCTCGGTGAGGATCCGGACCAGATCCTCCCGGCTCAGGCTGTCCAGGGTGGTGACCACCGGCAGCCGGCCGATCAACTCGGGGATGATGCCGAATTTCAAAAGGTCATGGCTCTGCACATGGCGCAGCACCTCGCCCACGTCCTTTTCCTTCCGGCTGGACACCTCCGCGCCAAAGCCCATGCTCTTCCGGTCCAGGCGGTTTTCGATGATCTTCTCCAGGCCGTCGAAGGCGCCGCCGCAGATGAACAGGATGTTGCTGGTGTCGATGTGGATGAACTCCTGGTGGGGATGCTTGCGCCCGCCCTGGGGCGGGACGGCGGCCACCGTGCCCTCCAGGATCTTCAGCAGCGCCTGCTGCACCCCTTCGCCGGACACGTCCCGGGTGATGGAGGTGTTCTCGCTCTTGCGGGAGATCTTGTCGATCTCATCGATGTAGATGATGCCCTGCTGGGCCCGCTCCACATCGAAGTCCGCCGCCTGCAGCAGCCGGAGCAGGATGTTCTCCACGTCCTCGCCCACATACCCCGCCTCCGTGAGCGTGGTGGCGTCGGCGATGGCAAAGGGCACATCCAGCATCCGGGCCAGGGTCTGGGCGAACAGCGTCTTGCCGCTGCCGGTGGGACCCACGAGAAGGATGTTGGACTTTTGCAGGTCCACATCGTTCTCTTCCCTGTGGGTGATGCGCTTATAGTGGTTGTACACCGCCACCGCCAGAGCCACCTTGGCCCGGTCCTGACCGATGACATAGTCGTCCAGGGCCTTCTTGATCTGACGGGGAACGGGCACGTTTTTGGGGTCCACGAGCTGTTTTGCGGCGGGCTCATCCAGGGTGAATTCCGGATAGTCCTCCTCCAGTTCGTCCCCCAGGATGTTCAGGCACAGCCGGACGCACTCATCGCAGATATACGCGTCGTTCCCGGCAATGAGCCGCCGGACCTGGGACTGTGGCTTGCCGCAGAAGCTGCATCGGAGCGTTTTTCTCTCGCCGTCTCTCGGCATATCGTTACCTCTTTACCTCTTCGTGATGATCTTGTCGATAAGCCCGAAAGCCTGGGCCTCCTCGGCGGACATGAAATTGTCCCGTTCGCAGGCCGCCACCACTTCCTCGTAGCTGCGGCCGGTATGATCAGCCAGCAAGTGGTTCATCCGCTCCTTGATAGCCTCCAGCCGTTTGAGGTGGATGGCCATGTCGGTGATCTGTCCCTGGGTCCCGGCAGAGGGCTGATGGATCATGATCTCGGCGTTGGGCAGGGCGATGCGCTTGCCCTTGGCGCCGCTGGCCAGCAGGAACGCGCCCATGCTGGCGGCCATACCCACGCAGATGGTGGACACGTCGCACTTGATATACTGCATGGTATCATAGATGGCCATGCCCGCCGTGACGCTGCCGCCGGGGCTGTTGATGTAAAACTGGATATCCTTATCCGGGTCCTGGCCTTCCAGATAGAGCATCTGGGCCACGACCAGGGACGCGGTGGTGTCGTTGACCTCCTCCGAGAGCATGATGATCCGGTCGTTGAGAAGCCGGGAGAAGATATCATAGCTCCGCTCTCCCCGGGAGGTCTGTTCCACTACATAGGGCACTAAACTCATACTCTTCGCTCCTTTCAGCACTGGAAGCCTATCCAAAATCTTCCCCGCTTATTCCGCTTTTTCTCCCTCGTCCGCCTTCGGGGCCGTCTTTCTGGCAGCGCGCTTTTTGGGCGCGGGCTTGGGCTCCTCCGCCGGGGCCTCCGCCGCAGGTTCCGCGGCGGGTTCAGCCGCTTTTTTCGCGCTCTTGCGGGCCGTCTTCTTGGCGGGCTTGGGCTCCTCCTCCGCCGGCGCCTCCGGCACGGGCTCCGTGGGAACGCCCGTGTCGAAGATCAGCTGGGCGGCCTTGCGGGTCTTCAAATCCCCGGCCACGATCTCCCGGCCCAGAGAGGACTTCACCTGCTCGACGGTCATGCTGTACTGCTTGGCCAGCTTGTCATATTCCTCGTCGATCTCTTCGTCGGAAACGGCGAGATCCTCCGCCTTGGCGATGGCCTCCAGGACCACGTCGGTCTTGGCCCGGCGCTCCGCCGTGGGCCGGACAGAATCCCGGAAAGCAGCCATGGTCTGACCCAGGTATTTCAGATACAGCTCCAGGTTCAGCCCGTTCATCTGCAGGTTCCTGTCATACTCCCGGACCATGGAATCCAACTGCTCCTCCACCATGGCGTCCGGGATCTCGGCGGTCATATTGTCCCCCGCCTTCTCGATCAGCAGGGACTGATATTCGTTCTCCGCGTCGTCCTGGGCAGTCTTCTCCAGCCGGTCGCGGACAGAGGCCTTGTACTCGTCCAGCGTATCGAACTCGCTCACGTCCTTGGCGAATTCGTCGTCCAGAGCGGGAAGCTGGGTTTCCTTGACCTCGTTGCACTTCACATGGAACACGGCCGCCTTCCCGGCCAGGGACTTTTCATGGTATTCCTCGGGGAAGGTCACGTTCACATCCTTCTCCTCGCCGGCGCTCATCCCCACCACCTGGTCTTCAAATCCGGGGATAAACATGCCGGAGCCCAGGACCAGATTGTGGCCCTCGTCCTTGCCGCCGTCGAAGGGTACGCCGTCCACCGTGCCCAGATAATCTATGACGGCCGTATCCTCCAGCTTGGCGGGGCGGTCCACCGTCACGATGCGGCTGTTGCGGCGGCGCACCTTTTCCAGCTCCTCGTCCACCTGCGCGTCGGTGATCTCCACCTTGGCCCGGGGCGCTTCCAGGCCCTTATACTGGCCCAGCTCCACCTCCGGCCACACAGCGGTGAGGAAGCTCAGCGTCAATTCCTTCTCATCGGATACGTCCATCCCCTTCACCGCGGGGGTGCCCACCACCCGCAGGCCGGCCTGCTCCACGCCGAAGTTAAACGCTGTCGGAGCCAGATCGTCGGCGGCGTCTTCATAGAACACATCCTTGCCGTACAGGCCCTCGATGATCATCCTGGGGGCTTTTCCCTTCCGGAATCCCTGGACGAATATTTTGCTCTTGTTCTTCAGATAGGCGCCGTTCACCGCCTTCTCAAACTCGGCGGCATCGCACAGCACATCAAAAGTAACAGTGCTTTTTTCTTTTTTCTCTACGTTCTTTACGATCATGGGTCGGCTTCTCCTTCCTATATTACGCGGGGGATATGATGAATAATGGATCGTCTGTTGACACAGTTTTTTATTTTACCAAAACTTATAAGATTTTACAAGGTCTAAAGTTGATCCCGTCGGCGGAAACGCAAAGATGCCGCGTGTTCTCGTACCAGCCGTTGAAGGCCATGCGCAGGCTGTCCGCGTGCAAATGGCCGCTGCAGCAGCATTTCACCTCGTATGTGCGCAGCAGGTCCAATATCTCCCGGCACACATAGCCGCCGTATTTGGGGGGATAGTGCAAAAAGACGTACTTCTCCCGGTCCCCCGCCGCCTTCAGCGACGCCTCCAGCCGCAGGATCTCCCGGGCCATCAGCTTTTTGTCGTGCTCCGTGGCGCGGGTCTCCCCGTAAAACCAGCCCTTCGTGCCGCAGATGGCGGCATCGCCATAGGGATAATAGTTATTGTGCAGGATCGAGATGCTGTCCAAACCGTTTTCCGCCAGAAAACCGTTCATCTTCACCGCGCTGGTCCACCAGTAATCGTGGTTGCCCTTGAGCAGGATCTTTCTGCCCGGCAGGGCATGGATGAACCGAAAGTCCTCCAGCGCTCCCGCCAGATCCATCGCCCAGCTGCTGTCGCCGCACAGCACGGTCACATCGTCCTGTCCCACGCAGGCAAATCCCTCCAGCAGCTTGTCCACATGGTCCTTCCACCGGGGGCCGAATACGTCCATGGGCTTGTCCGCCGACAGGGACAAATGCAGATCGCCTATGGCAAAAAGTGACATGGCATAAGGACCTTTCTCCGGGCAGATACTATCCCCGAGGTGATAGACAGATGGATAAAAAGAATTGCGGCGGCCGGGACTGCCTCAGCGGCGTGCACTGCTCGGTGGAGAGCTGTATCCACCACACTCTCGGCGACGAATGCACCGCTGAGCACATCAGCGTCAAGAGCGAAGACGCCACCACCAAGGCGGAGACCTTCTGCGGCACCTTCGCGCCTGTGGACACCTGGCAGTATGTGTGACCTCAGGAGGGCGGATCATTCGCCCTCCTACATATTCCCCCGCGATCCGCTCCACGGATCTGCGCGGGGCCCCGTTACGCCAAAAACTCCGATACGGCCTTTTCCATGTCCGCCACCGGGACCCACCGGTCGAAACGGACCTTTTTGTTCCCCAGGCCAGCCAGAGGGGCCGGGGCGGCTACGCCCGTAGCGGCGGACAGGATGTCCACCAGCGCCGGCCCGGTCTCATCCGTGGGCGCGCCGATGGCCCGCAGCACCGCGGCGCCGAATTTAAAGGGGCTGGCGGTGGACACCACCACCGTGGGCCGGCGCGCACCCTCCCGTTCCCGTATCCGGCGGAGCACCCGGCTGGCTACGGCGGTATGGGTATCGGTCAGATATCCGTGCTCCCGCCAGAGAAGCCCGATCTCCTCCCCCGCGGCGGCGTCCTCGCAGAAGCCTCCGGCAAATTCCGCGCCCACCGCGGCCAAAAGGGACGGTCCCACGTCATAGCGCCCCTGGGCGGCGAGCCGGTCCATAAACGTCCCCACCCTCTGCGGGTCCCCGGACAGGCAGTAGAGCAGCCGCTCCAGGTTGGAGGACACCAAAATGTCCATAGACGGGGAGCTGGTCAGGTGGAAGGGCCGGTTTTTGTCATATACGCCGGTGGCGATAAAGTCCGTGAGCACATGGTTGTCGTTGCTGGCGCAGATCAGCCGCCCCACCGGCAGGCCCATCCGCTTGGCGAACCATCCGGCCAGGATGTTGCCGAAATTCCCGGTGGGCACGCAGAAGTCCAGCGGCTCTCCCGGCTTCACCATCCCGGCGTTCACCCCGTCGCAATAGGCGGAGAAGTAGTAGGCCACCTGGGGGACCAAGCGGCCCCAGTTGATGGAGTTGGCGGAGCTGAGGAAATAGCCCCGCTCATCCAGCGTCCGCGCAAATCCCCGGTCGGCAAAGATCCTTTTCACCCCGGTCTGGGCGTCGTCGAAATTGCCGTCCACGGCCACCACGTTGACGTTCCGTCCCTCCTGGGTCGCCATTTGCAGCTTCTGCACCTGGCTGACCCCATCCCGGGGATAGAACACCATGATCCGGGTGCCGGGCACATCCTTAAAGCCCTCCAGGGCCGCCTTTCCCGTGTCGCCGCTGGTGGCCACCAGGATGCTCACCGTCCGCTGTTCCCCGTTTTTCCGCAGACTGCTCGTCAGCAGCCGGGGCATGATCTGCAGGGCCATATCCTTGAACGCGCTGGTAGGGCCGTGCCAAAGCTCCAAATAGGCGGTGTCGCCGTCCAGCCTGTGCAGCGGCGCCACGGCCGCGCTGTCAAAATTCCCGCCATAGGAATCGGCGGCGATCTGCTCCAGCTCCTCGGAGGAGAACTCCTCCAGATACAGCCTCAGCACCTCAGCCGCTCTGTGCCGGTAATCCATCTGCCCCAGCCGGCTGATAAAACCCATGTCCACGGCGGGGATGGTCTCCGGCACATACAGCCCCCCATCCGGCGCGATGCCCCGGATGATGGCCTGGGAAGCGGTGACGGCCGGGCTCCGGCCTCTGGTACTCACATAGTTCATAGCGTATAGGCGTCCTCCAGATGGTATATCTCGGGCTTTTTCGTGTCCAGGCCCTGGGGCGCGTAGACCTCGATGACATCAAATCGCGGCTGCAGGTCCGTGGGGTTCTGCTGGAGCCATCGCTCCGCGGCCAGGATCACCCGCCGCTGCTTGGCCGGCGTGACGAACTCCGCCGCCGTGCCGTGGGAGGGATCTTTGCGCAGCTTCACCTCCACAAAGACCACGAACCCGCGCCGCCGGGCGATCACATCCACCTCGCCCAGACGGCAGGCGAAATTCCGCCCCAGGATCTGATAGCCGTGCCTGCGCAGATAGCGGCAGGCGGCGTCCTCCCCGAAGGCTCCCAGGAGCTTTTTATCGCTGGGCATAGAACTTCCTCAAAAAACTGGGCCTGTGGACCGGCGAAGGCCCGTATTTTTCCAGGGCGGCGTAATGCTCTTTCGTGCCATAGCCCTTATGCCGCTCAAATCCGTATTGGGGATACTGCTCCGCCAGCGCGAGCATCAGCCTGTCCCGGGTGACCTTCGCCAGCACCGAAGCCGCCGCGATCGACGCGCACAGCGCGTCCCCGTGGACCACGCTGCGGGCGGGGACGGAGATGCCTTTCACCGTATTGCCGTCGATGAGCGCCAGCTCCGGCTGGGGGTCCAGCTGTCCGATGGCCCGATCCATGGCCAGCAGCGCCGCGGCCAGGATGTTCCGCTGTTCGATCTCCTCCACAGAGGCAAAGGCGATCCCATAAGAAACGGCCTTTTCCCGGATCAGCGGGAAAAGGGCCTCCCGCTTTTTCTCCGTGAGTTTTTTGGAATCGTTCAGGCCCGGCAGGACACAGTCTTCCGGCAAAATGACCGCCGCGGCGCACACCGGCCCCGCCAGCGGGCCCCGGCCGGCCTCATCCGCGCCGCAGACGAGGGCGAAGCCCTCCCGCCGAAGGGTCCGTTCCATCTCCCACAGGTCGGGGAGGGATCTAACGCCGGGGCCGCTCAAGGCTGATCCTCCCCAGCTTTCCGCCGCGAAATTCATCCAGCAGCACCGCCGCCATCCGCTCGGTGTCCACATGGCCTCCCGCCATGAGAAAGCCCCGTTTCCGGGCGCACGCCTCCAGCAGTTCCCATCCCTGGGCCGACGGGTCCGGGTCCAGCTTGTAACGGGCCGCCAGGGCCCCGGGATAGGTCTCCCGCAGAGTCACGAGAAGCCGCGCCGCCAGATCCTCTGCGTCCAGCACCTCATCCTTCACCGCGCCGGTGAAGGCCAGGCGCTCCCCCACAAGAGGATCGTCAAATTTCGGCCAAAGGATACCCGGCGTGTCCAAAAGCTCCAGCTGGCTGTCCACGGCGATCCACTGCTTGCCCCGGGTGACGCCGGGGCGGTCGGAAACGGCCGCGGTCCTGCGGCCGCTGACCCGGTTGATGAACGTGGATTTTCCCACATTGGGCACTCCCACCACCATGGCCCGCATCGGTCCCTGCTTGTCCCGCAGGGCCCGCAGCGCCTGGGGAAGTCCCTTCACGCCCCGGCCGGACTGGGCGTCGCACTCCAGAAAGGGCACGCCCTGATCCTTATAGTATTCCCGCCACTGGGCCGTGACGGACGGGTCCGCCTGATCGGCCCGGTTCAGGATCAGCAGCCGGGGCTTGCGTCCGGCGATGATCCCGTCCAGGTCCGGGTTCCTGCTGGCCGACGGGATGCGGGCGTCCACCACCTCGCACACCGCGTCCACCAGCTTCAGGCTGTCCTGCATCATCCGCTGGGCCTTTTTCATGTGGCCGGGGAACCACTGCACCTCAGCCATTGCCCTGCTCCACGCCGTAGATGGCGCCGATCCTGTCGAAGGGGTACATGCGGAACACGACTTTTCCCATCACGTCCCGCTCGTCGATATAGCCGATGGAATTCACCCGGCTGTCGCTGGAGTTGTTGCGGTTATCCCCCATGACGAACAAATGCCCCTCCGGCACGGTGACGGTGACGCTGTCGGCCGTGACGTCCTTGTCCGGATCGATGCCATAGACATCGTAATACAGCGGGTCCATAATGTCATAGCGGTCGATGGTCCGCTCCATGATATAGGGTTCCTCCATCACGTTCCCGTCCACAGACAGCGTCCCCTCGGCGAAGTCGATGGTCAGCTTCTGTCCGCCGGTCGCCACGATCCGCTTGACGATGGGCTCTTTTTTGAACTCCTCCGCCTTCAGCACGACGATGTCGCCCTGTTCATAGCCCCCCGCCAGACGGGTGATGATGACCTTGTCCCCCTCCTCCAGCGTAGGGAGCATGGACGGGCCCACCACATCGATGACCCGGGCCGCCAGCACGAACAGCAGCACGCAGACGATCACCGCCACGATGATGCAGTGTATCCACTCGTACGCGTCCTTCAGCGGGTCAAAGGACTCCTCCTCCGCTTCCTGCACGGCAGGCACCTCCACGGCGGCGGGTTCTGCGCCGCCCTCTATATGTTTTCCCTTTTTCCTCATGGATCATGGCCTCCTGTCGCCGGCAGAGCGTACCTATATCCTTCTTGCCCAACAAATGATTATACAATATCTTCCGTCCCTAACGCAACAAAAAAGAGGCTCTCCGCCCCTTTTTTGTTGGTCTTAATGGACTTTTTACAGCTTTTCCCGGACTTTGGCGGCCTTGCCCACCCGATCGCGCAGGTAATACAGCTTGGCCCGGCGGACCTTGCCCTTGCGAACGGTGTCCACGCTCACGATGGTGGGCGAATGGACCGGGAAGACCTTCTCGCAGCCCACGCCGTAAGAGATCCGGCGCACCGTGATGGTCTCGTTGATGCCGCCGTGTTTCTTGGCGATCAGCGTGCCTTCAAAGGCCTGGTTGCGTTCGCGGTTGCCCTCCTTGATCCGGACGGTGACGCGGACGGTGTCGCCCACGTTCATCTCGGGAAGCTCCGGCTTCATATACTGTTGGGTCAGCGCATTGATGAGATCCATGGTATATCCTTCCTTTGATAGACGTTCATACCGGGAATTCCTCTCCTCCGGCAGCGGACCGCCCTGATAGGCGCGCTTTGCGCCCCAGTACGGTGATACCCCTACCAAAATAGCGGAGGCCCACCGCCCTGAAAGGCGCACATTACGCGCCCGGGTATAATAGCATATTTTTCCCGAATATGCAAGGATTTTTTCAAAAAACTTTATCGGAACGGCGTCATATCCTCCTTATACGCCTCCAGACGGGTGAACCGAAAGTAAGCCGGCCCGTTCTCCCCCAGCGCCGCCATCATCAGCTCCGGGCTCACGGTGGGTTCCTGGGCGTGCAGCACGAGCTCCGCCCTCACGCCGTTTTCAACGTCCGTGAAGCGGGCGGACCGGATCGCCGGGGCGATATCGTCGGTGCGCACGCCCCGCTTGGCCCGATGCTCTACCAAAATGGGGCTTTTGGCAAAAAAACCGGTATAAAACGCCGCGTCACGGCCCCCGCGAAGCAGGCCCTCCAGCCGCAGCCACCGCAGCTCCGCCCCCTTGCAGGGAGCTGGATACGCCTCCAGCGCGGCGATGCCCTCCGGCATATAGGGCCCGAGCCGCTCCGGCAGCATTTTCAGGTCATATTCGCCCTCCAGCGCGAAATCCATATACTCGCAAAGGCTGGCCGTGCCCACGCTCAGGGGCAGGATGATGGATATCTTCGCGTGGGGGTTGAAGCCCTCGGAATACTTCAGCGCCATCCCCGCCCGGGAAAACACCCGCTGCATGGTGCGCATCAGATCCAGGTGGGAGATATACACCGCCCGTCCGGTCTTCGCAAATTTCAATCGCAGCTTATCCACGGCACACACCCTCCTTCAACAGGCTGGCGGCCCCGCAGCCGGAGCAGCCCGCCCGGCAGTCGGGGGTGAGCGCGCCCTCATAGGCCCTGGCCCGTTCCCGCTCAAGATGGCGGCGGCTCACGGCACAGTCCATGTGCTCCCAGGGCTGCAGCTCTTCCACCGGGCGGGCCCGGGTGGCGTAAAAGTCGATGTCCAGTCCGCAGGCGGGAAAGGCCTCCAGCCAGCGGCGCAGGTCGAAATACTCGCTCCAGCTCTCCAGCCGCCCGCCGCTTCGCCATACCCGCTCGATCACCGGGCCCATCCGCCGGTCGCCCCTCGCCAGGGCCGCCTCCACCAGGCTCATCTCTGCGTCATGCCAGTTATAGGTGACGGACTTGGTCCTGGCCAGCGCGCCAGTCAGCAGGTCCACCCGGCGCAGATACTCCGTCCGGCTGATCTGCTCCTCCCACTGGAAGGGCGTGTGGGGCTTGGGGATGAACTCAGAGGTGCTCACCGTGATGCGCACGCCCCGGGCCTTGTTGGCCGCGTGCTGCTTCCAGGTCCAGAACACCTTCTTGGCCAGCTCCGCGATGCCCAATACATCCTCGTCTGTTTCCGTGGGCAAGCCAAGCATGAAATAGAGCTTTACATTGTTCCAGCCGCCCTCAAAGGCGATGCGGCAGGAATTGAGCAGGTCCTCCTCCGTGACGTTCTTGTTGATCACATCCCGCAGCCGCTGGGTCCCAGCCTCCGGGGCAAAGGTGAGGCCGCTCTTGCGCACCTGCTGGACCCGCTGCATGATGTCCATGGAGAAATTGTCCGCCCGCAGGGACGGCAGGCTCAGACTGATCCCCCGGGGCCGGCAGTAATCCAGCAGCCCATCGCAAAGCTCCGATAACCCCCGATAGTCGCTGGTGCTGAGGCTGGACAGGTTCAGTTCCTGGTAGCCGGTGTTCTCCAGCGTTTCCTTCCCCAGCCGCAGCAGCGTTTCCGGCTTCCGGGAACGGACCGGCCGGTTGGTATGGCCCGCCTGGCAGAACCGGCAGCCCCGGATGCAGCCCCGGAACACCTCCAAGCTCACCCGGTCGTGGACGATCTCCGTGGAAGGCACCACCGGCTTTGTAGGAAAATACGCGCTGTCAAAATCCTCCACGATCCGCTTGCGGACTTTGGCGGGCGCCCCGTCCGTGGGCGTGATGGCCGCCACAGTGCCGTCGGCGTGATAGTCCACGGCGTACAGGCCGGGCACATAGACGCCCTCGATCTGGGCGGCCGCCCGGAGGAACCGGGGCTTGTCCCATCCTTCCCGCTTGGCCTGGCGGTACAGCTCTATGACCTCCCGGTCCACATCCTCCCCTTCGCCCAAAAAGCAGAGGTCGAAATACTCCGCCATAGGCTCGATGTTGCAGATGCATCCGCCCCCGGCCACGACCAGGTGCTTCAGCCCCGGCCTGTCCTTCGCCCGCAGGGGGATGTGGCCCATATCCAGCATATCCAATACAGTGGTATAGGCCATCTCATAGCCCAGCGAGAAGGCGATGATGTCAAACGCGTCCAGCGCATCGCCGCTCTCCAGCGCCCACAGGGGGATGTCCTCCCGGCGCATGGCCTGGGCCATGTCCCCCCAGGGGGCGAACACCCGCTCGCACCATACCCCAGGCATCTCGTTGACGGTCCCGTAGAGGATCTTCATCCCCAGGTTGGACATGCCGATCTCATAAGTATCCGGGAAGCAGAAAGCGAAGCGCACGTCCACGTCCGCCTTATCCTTCACGATCTGATTGTACTCTCCGCCCACATACCGGGCGGGACGCTGGACCTGCCGGAGCAGGGCGTCGATCTTTTCGTTCATTTCCATGGCAGGTATTGTATCATGTCCCGCCCATTCGCGCAAGGGAAACAACGCCTCTCTTTCTCCGGTTTCCGGCGTCGTCAGCGCAGATCCGGCCAGTTGGCGAGGGCTCCCATCCATATCCCCGCGGCCGCCGCCGCCAGAGAGCGGATGCAAAGGCCCGTCGCCAGCACCCCCAGCGCGCAGGCCGTGCCCAAGACGCGCAGCGCGATCCCCGCCGCCCGGGGCGTCATCACCGTTTCCAGCGCGTACCGGGCCAGCCGCCCCCCATCCATGGGCAGGGCCGGCAGCAGATTGAACAGGGCGGCCAGCAGCGCCACGGCGCCTGTATACAGCAGAAAGGGCACGTCGGTCAAAAAACAAAGCGCCGCGAACAGCAGCCCCGCCAGGGGCCCCGCCGCCACGATGCCCATCTCCTCCCGGGCCGTGAGCGCGCCGGCGTATTCCAGCACCGGGCCGAAGGCGGTCAGGCGCACGCCCCGCAGCCGGACGCCCGTCAGGAACATGGCCGTCAAGTGGCCCAGCTCATGGGCCAGAGCGGCGGCCCCGAACGCCGCCAGCGCTCCTGTCCCGCCCATAAAATACACCGCCGCCGCCAACAGCGCGAACCCGGGACTCACGCTCAGGGCCAGTCCATCCACAGCGCCGCCCCCTCCGGCAGAGCCAGCTCCGCCCTGTCGATATATGCCTGCAGCGGCGGCAGAACCCGCTCCGCCAGCTCCGGCAGATACAGCTTCATCCCCACCAGCGCCAAAAACAGCGCCGCCGCGGTCAGCGCCCTTCTGTCCATCATACCATCCCCTCCCGGTACAAGCTATGCCCGGCGCGGAATTTTATGCTTGCATTCTTCCAGGGAGGGTGCTATAATCTTTAAGCCGCGCAGGTGTAGTTCAATGGCAGAACATCAGCTTCCCAAGCTGAATACGAGGGTTCGATTCC
>CANQUE010000002.1 GCA_947626905.1 uncultured Oscillospiraceae bacterium
AACGGCAGCTCCATCTGCGCCATCGACGGCGGCAAGAGCGTGGACACCTCCATGGGCTTCACCCCCATCGCCGGCCTTCCCATGGGCACCCGCTGCGGCGATATCGACGTGTCCATCCTGGACTACCTGTGCCAGAACACCGGCAAGGACGTGAAGACCATCACCAATGAACTCAACAAGAAGTCCGGCGTGCTGGGCGTGTCCGGCGTCAGCTCCGACTTCCGGGATCTGAGCAAGGCCGCCGGGGAGGGCAACGACCGGGCCGCTCTGGCTCTGGAGATGTTCCAGTACGCCGTGGCCAAGACCATTGGCGCCTATGCCGCGGCCATGAATGGCGTGGACGGCATCATCTTCACCGCCGGCGTGGGCGAGAACGACGCCGCCACCCGGGCGGGCATCGGCAAATACCTGGGCTGGATGGGCGTGGAGATCTGCCCGGGCTGCAACGCCAAGCGGGGCGGCGACCGGTTCATCAACACCGCCGACAGCAAGGTAAAGGTCATGGTCATCCCCACCAACGAAGAGCTGGTCATCGCGAGAGATACCAAGGCGCTGGTGGAGAAATAAGCGCAAGACATGCTGCGCCCGGAGCCTTGGCCCCGGGCGCGTTTCGTTCAAAAGCGAGAGGAGAAGATATGGAACACAAGGGCACCGTGACGTTGGAGACCGGCCGGCTCGTTCTCCGGCGGTTCACCCTGGCCGACGCCGAAGCCATGTATGAAAACTGGGCGTCGGAGGAAACCGTGACCGAGTACCTCACCTGGCCCGCCCACGGGAGCGTGGACGCGACCCGGGCGGTGCTGGCCGACTGGGTCAAGGGATACGAGAGCGCCGACTTCTACCAGTGGGCCATCGAGCTGAAGCAGCTGGGCCAGGTCATCGGCAGCATCAGCGTCACCGCCCAGCAACCGGCGGTGTCCGGCTGCGAGCTGGGCTGGTGCATAGGCTCCCGCTGGTGGGGCCAGGGCATCATGCCGGAGGCCGGGCGGGCGGTACTGCGCTATCTCTTTGCGGAGGTGGGCTTTGAGCGCGTCGCCGCCGTCCATGCCGTGGGCAATCCCAAGTCCGGCCGGGTCATGCAAAAGCTGGGCATGCGCTATGAGGGCACGCTCCGCCGGGCCGGCCGCTGCAACCGGGGCGTGATCGACGAGGCGCGGTACGCCATTTTGAAGGACGAATTCCCCTCAGATGAGCGGGAAGCGTTCCGCCCCATGCGCCGGTCCCGGCAGCAGCTGAGCCGGGAGGAAACGGAGGCCATCCTGAAAAACGGGACCACCGCCGTGCTGGCCATGAACGGGGACGGCGGATATCCCTACGCCGTGCCGGTCAATTACGTCTATAAGGACGGAAAGATCTACTTCCACGGCGCCAAAGCCGGATACAAATTCGACGCCATGCGCCGGGACGGCCGTGTGAGCATGTGCGTCATCTCCCAAGACCAAGTGGCGCCGGAGAAGCTGACGGACCTTTACCGCAGCGCCATCGTCTTTGGCCGGGTGCGGCTGTTGGAGGGCCAGGAAATGACAGACGCGGCCTATGCCCTGGGCATGCGGTTTTTGCCCGATCCGGATCGGGTACGGCAGGAGGTCGCAGGGGATGCGGCGCGGCTGGCCTGCTTTGAGCTGACGCCGGAGCATATCACCGGCAAAGAGGCCATCGAACTGATAAGACAACGGAGCCAAAGCCATGGATCTGACTGAACAGCTCAAGACCCTTCTGTACGGCCAGGGCGCGGACCTGGCGGGCGTGGGAAACATGACCGGCGTGGACGGGTGCGCCTATCCCGTGGGCGTATCCGTGGCGGTCGCTCTGCCCCGCCATGTGGTGGCCGATCTGCGCACAGCGCCCACGAAAGAATACTATTCGCTCTACCACGCCCTGAACGAGAAGCTCAACGCCATCGTCCGGGCGGGCGAGGCCTTCCTGCAGGAACAGGGCTACCGGGCCTGGGCCCAGACCACGGACCGGGTGCACTATGGCGAGGACAAGCGGTCCGCCCTGCCCCACAAGACGGTGGCCACCCGGGCGGGCCTGGGCTGGATCGGAAAAAACTGCCTGCTGGTCACGGAGCGGTTCGGCCCGGCCGTCCGCCTGTCCAGCCTGCTGACCGACGCGCCTCTGACCTGCGCCGCCCCCATAGACCGCTCCCGCTGCGGCTCCTGCCGCGCCTGTGTGGACGCCTGCCCGGCCCACGCCCTGACCGGGGCCCTGTGGGAAGCGGGCATGGACCGGGACGCGCTGGTGGACGCGGGCCGGTGCTATGATACCCAGGTGCGGATCATGCTGGCCAGCACAGGCATCGAGGCGGACCTGTGCGGAAAATGCTTCGCCGTATGCCCCCGCGCACAAAAAACTGTTGACAACCAGGGTATTTGATGGTAACATACTCTAGCCGCTTTGAAAGGGTCTTACAAGCCGGACAAGTCCGCACCCGGGAGAGCGAGCCCGAAAGGAAGGAATTTGAACCACATGAAGTACGCCATCATCGAGACCGGCGGCAAGCAGTACCGCGTGACGGCCGGCGACGTGATCTTCGTGGAGAAGCTGGAGGCCGAGGCTGGCGCCACCGTGACCTTTGACAAGGTCCTGGCCGTCACCGGCGAAGGCGAGAGCGTCTTCGGCGCCCCCTATATCGACGGCAAGACCGTGACCGGCACCGTCGTAAAGCAGGGCAAAGCCAAGAAGATCCGCGTCTACCACATGAAGCCCAAGAAGGGCTACCGCAAGACCCAGGGCCATCGCCAGCCCTATACCAAGGTCGAGATCGGCACCATCGGCTGAGCAAGGAGGGAAACACAAATGGCACACAAAAAAGGCGGCGGCTCCACCAAAAACGGTCGCGACAGCAATTCCAAGCGCCTGGGCGCCAAGCGGGCCGACGGTCAGTTCGTCCTGGCCGGCAACATCCTCGTCCGCCAGCGCGGCACCAAGATCCACCCCGGCACCAACGTGGGCATCGGCGGCGACGACACCCTGTACGCCAAGGCGGACGGCGTCGTGAAGTTCGAGCGCTACGGCGCCGACCGGAAAAAGGTTTCCGTGTACGAGGTCCAGCAGTAAGCCAACATAAAAAGGGGCGGTTTTGACCGCCCTTTTTTCCTGCCTATGGGCATACTCTTATCAGGTGATAACGCATGACGAATTTTGTTGACAAGGTGACCGTCAAGGTCAAGGCCGGCGACGGCGGCCAGGGAGCCATCGCCTTCCACCGGGAAAAATATGTGGCGGCCGGCGGCCCGGACGGCGGCGACGGCGGCCGGGGCGGGGATGTGATCGTGCAGGTAGATCCGTCCATGTCCACCCTGCTGGATTTCCGCTACAAGCGGAAGTTCATCGCCACCGACGGCCTTCCCGGCCAGGGCAAGCGCTGCTCCGGGAAAGACGGCCAGGACGTGATCCTCCGGGTCCCTAAAGGCACCCTCATCCGGGACCCGCAGACCGGCGCCATCATCCAGGATATGTCCGCCGTGGACCGCTTCGTGCTGGCAAAGGGCGGCCGGGGCGGCTGGGGCAACAAGCATTTCGCCACACCCACCCGCCAGACCCCCCATTTCGCCAAACCCGGTCTGCCCGGCGAGGCCCGGGAGGTGGTGCTGGAGCTGAAGCTGCTGGCCGACGTGGGGCTGGTGGGATTTCCCAACGTGGGCAAGTCCACCCTTCTCTCCGTGGTCAGCCGGGCCCATCCCAAGATCGCCGGCTACCCGTTCACCACCCTCTTCCCCAACCTGGGCGTTGTGTACGCCGGGCCCCACGAGTCCTTCGTGCTGGCAGATATCCCTGGCATCATCGAGGGGGCCAGCGAGGGAGCGGGCCTGGGCCATGACTTTTTGCGGCACATCGACCGGTGCCGGCTGCTCATCCACGTGGTGGACGTGTCCGGTTCTGAGGGCCGGGACCCCATCGCGGATTTTGACGCCATCAACGCGGAGCTGGCCCAATACGACCCGGAGCTGGCCTCCCGGCCCCAGATCGTAGCCGCCAACAAGTGCGATCTTCTCCCCCCCGACAGCACCGCCCTGGCGGATTTCACGGCCTATGTGCAGAAGAAGGGCTTTCCGGTATACGAGATATCCGCCGCCGCCCACCAGGGCCTGCAGGAGCTGATCTATGCCGCCGCGGCCCGGCTGCGGGAGCTGCCCCCGGTGACGGTGTACGAGCCGGACTATGTGGCCCCGGAGGTGAAGCTGGGCACGGCAGAGGACCTGACCATTCGCCGGGAGGACGGCGTGTGGCTCATCCAGGGCGACTGGCTGGACCGGCTGGTGAGCCGGGTGAACTTCGCCGATTACGAGTCCAGGATGTACCTGGACCGGAAGCTGCGGGAGGCCGGGGTCTACGACCGGATGGAGTCCATGGGCTTGGCCGACGGGGACACCATCTCCATCGCCGAGCTGGAATTTGAGTATTATAACTGAATCCCCTCACGATCCATAAAGGACGGTATGGCCCCTCGCCATACCGTCCTTGTTTTTACAGCTCCCGGCACCCGCCCCAGGGCGTTTTTTGCCTCCAGGACCATGAAGATCATGTCGTCCCGGTAGCCGTCCTCATAGGGGATGATCTTCATTTCTCTTCCTCTCGTCCGTGACGATATGTTCAATGCCCGTATGCTCCCGGCTGAGGTAGTCCTTTACGAACGACGGATACACCGCGTACCGGTCCAGCTCCGCGATGGGCAGCCAGTGCATGGTCTCCCGGTCGTGGAAATGGGTATAGCTTTCGCTGTGCAGTTCTCTCGTGCCCCGGGGCTTCATCAGAAAATAGAGCGCCACCTCATGGCACCGCAGGCCCGCGTCATAGGCGCCGTGTCCGTCCCAGAAGCTCTCGTGGATGACGGCCAGCCGGTCGATGGCGTAATCCACGCCGGTCTCCTCCCGGACCTCCCGGACCACCGCGTCCTCCGCCCGCTCGCCCATATGGACCCCGCCGCCCACGGAATAATAATAGTCCTCCTTCTCGTTGGTGGCGAACAGCACGCAGCCATCCTCCACGATGATGGCCCCCGCCCGATAGCGGAATATCTCGTCCCCTCTCGTAAAGCCGCAGTCTGTCCGGCTCATCGTCATCCCTCCTCTGAAAAAAGTGGTGGTCAGTATAGCACATCTCTCCCGCCGCGTCAACGAACGCCCTCCCGCGCGGCGGCACCCTTTTTCTCCCCGGGCATATACTGAGATGCGTGAAATTTGGCATAACGGGGTGATACTATGTGCTCCATCGCGGGAGTGATCGACTTCAAAAACGACCTGCGGGGCCAGGGCCCGGTGTTCGCCGCCATGCAGCGGACCATGATCCGCCGGGGCCCGGACCAGCACGGTTCCTATGTGACGGAAAACGCGGCGCTGCTGCACAACAGGCTGTGCGTCATCGACATCGACAACGGCCGCCAGCCCATGACCGTGGGCCAGGGCCCCCGGACCTATACCATCGTCTACAACGGGGAGATCTACAACACCGACGAGCTCCGGGGTCAGCTCATCGCCCTGGGCCACACCTTTTCCGGCCACTCGGACACAGAGGTGGTCTTGAAAAGCTTCATCCAGTGGGGCGGCGGCTGCGTGGACCGGCTCAACGGCATCTTCGCCTTCGCCGTGTGGGACAGCCGGGAAAAGCGGCTGTTCATGGCCAGGGACCGGATGGGGGTCAAGCCCTTTTTCTATGCCCTGCGCCGGGGGGCGCTGATCTTCGCCTCGGAGCTGAAGGGATTGCTGGCCCACCCCCTGGTGGAACCGGTGATGGACCGGGAGGGGGCGCTGGAGATCGTACTCACCGGCCCGGGCCGCACACCGGGCTGCGGGGTGTTCAAGGATGTGGAGGAGCTGCGCCCCGGCTGGCGGGGCTGGTTCGACGCGGACGGCCTTCGCACCGAGCGGTATTGGCGGCTCACCGCCCGGGAGCACCGGGACAGTCTGGAGACCACGATCGATACCGTCCGGTATTTGGTCACCGACGCCATCCGCCGGCAGCTGGTGAGCGACGTGCCCATCGGCACGTTCCTCTCCGGCGGCCTGGACTCCGGGATCATCTGCGCGGTGGCGAACCTGTACATGAAAGAGCGGGGCCAGAGCCTTCACACCTTCTCCGTGGACTACAAAGACCACCTGAAATATTTCCACGAGACCAAATTCCAGCCCACCAGCGACACGGTGTTCATCCCTAAGCTCCGGGACTGGCTGGGCTGCGAAAACCACCTGACCGTGCTGGACACCCTGGAGCTGGCGGACGGCCTATATGAGGCGGCGGAGGCCCGGGACCTGCCGGGGATGGCGGATGTGGACTCCTCCCTGCTGCAATTCTGCAAGCGCATCAAAGAGCATGTCACCGTGGCTCTGTCCGGGGAGTGTGCCGACGAGATCTTCGGCGGCTATCCCTGGTTCCGGGACGAGAAGATCCGGGCCGCGGAGGGTTTCCCCTGGGCCCAGTCCATCCAGTACCGGGCCGGCTTCCTCCTGCCGGAACACGCCCAGGGGCTGGACCCCCAAGAGTACCTCATGGAGAAATACCGCCTGACCCTGGCGGATACGGACGAACTGGACTCCGACAACCCCACCGACCGGCGGATGCGCCAGATGATGCGCCTGAACACCGACTGGTTCATGCAGACCCTGCTGGACCGGAAGGACCGGATGAGCATGTACAGCGCCCTGGAGGTGCGGGTGCCCTTCTGTGACCATCGGATCGCGGAATATCTTTACAACGTCCCCTGGGAGATGAAGGACTACCGCCACTATGAAAAGGGACTTCTGCGCCAGGCCATGAGGGATCACCTACCCCAGGAGGTGCTCTGGCGGAAAAAGAGCCCCTATCCCAAGACCCACAACCCGGCCTATATGCAGGAGGTCTCCCGCCGGCTCCGGCAGATATTGGCGGACAGCCGCTCTCCCCTTCTGTCCCTGGTCCGGCGCGAGGCCCTGGAGGCACTGTTGGACGACGACCGGTCCCAGCCCTGGTACGGCCAGCTGATGACCACGCCCCAGACCATCGCCTATATGCTCCAGACCGACCACTGGATGCGCCAGTACAAGGTCCGATTGTTATAAAAAAGCGCCCCGCAGCCAGGCTGCGGGGCGCTTATTCGCTTATATCGTCACAGAGGCAGACGGCTCACTGCTCCCGCTGGGGGGCATACCCGCCCGCGGCAGAACGGAAACGGGTCCTGGCCTTGCGGATGATATCCATGGCCTGGGTGACGGATTCCTCCGCTCCCTGAAGGGACTCGGCCACATATTCGTTGGCCGCCCGGCGCAGCTCCCGGCTCTTGGTATCGGCGGTGGCGATCATCTCCTCCGCCCGCGCCTTGGCCGCCCGGACCACTTCCTGGTCCTCCACCAGCTTCCTGGCCCGTTCCTCCGCCATCTTGCGAACGGACTCGGCCTCCTTTTTGGCGTTGCGGATGAACTCGTCCCGGGCGGTGACCAGCCGCTTGGCTTCGGCCATCTCCGCGGGAAGCTGGGCCTTGATCTCCTCGATCAGGTCCAGGGACCGCTCCCGGTCCACGATGCACTTGCCGTTGCTCATGGGCACGCCCATGGCATCGCTGATCATGGTATACAGCATCTCGATCAGCTCAAGAGTCCCCTGATTCTCGTTCATTTCTCTGTCTGCCTCCTAAGTTTTGTTTTCTCTATGACGTCATGGATGATCTCCCGGGGCACGAAATCCGAAAGGTCTGCCCCGTAAGCGGCCATTTCCTTCACCACAGTGGAGCTCAGGAAGGTGTATTTCTCGCTGGAAGTGAGGAAAAGCGTGTCCAGATTGGGGTTCATCTTCTTGTTCACCAGAGCGATCTGGAACTCATAATCGAAGTCCGACACCGCCCGCAGTCCCTTCACCACCACCGCGCAGTCCAGGCTCTTGGCGTATTCCGCCAGCAGCAGATCCGTGGTGGCCACCTCCACGTTCCCCAGCCGCTCGGTGGACCGGCGGACCATGTCCATCCGTTCTTCGATGGTGAACATAGGGGTCTTTTCCCTGTTTTTCATCACACATACGATCACCCGGTCAAAAATGCGGGCGGCCCGGCGGATGATGTTCAGATGGCCCAGTGTGATGGGGTCGAAGCTGCCGGGATAGATGGCTGTGGTCATGCTCGCTCTCTCCTGTATGTGGTCAGGGAAATCTTGCCGTAGTGGTAGGCTCTGCCAGGCACATAGGGCGGCGCGGCCTCCGGCAGAGGCTCGCCGCGCATACTTTCGACAAGTATTATACCACCATCGTTTAAGATGTCAAATTGAAATGCGCGTTGGAGGATCTTGTCATACAGCCCGGCGTGATAGGGCGGGTCCATGAATACCAGGTCGAATTTCTCGCAGCCGGCCAGATATTCCGCCGCGTCGGCCCGGATCACCGGGGCCTGCATCCGGCAGATCTCCAGATTTTTCCGCACCAGAGCCAACGACGCCGGCGCGTTGTCCACGAAAACGCACTCCCTGGCCCCCCGGCTCAGCGCCTCGATCCCCAGTTGGCCGGTGCCGGCGAACAGATCCAGCACCCGCCGGCCGGGCACGTCAAACTGCACGATGCTGAAAATGGCCTCCTTCACCATGTCGGTGGTAGGACGGACGGCCATATCCTTCGGCTCCGCCAGCTTCCGGCCCCGGGCCGTTCCGGTGATGACTCTCATAGCCCCTCTCCCTTTCCGTGGAAGTGCTCATATACCGCCCGGGCCGTGCCCTTCGGCACCGCCGCGGCCAGCGCCTCCTCCGAGGCGGCGGCAATGGCCTTCACGCTTTTGAACCGCTTCAACAGCTCCGCCCGGCGTTTGGGGCCCACTCCTGGGATCTCCTCCAGCGCGGAGCCGATGGTCTTTTTCCGCAGCGTCTTGTGATAGCCCACGGCCGTCCGGTGGGTCTCCTCCTGGATGTTCCCCACCAGAGCGAATACCGACGGATAACCGCCCAGGCCGATCTCCCGCCCCGCCGTGTCGGTGAGGGCCCGGGTGCGGTGGCGTTCGTCCTTTACCATGCCGAAAATCGGGATCTCCGGATGGCCCTGCTGGGCCGCGGCCCGCACCGCCGCCGCCACCTGGCCCACGCCGCCGTCGATCAGCAGCAGATCCGGCAGGGGCGCGAATTTCTCGTCCCCCTCCCCGTATCGGGCCAGCCGCCGGCTCACCGCCTCATACATGCTGGCAAAGTCGTCCTGGTGGGCGACGGTCTTCATCTTGAATTTTCTGTACCGGCTCCGGGCGGGCTTGCCGTCCTGGAACACCACCATAGACGCCACGATGCCGAAATCCCCGGTGTTGGAGATATCGAACGACTCGATCCGGTGGATGGGGCTGTCCAGACCCAGCATTTTTTGCAGCCACTCCAAGGTCTTGATCCGCCGCTCCGTTTCGCTCTCGGCCCGGGCGCTCTCCTCCCGGGCGTTCCGCGCGGCGGCCTCCAGAAGCTCCCGCTTCACCCCCCGCTGGGGCGCCACCAGCTCCACCTTGTGGCCGGCGGACTGGCTCAAAAGCTCCGCCAGCGGTCCCGCGTCCTCGATCTCCACCGGCAGCAGCACCGTCCGGGGCCAGGCGCCCCGCCGGGCATAGTACTGCCGCACCAGGGCGGACACCGCCGCGGCGTCGTCCTCCAGAGGCTCCGCCAGCAGCTCCAGGTCTTTTCCCGCCAAGTCCCCCTCGGCGTAGTGGAGCACCACGAAGGCGCATCGCGCGCCACGGCAGAATCCTACCGCGTCCACATCCGCCCGGGCGGCCTTCAGGACGGTCTGACGGTTGTTGAGCTCCCGCACCGCCATCAGCCGGTCCCGGAGCGCGGCCGCCTTCTCGAACCGGAGCTGCTCCGCCGCCTGGGTCATCTCCGCCTCCAGGGAGCTCATCAGCTCCTTGGCCCCGCCGGAGAGCAGCTGCACCGCCTGGGCGAGGCGGCGGCGGTATTCCTCTCCGTCCGGTTCTCCCCGGCACCAGCCCTCGCAGGCGCCGATGTGGTGGTTCAGGCAGGGCCTCTCCCGCCCGATATCCCGGGGGAATTGCCGGCCGCAGGTGGGCAGGCGCAGGGCCTTGGCCAGGGCGTTCAGTATGCCGTGGCTCACGCCCCGCCCGCCATAGGGGCCAAAGTATTTTGCCCCGTCGGAGGCCACCCGGTTCACGATGGTGAACCGGGGATACTCCTGCCGCATATCCAGGCGGAGATAGGGATAGGTCTTATCGTCCCGCAGGAGGATGTTGTAGTGGGGCTTGTGGCGTTTGATGAGGCTGTTTTCCAGCATCAGCGCCTCAAACTCCGACGCCGCCACGATCACGGAAAAGTCCTCCACATGGCTGACCATAGCCGCCACCTTGGGCAGGTGTTCCCCCCGGAAATAGCTGGTGACCCGGTTTTTCAGGGCCTTGGCCTTGCCCACATAGATGACCTCCCCGGCGGCGTCGAGCATGATGTAAACGCCGGGGAGCAGCGGGAGCTTATTGGCTTTTTCGCGCAGGGCCGCTATTTTGTCCATGACCGCTCACTTTCACAGACAGCAAGAAAGGGTGTGCTCGTCACACACCCTTTTTCTTGCAGATACAAACTCACTCAGCAAACTCTTTGTCAATGAGATCCGTCAGCGTTTCCACCGCTTCGTTCTCATCGGGTCCGTCGGCAATGATGTTGACGGTCGTGCCCTTGACGATCCCAAGAGACAGGACGCCAAGCAGGCTCTTCGCGTTCACGCGGCGATCCTCTTTCTCAATCCAGATGACACTTTTGAATTCATTGGCCTTCTGGATGAAGAAAGTAGCGGGCCGGGCATGCAGGCCTACCTGATTGTTGATGGTAACTTCATGATTGATCATGGGTACACCGATCCTTTACACTGAAAAGTTTACTATACTTTATCAAAAAAATCGCCAGTTCGCAAATGTTTTACAGCATTTTTCCAATGATTTGTAGGAATGCACAGTCAACATAGAATTCCATGAAATCTTTTATTTCAGTTCCACAACGGTAACGCCGGTTTCCCCCTCGCCGTAACGGCCAAGGCGGTAGCTTTTCACCATGCGGCTGCGCTTGAGCAGCTGCTGCACCGCCGTTCGGAGGGCTCCTGTCCCCTTCCCGTGGATAATGGTGACCGTCTGTAAGCGGGCGGCGGACGCAGCGTCCAAATACCGCTCCACCGCCAATGTGGCCTCATCGGCCATCATCCCCCGCACATCCAGCTCCCGCGCCACGGACGCGGACCGCAGCGACGCGCCGGAATGGGCGGAAAGGGAGATTTTTTTCTTTCCCGGCTTCTCCACCAGGTTCACCTCGTCCGCTTTCACGGTGAGCTTCATGATCCCCGCCTGCAGGGAGAGCGTGCCGTTGGCGTTGACGGCGATGACCTCCGCCTGCGAGCCGGTGGAGAGCAGCTCCACCGTGTCCCCGGCGGCGATGGGACGGCTGGGCGTCTTTTTCTGGGGCGCGGCGGCGATCTCCTCCCGGCTGCGGACGGCCTCCTCCGCCAGATTCAGCTTCCGGCGCAATTCCGCCCGGGCCTCGTTCACCCGCTGGTGGTCGGCCTCCTCCAGGCTCATGGCGCGCTCCCGGTCGATCTGGCGATACGCCTCGTCGGCGGCGGCCCGAGCCTCTTTGATGATGCGCTCCGCATCCCGGCGGGCCTTGATCTCCGCCTTCTCCAGGCGCACCTCCAGCTCCCGCCGCATCCGCTCGGCCTTGGCCGCGTCCTCCTGGGCGGCCCGGCTGGCCCGCTCCCGGGCCTCGGTCTCCCGCTCCATGGCGACCCGCTGGGCCTCCAGGCGTTCAATGGTCTTTTCAAAATCCGTGCTGCCCGCGTCGATGCGCCGTCCGGCGTCGGCGATGATGCTCTCCGGCAGGCCCAGACGCCGGCTGATGGCAAAGGCGTTGGATTTGCCAGGGATGCCCACCAGCAGCCGGTAAGTGGGCCGAAGCGTCTGCACGTCGAACTCGCAGGAGGCGTTGGCCACACCCTGGGTGTTGGTGGCGTATACCTTCAGCTCCGCGTAGTGGGTGGTGGCCGCCAGCAGCGCCCCCGCCTTGCGGGCATACTCCAGGATAGAGATGGCCAGGGCCGCCCCCTCCGTGGGATCGGTGCCCGCGCCCACCTCGTCCAGCAGCACCAGCGTTCCCGGCCCGCATTCGTTCAGGATGGCCACGATGTTCACCATGTGGCTGGAGAAGGTGGACAGGGACTGTTCGATGGATTGCTCGTCGCCTATGTCCGCCAGGATCTTCTCCACCACCGGCACGGCGCTGCCGTCCCCCGCCGGGATATGCAGCCCGCACCCGGCCATGGCGCACATCAGACCCAGGGTCTTCAACGTCACCGTCTTTCCGCCGGTATTGGGACCGGTGATGACCAGCGTGTCGAACGCGCCGCCCAGCGTCACGTCGATGGGCACCGCCGTGCCCTTGGGCAGCAGGGGGTGCCGGGCCTTTTTCAGGATCAGCTCTCCCCCGGTCAATAGGGGCTCTCCGCAGTTCAGATCATAGCTCAGCTCCGCCTTGGCGAAGATCATATCCAGCTCCGTCAGCACCGTGTAGTTCAGGTCGATGCCGCCCCGGGCGGCGGCGCAGTCGGCGCTCAGCTCCATAAGGATGCGCTCGATCTCCGCCTTCTCCCGGCCGCCCAGCTCTCTAAGCTCGTTGTTGGCCTTCACCACCCCCATGGGCTCCACGAACAGGGTGGCGCCGCTGCCGCTCACATCGTGGACCAGGCCCGGCAGCTCGCCCCGTTTTTCCGCCCGCACCGGCACGACGAACCGGCCGCCCCGCTGGGTGATGATGGGCTCCTGGAGCACCTTGGCGTAGCTGGGCGCGGTGATGATCTTCTGCAGGGCGTCCCGGGCCCGGGCGGAGGCGGCCCGCATCTTCCGGCGGATATCCGCCAGCTCCGGGCTGGCCCCGTCGGCGATCTCGTCCTCCCCGGTGATGGCGGTGGTGATCTTCTCCTCCAGGAACCGGTTGGGACTGACGGCGGTGAACAGCCGTTTCAGGCTGCCGCAGTCCCCCCGGCCGGAGGCATAGGAGCTCACCGCCCGGGCGCAGAAAAGCACCCCCGCGATATCCAGCAGCTCCCGGGTGTTCAGCATGCCTCCCCTGTCCGCCCGGGCCAGGGCCGGGCGCACGTCCTTCAGCCCCGAAAAGGAGGGGCTGCCCTTGGTCTCCACCAGGGTCTTGGCGGCGGTGGTGTCCGCCAGCCGCTCCCGGACGCGGTTCATGTCCGCCGTGGGCCGCAGCGCCCGGGCCAGGGCCTTGGCCCCGTCGGAAGCCGCCTTGGCCGCCAGCAGCTCCAGCACCGCCGGCAGTTCGATGGTCTGTAAGGATTTTTCGTAAAGGCTCATATCATTTCACACTCTTCCAATAATCCAGCGAGGAAAAGCCCCTGTCCAGCTGGTAGCGCACGAAAAGCTCCGCCGCCCGGCCCAGCCGCTCCAGCGAGGGCTCTGCCAGCGCGAAGGAAAACTCCTTTTTCGCCGGAGCGTTCACGATGTACCGCATAGCGGCCAGCGCCTCGGCGTCCAGGGCCACGGACGCCCCCTCGGTCCCCGGCGCGCATCCCGCGCAGTGGACCATGCCGGAGGCCGGGGAGAACATGGGCCCGTCCGGATCGGCCCGGCCGCATACGCCGCACCGGTCCACCTCCGGCTGGAACCCCTCCAGGCACATGAGCCGCAGCTCGAACACCGCCTTCACATGCTCCGGTCCGTATATCCCCCGGCTCAGAGCGTACAGGGCGTTCAGCCCCAGCTGCAGGGCCGGTCCGGCGCTCTGCTCCTCGGGACAGACCGTGTCCAGCAGCTCGGCGAAATAATTGCCCAAAGCCAGCTGGGCGATGTCCTCCCGCAGGCCCAAAAACTGCTCGATGGTGCTCCCCTCGTCGGCGGTCCACTTTCCCCGGTTGCCGAACAGCGTGAACTCCGACCAGCACAGCGCCTGGCTGGCCGCGCCCATGCGGCTTCCCTTGCGCAGCGCTCCCCTGGCCTTCACCGTCAGCTTTCCCTCCGGCCCTGTCAGCAGGGTGAGGATGCGGTCGGCCTCCTTATAGCGGACCTGACGCAGTACCAGGCCTCTGACCGTCTGAAACATTCTATGTACCGTTCCCCGTCACAGGGACCTGCTGCGCCGGTATATCACCCAGCACAGAGGGTCCCCCGTATTTTGATCCGATCTGCTCGGCGGAAGTGAATCCCGCCGGCATGATCCAAAAGCCTGACGTGCTGCGGCTTTTGGATCTCACGCGCGGGAACGCCGCGCGGCTCGGCCTGACCGGCCTTCGCTCCACGACGGAAGGTCCCCGTCGCTCCACGCGCGGTATATCACCCAGCACAGAGGGTCCCCCGTATCCAAAAACAGCTGCCAAAGCAGCTTCTGTTCCATCTCTATCACCCCGTCTTAGTCTTCCACGGCGGGGCGGCAAGTATCACTCTTCGGTGAAGCCAAAATTTCGCAGCAGCGCGTCGGAATCCCGCCAGTTCTCCTTCACCTTCACCCAGGTCTGCAAAAACACCTTGGCGCCCATGAACCTTTCGATGTCCTGGCGGGCAAGCTCGCCGATGCGCTTGAGCATCGCGCCCTTTTTCCCGATGATGATGCCCTTGTGGGACTGCTTTTCGCAGTAGATGGTCACATCCATATCGATGATATCGCTGCCGTCATCCCGCCCGGCGAACTTCGTCACCACCACGGCGGTGCCATGGGGGATCTCCTTGTCCAGACACAGGAGCAGCTTTTCCCGGACGATCTCGGCGCAGATCTGCTTTTCCGGCTGGTCGCTGATCACATCGTCGGGGAACAGGGGCGGGCCGGGCAGCGCGAACTTGTCCAGCTCCTCCAGCAGCTCCTCCACCCCTTCGCCCGTCCGGGCGCTGATGGGCACCACGGCGGCGAAGTCATAGGCCTGGCTGTAAGCCGCGATCACCGGCAGAAGATCCCGCTTGTCCTCCAGCGCGTCCACCTTGTTGATGGCCAGCAGGGCGGGCACGCCGGTCTCCCGGATCCGGCCGATGAGTTTTTTCTCGATATCGCCGACGCCGGCCACCGGCTCCGCCATCAGCACCACCGCGTCCACATCCGCCACGCTCTGGCGGACCACATTATCCATATAGCTTCCCAGCTTTGTCCGGGCCCGGTGAAAGCCGGGCGTATCGGCGAACACGAACTGGGTCTGGCCCCGGCTGGCCACCGCCAGGATCCGGGTGCGGGTGGTCTGGGGCTTGGGCGACACGATGGCGATCTTCTCGCCCACCAGGGCGTTCGTCAGGGTGGATTTTCCCACATTGGGGCGGCCGCAGATCGTGATCATAGCCGTTTTTGTGATCATCACATATCCTCCGTCTGGGTGCCCGGTTCCAGATCGGCCATTATGGCCTTTTCCCGGGCGCGCATTTCCTTTTTCATCGGACCCTCGTCCACATGGTCATAGCCGAGCAGATGCAGCACGCTGTGGACGGTGAGGTAGCTGATCTCATGGTCCGGCCCGTGGCCGAACTCGATCCCCTGGGCCCTAGCCCGGTCCACGTTCAGCACCATGTCCCCCAGCAGCAGCCGGCCCGTGGCCGGGTCCGTGTCCCCCATGGGGAAGCTCAGCACATCCGTGGGCTTGTCCACGTCCCGAAATTCCCGGTTGACCGTCTGGATGCCGGGATCGTCCGTCAGCAGCACCGACAGCTCGCAGGGCTCGTCCACCTCTTCGGCCGCCAGCACCGCCGCCGCGGCGGCTTTGATCCGTCCCCGCAGCGCGGGCGGGCATTTGACGCCGTTCTCGCACCGCAGGCTCAGCTTCAGCTTTTCCATCACCGCCGCCCTCCCGGGGCCTTGCCCTTGGGCTTATAGTGCACAGGCGGCGCGTCCTTGGCGTGCTTCTCATAGGCCTCTATGATCCGCTGCACGATCACGTGGCGCACCACGTCCGCGCCGGACAGCCTGCATATGGCGATGTCCTCCACGCCCTCCAGCACCCGCACCGCCTCTTTCAGGCCGGAGACCTTGTCGGCGGGCAGATCGATCTGGGTCACGTCCCCGGTGATCACCGCCGTAGAGCCAAAGCCCAGGCGGGTCAGGAACATTTTCATCTGCTCCCGGCTGGTGTTCTGGGCCTCGTCCAGGATGATAAAGCTGTCGTCCAGTGTCCGGCCCCGCATATAGGCCAGGGGCGCCACCTCGATATCACCCCGCTCCAGGTACTTGTTATAGGTTTCCGCTCCCAGCATATCGAACAGCGCGTCGTACAGCGGCCGCAGGTAAGGGTCAACTTTGCTCTGCAGGTCCCCGGGCAAAAAGCCCAGCCGCTCCCCCGCTTCCACCGCCGGGCGGGTGAGCACGATGCGGTTGACCCGTTTTTCCCGGAAGGCCGCCACCGCGCAGGCCACGGCCAGGTAGGTCTTGCCGGTGCCCGCCGGGCCCACGCCCAGCGTGACGGTATTGTTTTTGATGGCGTCCACATATGTCTTCTGGCCGATGGTCTTGGGCTTCACGGGGCGGCCCTTGGCGGTGACGCATATCACGCCCCGGGCCAGATCCCCGATCTTGTCCTCCTGTCCGGCCAGGACCATCTTGATGATGTACCGCACGTTTTGGCTGTCAATGGCCTCGCCCCTGGCGGCCAGGCTCAGCAGGCCGTCGATGGCCTTTTCCGCGTGCATGACGTTCTCCGCGTCCCCGTTGATCTTCAGGTGGTCGTCCCGGTTGGTGATGGACACCCCCAGCTCTGTTTCAATGATCCGCAGGTTCTGGTCGAAGGAGCCGAAAACGCTGATCACGTTCTCCATCCGGTCCATCTGCATGGTTCTCTCTGTCATGGATTGTGTTCCTCTGTCTTTGGTATTCTTTCTTCGATCCGGGCCAGCTCCTCCGCCGAGAGGAGCCGCTCCGCGCCGATCTGCTCCCGGCACTCCGCCTGCAGGCGCACAGTCAGCGCCCCGTTTCTCTCCCCGGCGGTGAAGCGGGCGGAGAGCACCTCCCCCTCCGGGCCCGTCAGGTCCTCCAGATATGCCGTCAAAAGGGCTTCCATCGCCTCCCGGCTCTCCGCCGCCGGCACAGGCTCGGTCTTATAGGGCGTATACACCGCCCTCTCCAGAGAGATCGGCAGTGTGAAAAGCCCTTCCACCGCCAGCGGATAGCTCTCTATGATTTTATCACATCCTGCCGGGCAAATACTACTGCCTTTGAAAAAATTTATCCGCGTTTTTCCCACTACCAGCGTCCAGCGGCTCCGGCTGTGTCCGGCGGGCGTCTTTTGGGCCAGCTCTGCCGGGGCCAGGCAGGTGAGATCATACCACGTCCTGCCCATGACCGAGCCCATGGCCCGTACCGGGCCCTGTACGCCCCGGCGGCCGGTGGAATAGCCGCCGATGAGCACCTCCCCCGGCAGGACCATGTTCCCTCTCTCCGTTTCCGCCGTGCCCCGCTGGGCGGAAACGGTCTCCACCAGCGCCGCCTTCCGCGCCACGATATCCACGTATTCCCGCTCCTGGACCGGCTGCTTCGGTATCCGGCTCTCCCGGATGATGACCTGGGCGCGGCCGCCCCGGACATTGACGGTCATCCACCGGATCCCCGGCACCCGCCGTATCACCCCCGCGCGGACCCCGTCCTGGGAAAAGGCCGGCCAGTAAGAGCCGATATCCACGCCGCACTGGCGCAGCGCCGCCAGAATGATCCGGTCGGGGATGGTCTGGTTCCCCTCGATGTCGATCTGCCAGACAAAGGCGCTGCCCACGAACAGCACCGCCAGCACCGCCGCCGCCCATACCCACAGCATGACCCGCCGGCGCAGCTTCCTCCACAGCTCCGGCAGCCCCCGCCGGGCCAGGATGCGCCCCTGGCATCCCAGAGCCTCCGCCAGCGGGACGATCCTCCCCGCGGCGCTGTCCGGGATGCGAACGGTCAGGGTGAAATCCGCCGGCGGCGTCGCCTGCCAAAAAGGCACGCCTCTCTCCGCCAGGGCCTGGAGCGCCCGCTCCGGTCTGTCGCCGGATATCTCCGCCAGAGCCCAGCCAGTGATATACCGCGCCCAGTTCATTCCAGCTCCACCGCCCAAAGTCTGCCCCGGACCACCAGCTCCCGCCGGTCCATGGCCACCAGATCCAGGTCCTCTCCCTTGATAAGGATGCGGCAGCCGGGCCCCGCCGCCGCGATCCGGTCCCGGGCATACTCCAACAATCCCCGGTGGCCCTCCACCAGCACCCGCCCGTCCCCGGAAATGGTGATCCGGGGCGCGGCCGTTATGGCCTCCGGCGGGATATCCAGCCTGGCGAGCATCCTCTTGGTGATGGTCGGCTTTGCCGCCATGCGATCACCCCCCGGACAATTTATGCGCCGGCGGTTCAGAAAAGGACGGCCGGCTCATACACTGTGACCATGAAAAAAGATCTTCCCTTATTCATCACGCTTGGCCTGTTCGCGGCCCTGGTGGCCTTCTCCTCTCAGGCGGCCCAGGGGGCCCGGGAGGGGCTGGCGGTCTGCGCCCGGGCGCTGGTGCCGTCGCTGCTCCCTTTCTTCGTCCTCAGCGGCCTTATGAGCGCCCTCGGCCTGCCGGATCTGCTGGGCGGGCTCTTTGGCGGGGCCATGGAGAAGCTGTTTCGCATCTCCCCCGCCGGGTCGCAGGCCTTCATCCTCGGCCTCACAGGGGGCTACCCGCTGGGGGCCGCCGCGGTGGCGGACCTGCGCCGCCAGGGGCTGGTGGAGCGAAACGAGGCGGAGCGGCTCGTCGCGTTCTGCAACAATTCCGGCCCCGCCTTCATCCTGGGCGCCGCCGGCGGCGTCTTCCAAAGCCCCCGGGCCGGCCTGCTGCTGTACGTATCACACGTGCTGGCGGCGGTGGCGGTGGGGCTCATCCTCCGGCCCCGGAAGGCCGTTTCCCGGCCGGCGCCGCCCAGGGCCGGCGCCGCCGCGCCCATATCCTTCGGCAAAGCCCTCCCCGCCGTCATGGCAAAAGCGGTGTCCTCCACCATGACCGTGTGCGGATACGTGGTCCTGTTCTCCGCGCTGCTGGGCGTGCTCACCGCCCGGCTGGCTCTGCCCCCGGCGGCCATGGCCCTGGTCACCGGCTTTTTCGAGCTGGGCGGCGGCATAGCCGCCCTGGCCGGCACGCCGCCCTGGCCCATTTCGCTGGCGGCCGCCTCCCTGATCCTGGGCTGGGGCGGACTGAGCGTCCACTGTCAGACGATGGGCGTGCTGGCTGACACGGACATAAGCTGCGCCCGGCACCTTGCGGGCCGGGCGCTGGGCGGCGTGATCGCCGCGATATTCACTTATCTGGCGGCAGCGGCGCTGTTTTAATAGGGGAACTCCAGCGCCAGCCCGCCGTCCCGGGCGGCGTATTCCTCGCCCAGGATGGCGTCCAGATCCCCGATGCCGGTCTTGACGGCTTCGTATATCTCCTCCGGCACGGCGCCGTCCGCGCCGTTTTCATAGTCCTCCACCACCTGCCAGGCGTCCAGGACCCGGTATCTGTAGTTCATTCCCTCGCCGCCGGTATAGTCGGCGGTGTCCACCATGAAAAGCGGCTTGGTGCTCACGCCGCTGATCCAGATCTCTCCCGTATCCTCATCCCGGCTGACCTGGATATCCACTACGGCAGAGAGATTGGTATAGTTGTCGTTGAAGCAGCTCATCAGGCTGGACAGGCTGTAGCACACCACGCAGTTGGCCTTGCCGCCGTCCCGCTCCACCGTGCGCACCTCGATGGGCTGGGGCACCTTCACCCCGCCGCCGACGATCACGTCCACGCCGTGCTGGCAGAGATAATCCACCACCTGGGTCTGGCTGTTCCGGGGCTCGGTAAAGTACTGGGCGCTGTCCCACCAATACAGGAAGGATACCACCAGATCCGCCCCCGCCTCTTTCACCGCCGCCAGGTCGCCGTCGATCTTTGCGTAATCCACCGTTTCCTTGTCCGTCATATAATCCGTGGTGAGCAGATCGATGCACCAGCTGTTTTCCGCCACAGACACCGGCGTCGCGCCGGTCCCGGCGGTACCGTAGGTATAGCTCAGGAAGGCGATCTTCACCCCGTTGACCTGGGCGATGGGCAGAGAGCGGCTGGTGCTGGAGCTGTACGCCCCCACCACCGACAGTCCCGCGCTGCGAAGATAATCCACCGTGGCGGTAAGGCCGGTGACGCCCCGGTCCAGCAGATGGTCCGTGGCGGCGTTCACCAGGTCGAACCCCGCGTCCTTCAGCGCCTGGGCCATCTGCCGGGGCATCTGATAGGCATCGTAAGGGCCGCCGTCGGACAGGGTGCTCACCAGCGTGCAGGCGGCCAGATCGGCCTGCTCCAGGCTGGCCCGTACCCCTGCCAGCTCATTGGTGAAATCGTATGTTTCGCCCCCGCCGTCCGTTTCCACCAGCGCGTCGGTGGTCAGGCCCGCCTGTCCCACCAGATCTCCGGCAAAGCAGAGCGTTATGTTTTCGGCGGTCCGCTCCGGCTCCGCCGTGGGGGCGGGGGTAGATGTGGGGGCGGGAGTGGGCGTGGCGGCCAGCGCGTCCAGGGTATCCTGGATGGTCTGCTGCTGCTCCATATTCGCCCGGTAGTTGAAATACAGGATGAACCCCAGCCCCACCACCAAAAGCACCAGCAGCACATACAGCACGCCGGTGACAAAGCCGTTTTTCTTCACAGACTTCCCTCCATTACCCATGAAGTTGTCATAATATCGTTATTTTACACTATTTCTCCCGAAAAATAAAGTCTTTTTCCCGGAAAAGCCGCGGGACGCCTGGCAGCGTCCCGCGATAAGTTCATCCCAGAGCCATATACCGCACCAGCATGGCGCATACCTCCGCCCGCGTGGCGGTGTCGCCTGGCCGGAGCGTACCGGCTTTGTCCCCGTTGATGACGCCCTTCTGCACCGCCCAGATCATCGCCTTTTGGGCGTAATCCTGGACCGCGCCGCCGTCGGAGAAGCGGCTGAGGTCCCCGGTGACGGCGGGGCTTCCGCTCATGCGGTACAGCATGGCCGCCAGCTGCTCCCGAAGGATGTTCCCGTTGGGGACGAACAGTTCCTCCGTCTGTCCGGTCACGATCCCCTTGGCGGCGGCCCAGTTCACCGCGTCCCGGTAATAGTCCTCCGTCAGGTCTGTGAACGGGGCCCTGCTCCCTGCGGCGGGCGTGCCGGCCATACGGTAGAGCATGGTGACCACCGCGCCGCGGCTGGCGGTCTGTTCGGGCGCAAAGCAGCCTCCGCCTACGCCGTTGACCAGCTTCCTGTTATACGCCGCCATCACTTCTTCATAATACCAGCTCTCCTTCCCCACGTCGGTGAAGGGGTCCTTCTCCGGCGCCGGGCCGGGATCTGTCCCCGGGGCGGGGCTGGGACTAGGACTCGGGCTGGGACTTGGGCTGGGACTGGGGCTGGGACTTGGACTTGGACTGGGCGATTCGGAGGCGGGAGGCGCCTGCTTTCCGCTGGGATCGAACCAATAGTCCAGATCCACCTCGCCTTTGATCCCGTCTATGTAGCCGGCGCCGAACTGCCAGAATTCATATTGGCCGCTGTATTCCGACTCGAAGGACCAGTGGGCCAGCCACAGCCTGCCCAGCTGGCTCCGGTCCAGGTCGTTGCTGAGCATACTGGGATTGGAGTATACCATGCTCTCGTATCCGGCGTTCTCCACCTCCTGGCAGAACGCCTTGCACATATCCGTTTTCAGCTGGACGGACAACTCGTCCATCTTCAGCCGCCGCTCAGGATATACCGAGGTATCCGCCTCCTCCAGATCGAACACCAGCGGCAGGTCGATATCGTAGCCCTTCACCAGCCGGATGGTCTCCCGGGCCTCCTCTCTGGCCTCCTCCACAGTGGTGGCCTGGGAGAAGTAATACGCCCCCACCTTCAGCCCCGCCGCCTTGGCGCCCGCCAGATTCTGGGCGAAGTACAGATCATCCATCAGCGCGCCGCTGTTGATGGTCCGGTATCCCACCCGGATGATGGCGAACTCGATGCCCCCGGCGGCCAATTTCTTCCAGTCGATGGAGCCGCCCTGGTGGGCGGACACGTCCACGCCCTTGCGCAGGGTCTCCGACTTTGCCGGCAGCCGGGGCGTTACCTCCTGAAAAGCCTGCGGGATCTTGGCCACGGTCATGACGCCGCTGTTATACCGCAGGTACAGCGGGTCCTCCGTATCCAGCGTATCCTCCTGTTCCCAATCCGGATCGGCCTGCGCTCCCTCCGCGGCAAGAGCCATGGGCGCCGCCGCCAGCAGCATCAGCCCCGCCAGCAAAACGCAGGCGCTCCGTGTGATCGTACGGGAAATAAGCTTCATTTTGTAACCTCATAGTAAATTAAGTAACAAAAGTTACGTATATAGTAACATATTCTTTTCAATAAAACAACCTTTTTTTGAAGCAATGGGGAAATTTACCGCCGGGAAAAAGAAAACATCCCCTTTTTCCCGCCTGTGTGTTACAATGGGTCCATGGATACGGTCTTGGAGAAAAACGACATATATGAGGTGGCCGCGGACGGTTTCACGTCCCAGGGAGAGGGCGTGTTCCGGATCGGCGGACGGGCGGTGTTCGTGCCCCGGGCCCTGCCGGGCGAAGTCTGGCGGGTGCGGATCGTGAAGGTGACCCGGACCGCCGTGTGGGGCCGGGGCGAGGCGCTGCTGTCCCCCTCCCCTCTGCGGCGGAGACCGGCCTGTCCCGTTTTCGGGCGGTGCGGAGGCTGTGCCACGCTGCATATGGATTACTCTCTGGAATTAAAATTCAAGCTGGACCGGGTGAACGACGCCCTGCGCCGGATCGGCGGACTGGACCTGCAGGCGGATAAGATCCTCCCCGCCCCGGTCCGGGAGGGATACCGGAACAAGGCGGTGTACAGCTTCGCCCCCGGGCCCGTCTGCGGCTTTTTCCGGCCAAGGAGCCACGATGTGGTGCAAACGCCCCGGTGCCTTTTGCAGCCGCCGGTCTTTGACGCCGCCGCGGCGGTCCTGCTGGACTGGATGAAAAGGACCGGCACGCCCGCCTTTGACGAGCGCACCGGCCGGGGCGATATCCGCCGGCTCTTTTTGCGCAGGACCTCCCGCCATTTCGCCGCCTGCATCGAGGCAGCCGGGGACGTGCCCGACGGGGCCGTACAGGCCCTGCGGGCGGCCTGCCCGGAGCTGACGGGCATTTTGGTGTGCCGCAACGGCAAGCCGGGCAATGTGATCCTGGATGGTCCGGTCCGGACGCTGTGGGGCCGGGACACCGTGGAGGAAACGGTGTGCGGCGCCCGGCTGGAGCTGTCGCCGCTGGCCTTTTTCCAGGTGAACACCGCCCAGACGGAAACGCTGTACCGCCTGGCGGGGGAATACGCCCAGCCCGCCGGGAAAACGGTGCTGGACCTCTATTGCGGCGCCGGAGCCATCGGCTTGGCCGTGGCCCGGAGCGCCGCCCGGCTCATCGGCAGCGACATCGTCCCCGAGGCAGTGGCCAACGCCCGGCGCAACGCCGCCGCCAACGGAGTTGATAACGCGGAGTATATCTGCGGCGACGCCGGGGACGTGGCGGCCGCCCTGGCCGCCTCCGGCCTGCACCCGGATGTGATCGTCACCGATCCGCCCCGAAAAGGCATGGACGAGGCCGTCACGGCCGCCCTGGCTTCCATGGGTCCGGAGCGGATCGTGTATGTTTCCTGCGACCCGGCCACCCTGGCCCGGGATCTGAAGCGGCTGTCCGCCCTGGGCTATGCCCCCCGGCGCGCCACGGCGGTGGACATGTTCCCCGGCACGCATCACGTGGAAACGGTGGTTTTGCTGTGTCATGAGGCCCAAAGCTGACCGGGAAGTTTCCCCATCCCCGCAAAACAAACCGGCGTAGGTCCGTCCGTTTTGACCGGGCGCCGGATCACAAAGGAGCTGACCATGAAAATGAAACGCATCCTTTCGCTGTCGCTGGTCCTGATCCTGGCGCTGGGACTGCTGGCCGGCTGCGGCCAGTCCCTGGGCGTCATCGGCGGGCCGGACGGCCCCACCGAGATCATCGGCGGCGCCGGCCCGGCGGAGTATCTCTCGGACGAGGATGGACCGCCCATCGGTCTGTCGCTGCCGGAATACGGAGAGTATTATTACGATCTGGAAAATGTGGTGCTCTATCTCTATCTCTACGACGAGCTCCCCGATAACTATATCACCAAGTCCCAGGCCCGGGATCTGGGCTGGAGGGGCGGCAGCGTAGAGGACTACCAGTATGGCGCCGCCATCGGCGGGGACCGGTTCGGCAACCGGGAGGGCCTGCTACCGGAAGCCAGCGGCCGGAGCTATACCGAGTGCGACCTGAATACCCTGGGGCTGGGTTCCCGTGGGGCCGAACGGCTGGTATTCTCCAGCGACGGACTGTTTTTCTACACCGGCGACCACTACGAGAGCTTCTCGGAGGTGACGGTCACGGAGGATCTTGAGGTGATATGGTGAACGCTTTCACTTTGAACTGCGCCCGCCTGGCGGAGCGGGAACTGGCCCACACCTATCTGGCCCGGAGCCTCTCCCTGCCGGACTGGTACGGCCGCAATCTGGACGGACTGTATGACTGTCTGACGGACATGGGCCCCTGCGTGATCACGCTGGAGGGCGCGGACCTGCTGCGCCAAGCGGGCGGTTACAGCCAGCGTATCCTCCAGACCATCGACGACGCCGCCAGGGACGATCCCGATCTGACGGTGGAATACCGCCCCGCCCCCATGCGCACGCTGTACAGCCTGGACCGGGCCGATTACGATCCCCGCTGGCCGGCGGTCATCCGCCCCTCCGTCCGGGCCGTCATCCTTCGGGACAGCCGGATCTTCCTGGTCCACAGCCTGAAATACGACTACTACAAATTCCCCGGCGGCGGCGTCGAACCCGGGGAAGACCCCATTGCCGCCCTGATCCGGGAGGTCCGGGAAGAGGCGGGCCTGGCGGTCCTGCCGGAAACAGTGGAACCCTACGGACTGGTGTTGAGGACCGAGAAGGGAGATGGCTGCCAGGTCTTCATCCAGGATAACTATTACTATCTCTGCCGGACCGGTCCGGAGCCTCTGGAGCAGGATCTGGACGGTTATGAGGCGGAAGAGCGCTTCACGCCGGAGCTGGTGACGCCGGCGCGGGCCATCGCCGCCAACCGGCGGCCGGACCACGGCCCCAAGTCCCCCATTATGATCCAGCGGGAGGCCATGGTCCTGGAAACACTGGTTTCAGAAGGCTATCTGCCCATGGGCACGGAAACGGGCCCCGGCGTCTGAAACGCCGGAAAAACAAAACCGGCGGGCCATGCGCCCGCCCCTTTCGGGAGAAGGATCTATGAACATCCGCTTTGCCTCGGAGCAGGACGCTCCCGCCCTTTTGGCGATCTATGAAAAGTACATCCCCACCGCCGTCACCTTCGAAACCGAGCTGCCCACGGCGGAGGATTTCGCCGGACGCATCCGATCCATCACCGCCATGTATCCCTACCTGGTGCTGGAAGAAGACCGCCGGGCCGTGGGCTACGCCTATGCCCACCGGGCCCGGGAAAGGGCGGCCTACGACTGGTATGTGGAGCTGAGCGTGTATCTGGACCCGGCGTATACGGGCCGGGGGCTGGGGAAGACCCTCTACACGCTGTTGATGGACCTGCTGGCCATGCAGGGGATCCGCACCGTCATGGGCTGCGTCACCCTGCCCAACCCGGCCAGCGAGGCGCTCCACGCCGCGCTGGGTTTCCGCCGGGCGGGGATATCCCCCAAGGCCGGATACAAGGACGGTATGTGGCACGACGTGGCCTGGTACGAGAAGCCCCTGGGCGATTACCCCGTCCCTCCCCCGCCGGTGCTCCCTGTGCGCGCGCTGGACCCCGCCGCCGTTTCGGAGCGGATCGGCCGAGCGCTGTGACCGGTGGAAACGGCGCCTGTCCTTTGCGGACGGGTCCCCCCTTTCCATGAAAAAGACCTGCCCTCCGGCAGGTCTTTCTCTCTTCATCGTTCCCCTCAGTCCACTTCTATGTGCACGCCGCCGCTGCTGGTGAAGATCTTGCACAGCCCGGCGGAGCTGTCACTCTGAGGCACGCTCACGTGTCCGGACACAGAGGACGCCTCGAACTGCTTCGGGCTGAGCAGGTTGCCCGACACATTTCCGCTGACAGAGCAGATGTCAAAGCTCCCCCCGTCGCAGTCAAGCATGTATATGCTTCCGCTTTGCGTGTAAAGCTTGACCTCTCCGCTGGCCTGCACATCGTCCAGGCTGATCTCTCCGCTGGTATTGAACGCCTGCAGGCTTTCCAGCTCCACATCGGACATCCAAATGGCCCCGCTGGACGAGTCAGCGCTCACGGCCGCCGCCTTGCTGTCGTTGAAGGATATATCGCCGCTGGCCGACTTGAATACGGCCTCGCCCCCCTGCAGGTCCCACACGGAAACATCCCCGCTCTCCGTGGTGATCGTCAGCTTTTCCGGGCTGAGCCTGTCAGACGCATACACATGCCCGCTGGTCCCCTCGATCCGGAGCGTATCACAGCTCCGGGGCAGATACACAGACAAATAGGGATTCTCATGGGAGCGGAATTTATCCGTCCAAGCGCTTCGCCGCTCCCACCGGACGATGAGGACCCCGTCCTCCACCTCCGCCCGGCAGTCGGTCCGCTCATCCTCGGACATATAGACCTCCGCCTGGTCGTCGCTGTTCCGGTACAGGAAAACATCGCACCCGTCCGCCTTCACATCCAGTTCCGTGAAAGGCTGGCTGATAGTATAGATCTCCGTATCCAGCCGGCTGGGAATGAGCCACGAAAAGCCGATGCCAAAGGCGGGAAGGATGAGCACCGCCAAAGCCATGCCCGCCAGTATGAATCCGATCGCGATCAGTGCCTTTTTCATTCCTCTTCCTCCAAACCGAAACCGGGAAAGCGCCGCTCTCCCGGTTCCCGGTATCATTACAAAAGGTCGGAGAACAGGTCCTCCCTGTATTCTCCCGCCTCCACCATAGCCCGTATGGCGGCGGCCACCGGCTGGCGGTCCGCCTGATAGGTGATGCCGTACCACTGTCCGCCGGTGGGCAGCACCTTCACCGTGGCCTTCTTCGCCCGCACCAGCCTGCCGATGATATCCGGCAGCAGGTACTCGTCCCGCAGCGGATCGGTCATCCCGGCCCGGAAAGCGGCAAAGCCGCCGTCCAGCAGCTCTACGAACTGAGGCGTGAGTATCCACAGATTCATGGACACCAGGCTGTTTCCGTCCAGCGGCCGCAGGCTGTCGCCCTCCCGCACGGCGGCGCCCCCCGGGACCTTGACGATGTTCCGGGTCTCCTTCACGTCGGCCAGATAGCCGGTCCCGTCGGTGGCGCAGACCCCCCGGGTCACACCGCCCACTTCGGAGAGCGTGTTTTTCAGCACGAACCCCACCATGCCATAGCTGTGCTCCTCCTCCGGCCGGTGAGCAGCCAGGAAAGAATACGCCTTGACGAAGGCGTCCTTGCCATAAAAGTCGTCGGCGTTGATGACGGCGAACGGACCGGTCAGCAGGTCCTTGCACGCCAAAATGGCCTGGCCGGTACCCCAGGGTTTCACCCGCCCCGCGGGCAGGTCCTCCATGCTCTGAAACGCGTAGTCCCAGGAAACGCCCAACGCCCGGAGCTTTGCCTCCATCCGGCCGCCGATGACCTCCATGAAGTCGCCAAAGATGTCCCTCCGGACGATGAACACCACCCGGTCAAAGCCCGCCCGGATGGCATCATGGACAGAATAATCCATAATGATCTCACCCGCCGGACCCACACGCTCCAGCTGTTTGATGCTGGCGCCGTAGCGGGCGCCGATCCCCGCTGCCAGCACCACCAGCGTGATGTTGCCCATTTTGATGCTCTCCTACCGTAATGCGATCTCAAGGTCATTATACTACCGTTCTCAGACACTGGCAAGGAATTTTCCCCCAGCAAACATTAAAATATTATTAATTCTTCTAATGTTTTCACCGGTAAAGTCTCCCGCGCGAAAAACTGGACGCGCCCATCGGGACGCGTCCGGTTTCTCACTGCTCCAAAAGGATCTGCAGGATCTGGTTGTATATCTGCTCCGCATCGGCCCGAAAGCGTTTCTCCATGGTCTGGGCCTGGGCCTCATCCGGCGCCGCCAGGCGCAGGGAGATGACCTCCCCCATCCCGTCGGACAGCCGCAGACTCACCGTCTTTCCCTTTTTATAGCCCGGTTCCACCGCCGTTTCGATCATGCTGGCCCGGCGCATGGCCGCCGCCACAGGGGCGGTGAGCCGCTCCGCCTTGGCCCGCACGGTGTAGGGCAGGCTGGAGGAAACGGTGTTCACGTTCCGGCGGCCTTTCTCGGTGATGGCGTATTTGCCGTTTTCCTCGGTGACATGGCCCGTCTGGATCAGCTCCCCCAGACAGTCCGTATAGTCGAACCAGGTGAATCCCCCGTCAAACAGCGCCAGGTCGGACAGCGTCACCGGCTCCACCGGCTTTGGCAGCTTTTCCAATATGTAGAGGATCAGAATCTTAATGTCCAGCTTATCCCGGATAAACCCCAAATGCTCCACGGGCAAAGCCCCCTTCCCGCCGCCTCGTTCCCCGCGGCCATTCCAATATGGTATCTCGGTGTATCATAGCGGTTTCGGCGCTATTGTACCACATTTTTGCCCACCCGTACAGGAAAACTTCACAATTTCCCCGCCGGGGCATAGACTGTACTGAATCCGCCGGGACGGCCCGGCGACCATGATAGGAGGTATCAGCATGGCGGACAGCCAGGAATGCACCGAAGCCGTGTGCATCCATACAAGGAAAATATACGACAGCTGCCGCGATAAGGACTGTGTGGAGGATCTGCGTGTCTACCCCACCGCCAGCTCCCAGCCGTACATAGAGAGCGCCTTCAGCGTACGGCCCACCGGGGCCGCGCTGCTGTTTGCGGATGTGGACGTTGACGAGATCAGTTTCAACCGGGGCTATTACACCGTGGACGTGACCTATTTCTATGAGGTCAGCGGCGTCACCTTCCCGGGGGAGAACCCGGTGAACGGCCTGGCCGTATTCAACAAGCGGGTCATGCTCTTCGGCAGCGAGGGTTCCGCCAAGGTATTCTCCTCCGACGGCGCCTTTGCCGACAGCTACACCCAGCCCATTGCCGTGGTGGAGTGCGTGGACCCCATCGCCTTGAATATGAAGGTCGTGGACGCCTGCCCCACCGGGCTGACGGCGGACGTGTCCGCCATTCCCGCGGCGATCCTGGCCCACTTCGGAGAGGATCTGGTGCTGACGGACAGCTCCCGGATGCTGCTGACCACTCTGGGGCAGTTTTCCATCATCCGCCTGGAGCGGGACAGCCAGCTGGTGGTGCCGGTCTATGACTACTGCCTGCCCGACAAGGACTGCGTATCCAGCGACCAGGACGATCCCTGCACCATGTTTGGGCGCATTCGATTCCCCGTGGAAGAATTTTTCCCGCCCGACAGCATCGACGCCGCGGAGGATTACCGCTCCGCCATCCAGAACCTGAACATCTCCCAGTCCCCCGCCGTGAATCCCGGCGGCGGCAGCAACTGAATCTGAAAAAACGGACTGCCGCGTGGGCGGCAGTCCGTTGTCTTTTATCATCCCGCGACCCGGGAGGCATGTTTTTTGTCCCACGCAACGGAGAGCTTTTGAAAGCCCCGAAAAAAAAGCTTCTCCACCGTGGCCCGGCGCAGCAGGTCTATGGCCAGGCATATGAGGAACACCGCCAGGATCTTGATCAGCGCATGGAGATAGGACGCGCTGAGATAGTCCGTGTTGGGCCAAAGCTGCCGCCAGATGAGCGGCCGCATCAGTTCGTTGTCATGGATGAGATATATCCCCAGCACAGACCCCGCGATCCGGTCCACCGCGCCGCTGTGAAACTCGATATTGGAAAAATACAGGAACAGACTGATCGCCATCACGACCGCCGGCAGCATATTGACTTCCCTGAAATACCTCGCATTGGCGATAAGCGCGTCATTGTGCAGCCACGCCCCGATGGCGTCCAGCGCACCGGCCGACAGGACCAAAGCCAGCGCGGACAGCAGCGCGACCGCCAGATTCCACCGGTTGTTATATGTCGTTTTCCCATGCACGTGGAGCTTGATATAGGCGCCGGTCAAATACATCACCAGGAAAAGGTCCACGTTGCTGAACACCCACGCGTTCACAGTGAACGTCGGCGCCAGGCACCAAATGACGTACACCACCAGCAAAAGCCGCCGGTAGACCTCTTTGCTCATGGCGTGGATGAAAAGATTGACGAAGGGTATGAACGGATAAAAGACAAGATAGTATACCAGGAACCAATTGCCATGGAAAAAGGGGACAAAAGCGTTCAAAGCCTCCGTGACCGTGAAGGGACGGCCGCCCAGCAGCACGAAGCCCAGCCATATGACCACAGAATAGAAGATCATCTCCGCGGCCACCGGAACGATGCGCTTATAGTGGCCCTCCGCCGTATGTTCCGCCATGCAAAATCCGGTGATCAGGATAAAAACGGAGCAGGAAAGCCGCCCAAACATCCCCAGGCTCTGGACGAATACAGCCCCCGGCGACAGCGTGCCGGCTGAAAAAGGCGCATATCCCCCGTGCGCACAATAATGATGGCCGATGATCAGCAGGATGCATATGATCCGAAGCAGCTCCAGGCTGGAGTTGCGCGCATGCTTTTGTTTCACACTACGGTCCCTCTTTTCTCTCTGACCGATGGCTGCCGCCCCCGCCCTACATACCGTTACGGCAGGCTCTTGGGGACGATGTTGTTCTGTGCTTTGTAGATAGAATTGGCCGAGACCACGCCCCGGACGGAAGAGAGCGGATAGATGTTGCTGTCCGGGCCGATGACCGTGCCCGGATTGAGCACGCTGCCGCAGCCCACCTCCACCCGGTCGCCGATCATGGCCCCCACCTTTTTCCGGCCGGTGGGGATCTCCTCTTTGCCGTTGTGGACGATCACAGGCTGCCTGTCGCTCTTCACGTTGGAGGTGATGCTCCCCGCGCCCATATGGGCCTTATAGCCCAAAATGGAATCTCCCACATAATTGTAGTGCGGGACCTGTACGTTGTCGAAGAGGATCACATTCTTCATCTCCGTGGAATTGCCCACCACGCAGTTGTCCCCTACCAAAACGCCGCCCCGGATAAAGGCGCACTGGCGCACCTCGGTGCCGTGGCCGATGATACAGGGGCCCTTGATATAGGCGGTGGGGAACACCGTGGCGTCCTTCGCGATCCATACGTCCTCCGCCGGGTGGTCATATTCCTCCGCGGACAGCCTGGCGCCCAGGGTCAGAACGAGATCGCCGATACCGTCCAGGGCCTCCCAGGGATAACGGGTGTTCTCCAAAAGAGGCCTCGCGGCGGTATGGGACAGATCAAACAGCTGGCGAGTTTCCATCATTTGCGCACCTCCACCAACAGGCCCCTCTTCTCCATGGCGGCGATGATCCGGTCCACGCTCTGCTCGCACAGGCCGGGCGTAGCGGCCTCCGCCATGACCCGCAGCACCGGTTCCGTGCCGCTTTTGCGCAGCAGCACCCGGCCGTTGGAGCCCAGCTCCTTCTCCACCGCGGCCACCTCCGCCTGCACGCTCTCATCCGCCAGGGCCGTTTCCTTGTCTGTGACCACCACGTTTTTCAGCACCTGCGGGTACATCCGCACCGGCGCGGCCAGGGCGGACAGGGGCAGATTGGTCTGGATCATCGCCCGCATGATCATGATGGCGGTGATGAGCCCATCTCCGGAGCGGGCGTATTTGCGGAAGATGATGTGGCCGGACTGTTCGCCGCCGATCAGGTGGTTGTTGGCCTTCATGTTCTCATATACATACCGGTCGCCCACAGCGGTCTTTTCATAGCCGATGCCGATCTCATCCAGCGCCTTATAAAGCCCCAGGTTGCTCATCACCGTGGTAACCACGGTGTTATCCGGAAGCTGTCCGTCCTCTTTCATCCGCTTGGCGCAGATGTACATGATCTTGTCGCCGTTGATCACCTCGCCCCGCTCGTCCACCGCCAGGCACCGGTCTCCGTCTCCGTCAAAGGCGAAGCCGCAGTCCACCTGGCCCTGGCGAACCAGCGCCTGGAGCTGCTCAAGATGGGTCGAGCCGCAGCCGGCGTTGATGTTGAGCCCGTCCGGCCGGTCGTTGATGACCTTCACTTTCGCGCCCAGGGCGGTGAATACGCTCCGGGCGATCATCCACGTGCTTCCGTTGGCGCAGTCCAGCGCCACGGTGCGGTCTTCAAAGGGGCAGTCCGCCAAGCTGGCCAGGCGGCCTATGTAGCGGTTGCGCCCGGAGTAGAAGTCCACCGTGCAGCCGATCCGGTCCTTTGTGGCGTAAGGCAGAGGGCCCGTCTTGCCGTCGATATAATCCTCGATGGCGTCCTGGAGGGCGTCGTCCATCTTCTCCCCGTCGCCGTTGAGCAGCTTGATGCCGTTGTCATAGTACGGGTTGTGGCTGGCCGAGATCATCACGCCGCAGTCAAAGCCCTCGCTGCGGGTGATGTAGGCCACGCAGGGCGTGGTCGTCACATGCAGCAGATACGCGTCCGCGCCGGAGGATACGAGCCCCGCCGCCAGAGCGTTTTCATACATGTAGCTGCTGCGGCGGGTATCCTTGCCGATGACGATCCGGGCTTTATGGGTCTTGCCGTAATACCAGCCCAGGTACCGGCCGATCTGAAATGCGTGGACGGGATCGAGGACCACATTGGCCTCTCCGCGGAATCCGTCCGTTCCGAAATACTTTCCCACTGTTTCTTCTTTCTCCTTGATGCGAATTTCCTGCTCATAAGGCGGGCCGCCGGCGGCATACTAACGCCATGCTATATAAGATCGTGATCCATTCGATTACTATGTATGCGCTGCTCATCCTGTTCATGCGGGTGATGGGCAAGCGGCAGCTGGGCCAGCTGGAACCGTCAGAGCTGGTGGTGACCATCCTGATCTCCGAGGTGGCCTCCACGCCCATGGCCGAGCCGGACAAGCCGCTGTATTACGGCATCGTGCCGGTATTCGTGCTGTTTCTGCTGGAACTGCTGATGAGCCTGGCCACGGCCAAGAGCGTGCGCCTGCGGACACTGCTGTCCGGCAAGCCCTCCCTGCTCATCGCCCATGGGCGCATCGACCAGACCCAGATGCGCCGCAACCGCTTCACCCCCGACGAACTGGCCGAGGCGCTGCGCAGCCAGGGCGCCCTGGATCTGAACCAGGTCCAATACGCCATTCTGGAGACCGACGGGCAGCTCAACGTGATCATGGACCCCGCCGACCGCCCTGTCACCGCCGGCCAGATGGGCCTCGGGACGGAGGACGCCGGATATCCCATGATCGTGATCAACGACGGCCGGGTGCTGGGGGAAAACCTGAAGCTGCTGGGCAAAGACGAGAAGTGGCTGGAAAAACGGCTCCGGGCCCAGAATATCCCTTCGGCAAAAGACGTATACCTGATGACCGTGGACATGGCCGGGGGCGTATTTCTCTCTCCGAAAGAGCGCTAAGCGTCCTTGGTCTTGTCCCCCAGGAGCTTGGTCAGCTCCTCCATAAAGGTGTTGATGTCCTTGAACTGCCGGTACACGCTGGCGAATCGGACATAGGAAACCTCGTCCACGGCCTTCAGCTGCTCCATCACCATATCCCCCACCTCGGCGGTGGAAACCTCCCGTTCCAGGGCGCTCTGAAGCTCCGCCTCGATGGAGTCGGCGATGGACTCGATCTTGTCCAGCGGCACCGTCCGCTTCTCGCAGGCCCTGACCATGGAGTTGATGAGCTTTACTTTATCAAAAGTCTGGCGGCTGCCGTCCCGCTTCACCACCACCAGGGGCATCCGCTCCACCTTCTCGTAGGTGGTGAACCGCTTGCCGCACATCAGGCACTCCCTCCGGCGGCGGATGGTGCTCCCCTCGTCCGCCGGGCGGGAGTCGATGACCTTGCTCTCGCTGTAACCGCAATAGGGACATTTCATTTCGATCGTCCTCCCGATCCTCTTTGCCGCGGCCCTGGCCGCTGATTTACATAATTATACCATACTCTCTGCCATATTGCCACAAAAATGTTTGTCTTTTTCGGGAAATATCTTACCTTTTTGCCGTTTGTTTCCGGTTTTTCCCTGGAAGCAGCTTGTTCTTATTGAAAAAACAGCCCGGATATTATATAATAAATTGATTTAGGGACCCCAAATTATGGGAACAGTACAGGAGGAGGCATGGGCCGTGGACACAGCTGTACAGACCTTGCGCCAGTGGGTGGCCGGGAGCAAAAACATCGTGTTTTTCGGCGGCGCCGGCGTATCTACCGAGAGCGGCATCCCGGATTTCCGCAGCGTGGACGGGCTGTATAACCAGCAGTGGGCCTATCCCCCTGAGACCATCCTGTCCCACAGCTTCTTTGAGCGGGACCCGGCGGAGTTTTACCGCTTCTACCGGGCGAAGCTGGTGGTGAAGGACGCCAAGCCCAACGCCGCCCATCGGAAACTGGCCCAATGGGAAAAGGAGGGCCGGCTCCGGGCCGTCCTCACCCAGAACATCGACGGCCTGCACCAGGCTGCGGGCAGCCGGGAGGTCCTGGAGCTGCACGGCTCCACCCTGCGCTGCTACTGCGCCCGGTGCCGGAAGAGCTATCCCCCCTCCTTTATCAACGACGGCGAGGGCGTGCCCCGGTGCGGATGCGGCGGGATCGTCCGGCCGGACGTGGTGCTGTATGAGGAGCCTCTGGACGAGGATATCCTCCAGCGAAGCGTCATGCACATCCGGGCGGCGGATATGCTCATCATCGGCGGCACGAGCCTGGCGGTGTATCCCGCGGCGGGGCTGATCAACTACTACCGGGGCAGCCGGCTCGTGCTGGTGAACCGGGGGGCGACGCCCCGGGACGCCGAAGCGGACCTGATCGTCCGGGGCAACATCGGACAGATATTCTCTCAGCTATGAGCATACGCGTCCTGTCCGTTTGCTTCGACCATCTGACCCTCGCCTCCGCCGCGGACCGGGCCATGGAGCTGATCCGCAGCGGGAAGAGCGCCTATGTATGCACCCCCAACCCGGAGATCGTCTGGATGTGCCGCTCCGATCCGGCCCTGGACGCCGCCGTCGCCGGGGCGGACATGACCACCGCCGACGGGACGGGCATCCTCTGGGCCGCCAAGCTGTTGGGACAGCCCCTTCCGGAGCGGGTGACCGGCTACGATCTGATGACGGCCGTGCTGGAAAGGCTGTCCGGGCGCGTCTATTTTCTCGGCGGAAAGCCCGGCGTGGCCCAGAGGGCGGCGCAGGCCGTTTCCGCCCGGTATCCCGCCGTGATCCCGGCCGGGTGCCGGGACGGATATTTCGACGACCCCGCGCCGGTGCTGGCGGACATCCTGGCGGCGGAGCCCGACCTCATTTTGGTGTGCCTGGGCTCTCCCAAGCAGGAGCTCTTTATGGCCGACGCCCGTAAAACGCTGCCCCGGGGACTGATGATGGGCCTGGGCGGGAGTCTGGACGTGCTGGCCGGGGACGTGCCCCGGGCCCCGGAGCGGTGGCAGAAAGCGGGTCTTGAATGGCTGTACCGGATCCTGCGCCAGCCGCGGCGGCTCGTCCGGCTGCCAAGGCTCGCGGCCTTCGTGCTGGCGGTGCTGGGTCAGAAAGTAAAAAACCGGGGCTCATAAAGAGCCCCGAGCGCAGACTGGTCTATATCTGTTTATCCCGGCGGAGATCAGTTGCAGCCGCAGCCGCACCCACAGCCGTTGTTGTTGTCGTTGCAGCCGCAGCCGCAGCCATAGCCGCCGGCCACGGAGAACAGGAGGATCAGGATGATGATGAGCCAGAGCCAGCTGTAAGAATTGTTGTAGAACATGATGTTTTCCCTTTCTGCGCGCTTTATTTGTCGCGGCCGTGCCTGCGCGGCATAGGCCCGGCGCGTTGTCATCCGAGCCATATTATGACCGACCGCCTCCGGGCGTGACGAAGCATAAGGAGCGAATCAATGTCCCAAATGACACCCAACGACGAATACGACATCTACGGCGGGCCCGGCCCCGACGGGGGACCGGACGAGGGAGAAACGTACGCCGGCGATCCGGCCGTTTCCGAGGACGGCTCCTATCTCACCCCGGACGCCCCCCGGCACGCCGCTCCCGAACCGGAGCCGGAGGAGCAGGTCATGCCCGTTCCCCGGGACAAGCGCTTCGGCCGTCTGCGCTCCGGATCGAGCGGCCGGCCCAGAGGCCGGCTGGCAAAGAGGGGGAAATCTTCCGGCACGGCGATGCCTGTGGAGCGGGAAACGCCCATCGTGGGCCGGTACCTGCGGCAGGGCCAGATGCTGGTCTACGACTCTGAGCTGGACGATGTGGATTATACCGACAGCGAGGACCTGCCCGAGGTACGGGACTATCTGCCTGTGCGTTTTCGCCGGTATGGCCGCAGCGGCCTGGGGGGCGGACTGCTGTACGCCCTGTTCGTGATCAGCGTCAGCGTGATCCTGGCCTGCTTCGCCTGGATGTGCGCGGTGGACGTGCTGGCGCTGAACAAGGATTTGGTCTCCTCCCCGGTCACCATCCTCCCCTATGAGCCCACCGGCGACATGCCCACCACCGTCACCACCAAAAACGCCGACGGCGAAGAGGTGGAAGTGGAGATCAAGGTGGACATCGACCAGGCGGCGGAAGCGCTGAAGAACGCCGGGATCATCGAATACAAATGGCTGTTCAAACTGTTCGCCCAGTTCTCTCACGCCAACATCAAGATGGACCCGGGCACTTATGACCTGGATACCTCCCTGGATTACCGGGCCCTGGTGACCAAGATGCAGTTCGGCTCCGGCGCCCAGGAGATCACCAAGATCACCTTCCCCGAGGGCTTCTCTCTGGAACAGATCTTCACCCTTTTGGAACAGCAATATATCGCGAAAAAGGAAGACCTTTACGAGGCCTGCGCCAACTATGAGTACGACCTGGACTTCCTGGCGGATCTCCCCTATGGGGACCCGGAACGGCTGGAGGGTTACCTGTTCCCGGACACCTACGAATTCTATCAGAGCGAGGGCGCGTCCAACGCCATCCGGCGGTTCCTGCGCAACTTCAACAACCGGTTCACCGATGAGATGCGGGATAAGGCCGCCGCCCGGGGCCTGACCATCCGGGAGGTGCTCACCATGGCCTCCCTCATCGAAAAGGAGGCGGGCGCCACGCCGGGCGAGCGGGAAAAGATCGCCTCCGTCATATACAACCGTATCAGCGCCGGGATGCCCCTGGGTCTGGACAGCACGATAAACTATATCAAGGGCACCAGCACCTTCGATCTGACCCAGGACGACCTGAAGATCGACAGCCCGTACAACACGTATCTGTACACGGGTCTTCCTCCCGGGCCCATCTGCAACCCCGGTCTGGACTCCATCAAAGCCGTGCTCGACCCTGACAGCACCGGCTATTACTACTGGTATTCCGTGGACGGCGTCACCTACTTCTTCGCCACCAATGAAGAGCAGCTGGCCTTCGCTCACGACCACCCCGTCTGATCCCATCAATCCACCTAGAGAGGTAAGTCAAATATGAAAAAGAAATACGGCGTCAACGAGCTGCGGGAGATGTTTTTGTCCTTCTTTGAAACAAAAGGCCATCTGCGGCTGCCCAGCTTCTCCCTCATCCCCCAGAATGACGCGAGCCTTCTGCTCATCAACTCCGGCATGGCCCCCATGAAGCCCTACTTCACCGGGGAGCAGGAACCGCCCCGGCACCGGGTCTGCACCTGCCAGAAGTGCATCCGCACCGGCGATATCGAGAACATCGGCAAGACCGCCCGCCACGGCACCTACTTCGAGATGCTGGGCAACTTTTCCTTCGGCGACTATTTCAAGAAAGAGGCCATCCCCTGGGCTTGGGAATTTTTGACCAGCCCGGAATGGGTGGGCCTGGACCCGGACCGGCTGTATCCCTCCGTGTTCGCGGGCAATGAGACCACCCCCGCCGACGAGGAGGCCTTCCGCATCTGGAACGAGGACATCGGCATCCCCGCCGAGCGCATCTATAGATTCGGCAAAGAGGACAACTTCTGGGAGCACGGCTCCGGCCCCTGCGGCCCCTGCTCGGAGATCTACTATGACCGGGGGCCCCAGTACGGCTGCGGCAAGCCCACCTGCACCGTGGGCTGCGACTGCGACCGGTACATGGAGGTCTGGAACATCGTCTTCTCCCAGTTCGACAACGACGGCAACAACAACTACACCGAGCTGAAGCAGAAGAACATCGACACCGGCATGGGCCTGGAGCGGCTGGCGGTGGTATGCCAGGACGTGGACAGCCTGTTCGACGTGGACACGGTGATGAACATCACCAACGAGGTGTCCCGGCTCACCGGCGCCACCTACGGCCGCAGCCATAAGATGGACGTGTCCCTGCGGGTGATCACCGACCACATCCGGGCCTCCACCATGATGATCTGCGACGGCGTGCTGCCCTCCAACGAGGGCCGGGGCTATGTGCTGCGCCGGCTGCTGCGCCGGGCCGCCCGCCACGGGAAGCTGCTGGGGGTGAACGAGCCGTTCCTGTACAAGATCGTGGACATGGTCATCCATGAAAACGAGGGCCACTACCCTGACCTGCGGGAGCGGCAGGCGTACATCACCAAAGTCATCCGGGTGGAGGAGGAGAATTTCGCCCGCACCATCGACGGCGGCATGCGCATCTTCGGCGAGATGCTGGAAAACCACAAGCAGCGGGGCGAGAGCGTCTTCTCCGGCGCGGACGCCTTCAAGCTCTATGACACCTACGGCTTCCCCCTGGATCTGACCGCCGACATGGCCGACGAACAGGGCATGACCGTGGACGAGGCCGGCTTCCAGGCCCTCATGGAGGAGCAGCGCCAGCGGGCCCGGAAGGCCCGGGAGGCCCTGGGCGACCTGGGCTGGGCCGGCGTGGAGTTCGGCAAGGACGTGCCCGAGACCGAATTCGTCGGCTATGACCACACCACCTATGAGGGCGCCAAGGTGGTGGCCCTGGTGGTGGAGAACGAGCAGGCGGAAGAGCTGATGCCCGGCGTGGAGGGCATCGTGGTGCTGGATAAGACCCCCTTCTATGCCGAGATGGGCGGCCAGGTGGGCGACCACGGCGTCATAACCGCCGGGGATATGACCTTCGCCGTCACCGACGTGCAGAAAAACAAGGGCGGCAAGTACATGCACTATGGCAAGGTGACCGGCGGCGTGCTGAAGCTGGGCGATACCGTCACCGCCTCCATCGACGGGGACCGCCGCCGGGCCATCATGCGGGCCCACTCCGCCACCCACCTGCTGGACAAAGCCCTGCGCACCGTGCTGGGCGAGCATGTCCACCAGGCCGGTTCCCTGGTGGAACCGGACCGGCTGCGGTTCGACTTCACCCACTTCTCCGCCATGACGGCCGAGGAGCTGGCCCAGGTGGAGAGCATGGTCAACGACGCGGTGCTGGCCGGGTATGACGTGCATACCGACGTGCTGCCCATCGAAGAGGCCAAAAAGCGGGGCGCCATCGCCCTGTTCAGCGAGAAATACGGCGACACCGTCCGGGTGGTGGACATGGGCGGCGGATACTCTGTGGAGTTCTGCGGCGGCACCCACCTGGACAACACCGCCAAGGTGGGCGTGTTCCGCATCACCAGCGAGTTCTCCGTGGCCAGCGGCGTGCGCCGCATCGAGGCCGTCACCGGCAAGGCGTCCCTGGAGGGGATGCGCCGGGTCCAGGAGCGGCTGAACCAGGCCGCCGCGGCGCTGAAGGTCCGTCCCACGGAGCTGGAGGCCCGGGCGGAGTCCATCATGGCGGAGCTGCGTCAGCTGCACCAGACGGTGGAAAAGCTGAAGGCCCGGGAGACCGCCGGCGAGACCGAGCGGCTGCTGTTCTCCACCCGGGATCTGGCCGGACTGCGGGTGCTCACCGCCGCCGTGCCCGACGCGGATGCCAACCGCCTGCGCCAGATGGGCGACCTGCTGCGGGACAAGGCCCCCAACATCGTGGCGGTGCTGGCCGCTTCCACCGGCGGGAAGGTCACCTTCCTGGCCATCTGCGGCCCGGAGGCCATAAAGGCCGGCATGAAGGCCGGCGAGCTGGTGAAGGCCGTGTCCGCCGTGGCCGGCGGCAAGGGCGGCGGCAAGCCCGAGTCCGCCATGGGCGGCGGCTCCGATCTGACGAAGATGGACAACGCCCTGGCCATAGTCGACGATTTCGTCGTTGGGAAACTGGGCCTGTAAAAGGCCCCATCAAGAAAGGAGCTCAGCCATGCTTATCTCATTTCCGAGCATGAACGAGGTGACCGTCCCCCACGCCCGGGGCGGCGAGAAGGAACTGTTCCGCAAGCATGTGGACACCGGCGACAACCAGATCATGCTGGGCCGCCTGGAACCCGGCGCCACCATCGGCCCCCATACCCACGAGAACGACTCCGAAACCGTGTACATCCTCTCCGGCACGGGCCGGATGCTGTATGACGGCCGGTATGAGCCCTTGGCGGCCGGCGTATGCCACCACTGCCCCAAGGGACACAGCCACTCCCTGGAAAACACCGGCACGGAGGACCTGACCTTCTTTGCCGTGATCCCCAAGCAGTGAGGTGACCGGGATGAACGACTGCCTTTTCTGCAAGATCATCGCCGGGGACATCCCCTCCAGCAAGGTCTACGAGGACGATCTGTGCTATGCCTTCCGGGACATCAACCCCCAGGTGCCCACCCACATCCTGGTGGTGCCCAAGGAACATATCTCCTCCTGCGGGGATGTGACGGCGGAAAACGCCGCCCTGGTCGGCCATATCTTCACCGTCATCGCCCGGATCGCCGAGGCGGAGGGGCTGAATAACGGCTGGCGCGTGGTGTCCAACGTGGGCCCTGACGCTGGACAGACCGTTCCCCATCTGCACTTCCATATCCTGGGCGGCCAGCGGCTGAGCGACCGGATGGCATAAATGCGCAAGCTGGCGTGGGCGGCGCTGGGCTTTGCCGCGGCGGCGGCCCTGGCCGAGTATATCCTGCCTGTGAAGGGGCTGCCGTATGTCGCGGCAGCCCTTGCGTTATTGTCCCTGTGCTCCCTGCTGCTTCGGCGCCGGGCCCTTCGGAAGCGGGCGTTCCTCTGTCTTCTGGCGGCGGCCGCCGGTCTGACCGCCTGGCAGGCGCGGTATTCGCTGCGGCTGGCCCCGGCGGAAGAGCGGGTGCAGGCCATGGCCGGGCAGGACGTTCCCGTCTTTGCCCGGGTCACGGATTATCCGGAGCGGCACCCCAACTACCAGCGGGTCGAGGTCCGCTTTCTCGGGGACGACGGCCCGCAGGAGCGGGCGCTGCTGTACCTTTACGAGGGCACGCTGCCCGATCTGGAGCCGGGCGACCTGATCCAAGCCCAGGTGCGTCTGACCTCCGCCGTCACCCGCCGGGGCCAGCGGAGCCACATCTACACTTCCCAGGGCATAGACCTGCTGGGTTATATCCAGCCCCAGACCCTCTCCCTTTCCGGGCGGTGGGAGCACGCCTGGCTCTATTTTCCGCAGCAGCTGAGCCAGGGTGTGAAAGACTGCTGCGAGCGCCTCTTCCCCGCCGACGCGGCGCCCTTCCTCAAGGCCCTTCTCACCGGGGATAGCACCGACCTGGAGCAGGACGCCGCCGGATATACGGCCATGCGCGTATCCGGCGTGCTGCACATCGTGGCGGTGAGCGGGATGCACCTGTTCGTGCTGGTGGCTTTCGCCCAGCTTTTGCTTGGCAAGAGCCGCCGGACGGGTCTTATATGTCTGCCTGTCATATGGCTGTTTGCCCTGATGGCCGGCTTCCGGGCCGGCGTGGTCCGGGCGGCGGTGATGCAATCGCTGTACCTGCTGGCCCCGGCGGCCGGCCGGGAATCGGACGGCGTCACCAGCCTGGGCGCGGCCCTTTTGCTGCTGCTGGGGATGAATCCCATGGCCGTGGGCGGCGTGGGGCTGCAGCTCAGCTTCGCCTGCATGGCAGGGCTCGTATGGATCCTGCCCGCCGTCATGGGCTGGATGGAAAAGCATCTGCCTATGCACCGCTTCCTGGTGGCCGCCGCGGCGGGGAACGTGGCCTGTTCCATCGCGGCCACCGCTTTCTCTCTCCCCCTGGCCGCGTACTATTTCGGCCTGGTCCCCCTGCTCTCCCCTGTTGCCAACCTGCTGACCCTGTTTGTGGTGGAAGTCGTCTTCGGGGCGGGATACGTGGTCTGTGCCCTGGGCGCGGCCATCCCGGCGCTGGGTCAGGCGCTGGGATGGGTATTGGCCTGGCCGGTACGCTGGTGCATGGCGGTCTACGGCACGGTCGCCTCCGTTCCTTTCGCGGGCCTTTACACGGCCGCGCCCAGCACCGTCCTTTGGCTGGCCGGCGTCTACACCCTCTTTCTCCTATGGTATCTGCTGCGAAGAAAGAGAAAGCGCCTGCCTCTGGACGTGCCGGTGTGTCTGTCGGTCATGGGGCTGTGCCTGGTGCTGCTGGCAGGCAAAGCGTCCATCCCCGCCGGCGAGGGGCGGCTCACCGTGCTGGACGTGGACCAGGGCCAGTGCGTGGTGCTGGCCGACCGGGACACGGCGGTGGTGATGGACTGCGGCGGCGCTGGCATGGACAGCGCCGGGGACCTGGCGGCCAACTGCCTGCTGAGCCAGGGGCATACCCGGGTGGACGCGCTGATCCTGACCCATCTGCACAGGGACCACGCCAACGGCGCGGAGGTGCTGCTGTACCGGATGAAGGTGGACCGGCTGATCCTGCCCGCCGGAGCGGACGACACCGACGGGCTGCTCCCCGGCATCCTGGCCGCCGCCCAGGCCCGCGGGACCCAGGTCATATCCCTCTCCGAGGAGCGGATGGCCCAGCTGGGCGGCATGACGCTGGATCTGCTGCTGCCCCAGGGCGGCGACGTCAACGAGCGGGGCATCGTGATCCGGGCCGGACTGGCCGGACGGAGCGTGCTCGTCATGGGGGACGCCGGCACAGACGCGGAGCTGTCCCTTCTGCAGTCCGGCTCCGTGCCGGACGTGGATGTGCTGGTGGCCGGCCACCACGGCTCCAGGACTGCCTCCGGGGCCCTGTTTCTGGCCGCTGCCGCGCCGGAAACGGCGGTGATCTCCGTGGGTTATAACAACTACGGCCAGCCCTCGGAGGAAACGCTCTCCCGGCTGGACCGGTTCCATGTCCGGGTGCTGAGAACGGACACAGAGGGAACGGTGACCATTCCGCTGCGATCGGAGGAAATTGCCAATGGCGGTCAAGGATAAAAATGTTCTGGATTACGGCGCCGAGGTGAAAAAGCTGCGCCAGTCCGGCCCCAGGCCGGTATATATCCTCCGGGGCGAAGAGGATTATCTGCGGGACAGCTATCTGTCGGAGCTGAAAAAACTGTGTCTGCCGGAGGGTTCGGAAGCGTTCAACTATCACCGCCTGCAGGGGCCGGGCCTGGATATGGGCGCGCTGCGCCAGAGCGTGGAGGCCATGCCTTTCATGGGCGAGCGGACCGTTACGGAGGTCCGGGATTTTGACGTGAACCGCGTATCCGGCTATGATCCGGACGCCCTGCGCGTCTTTTTGGAGGACGTGCCGGACTGGGCCACCATCATCTTCGTCTTCTCCCCCGGCTATACGCCGGACAGCCGTCTGGCGGCGGTAAAGGCCATGAAAAAGGCCGGAGAGGACATCGCCTTTACCAGTCCCGGGGAAGCGGAGCTCCTCCGATGGGTGATCCGGCGGGTGGAGAGCCTGGGCAAAAAGATCGATCCGCCCACCGCCAATTACCTCATCTGGGTCTGCGGGGATCGGATGAACGGTCTGATCCCGGAGATCCTGAAGATCGCCGCTTACGCCCGCGGGGACGCCATCACCCGCGCCGATATCGACGCGGTGGCGAAGCGCGCTCCGGAAACCACCATTTTCCACCTGACCGACGCGCTGGGGGCCGGGGATTACGACAAAGCCGCCCGCCTGCTGGCGGATCTGCTGGCCGACAAAGACGAGCCGCCCCAAAAGCAGATCGGCATGGTCAGCGAGCAGTTCCGCCGCCTCTATATCGCCCGCCTCGCCGCTGACACCGGGAAGGGCGAAGGCTTTATCACCGCCTGCGTGCCGGAGCTCACCGGCAAGAGCTACCCGCTGCGGCTGCTGCAGCGGGCATGCCGGAATTTCTCCTCCCAACGGCTGTCCCGGGCGGTATCGGCCTGCGCCCAGTGCGATTATGCCATGAAAGACACCGGCGGCGAGCCGGAGGCGCTGATGAAGGAGCTGGTCCTGCGCCTGGCCATGGACCGGATATGATCCGGGTCAGGGAGGCCATCGTGGTGGAGGGCCGGTACGACAAAGCGGCCCTGGCCAACGCGGTGGACGCGGTGATCGTGGACACCGCCGGATTCGGGATCTTCTCCGACCGGGAGAAGCTGGCCCTGCTGCGCCGTCTGGCCCGGGCCCGGGGCCTGGTGGTGCTCACAGACAGCGACGGAGGCGGCTTTTTGATCCGCAGCTTCCTGAAAAGCGCCGTCGATCCCGCCCTGGTGAAGCACGCCTACATCCCGGAGATCTACGGCAAGGAAAGACGAAAAAGATCCCCCTCCAAGGAGGGGAAACTGGGTGTGGAGGCCATGAGCCCCCAGGTGCTGGAGGCCGCTCTGCGCCGGGCCGGCGCCACGGTAGACGGCGCGTCCGCCCCCGGCGGATGCGTCCCGCGGCTGACGAAGGCGGAGCTGTACGCTCTGGGTCTGTCCGGCCGGGAGGGCAGCGCCGCCCGGCGGGCGTCGGTGAAAAAAGCGCTGGACCTGCCCTCCGGACTCAGCGCCAACGCGCTGCTGGAGGTGCTGAACGTGCTGTGCACCCGGGAGGACCTGGCGCGCATCCTGGCAGTCCCCGGGGGACCGGTCCCCCCCCGGCGCGGACATCAGTGGGGATCTTCCACGATGATGAGCCCGATCCCCGCCAGAAGCAGCACTCCCGCCGGAGCGTCGGCCAGGGCTTTTGCCAGCCGGTACCGTCCGTAGGTGGCCACCCCCGGCTCCCCGGCGAACAGACAGACCACGAACCCGGCGAAAGCCATCCCGCAGCATAGGATCAGGATGATCCGCACCGCGGCAAGGCCGCCGGGCGATATTTTTTGCAAACTATGTATGAGCCGTTTCATATGCCTATGATACCGGCTTTTCCCCGGCCATGCAAGGCACAAATCCTGGCAGCGAAGCGCGGCGGAGCTATGCTCCGCCGCGCTTCGCTTTCCCGCCGTTTCTGCCCTTCCCCGCCGGTCTTTCCCTATAAAAGCACTCCTTCCACGCAAATAGCGGAATGATATATGCGTCTTTTAACGCCGCCTAACCGGACCGTTTCAGACGCAAATGTTTTCATATCCTTGTTTCATTTCATGTTCTCGCATCAGCAACCATTATATATCACATCAGCCGAAATTCCGCCATTATAGAACGATCATGTTTTCAGTAGGCGGTCGTTTTTCGATTATTTTTCGTAAAATTCCGAAAACGCAAAAATGCAGCGCAAATAATTTCCGGATTTTATGCGTAAAAAATAGGCGTTTATTTTTGTCCAATAGGGAGAAAATGCAAAAAACCACCAAAAACCGGAAAGAATCGTTTGAAATCGCGGGTGGAAGGCTTTATTATATTTTCACCCCCAAAATACTGACAGCAAGGAGTGAAGAGCTTATGTTCGAGAATCTGTTCTGGATCGGCTTTGTGGGCGCCGCTCTTGCGCTGGTGTTCGCCTGGCTCCAGCGGAACAAGGTGATGCGGGCCTCTGAAGGCAACGAGCGGATGATAAAACTGGCCTCCGCCATCCGGTCGGGCGCCAACGCTTATCTCAAGGCGCAGTACACCACGGTCGCAAAAGTCTTTTGCGTGGTGTTCGTGATCCTACTGATCATGGCCTTCGGCACGAAAGGCAAGATGCTCCCCAAGGTCACGCCCATCGCCTATCTCACCGGCGGTATCTGGTCCGTGCTGGCTGGCTTCATCGGCATGAAGATCGCCACCTACGCCAACGCCCGTACCGCCAACGCTGCCAGCGAAAGTCTGAACAAAGGCCTGAACATCGCCTTTTCCGCCGGGTCCGTGATGGGCTTCGTGGTGGTGGGCCTGGGTCTGTTGGACATCACCATCTGGTTCTTCGTGCTGAAATACCTCCTGCATATGAACGATCCCCACGCCATTGCCAATATCATGGTGATGAATGGCATGGGCGCCTCCTTCGTGGCCCTGTTCGCCCGTGTTGGCGGCGGCATATACACCAAGGCCGCCGATGTGGGCGCCGATCTGGTGGGCAAAGTGGAAGCGGGCATCCCCGAGGACGATCCCCGCAACCCGGCCACCATTGCCGATAACGTGGGCGACAACGTGGGCGACGTGGCCGGCATGGGCGCGGACCTTTTTGAGAGTTATGTGGGCTCCATCGTGGCCACCTTTGCCCTGGCCGGCACCGCCAATTACGGCTGGGCGGGGATGTTCCTTCCCCTGGCGCTGGCCGTGGTGGGCATCATCTGCTCGCTGATCGGTTCTTTCCTGATCAGGACCCGGGAGGACGCCACCCAGATGAGCCTTCTGAAGAGCCTCCGCACCGGGACGTACACCGCCGCCATATTGAGCGCCGTGCTGGCAGCCCCCCTGTGCTGGCTCGTCCTGGGCAAGGCGGATCACTGGCTGGGCGTATATATCGCCATCCTCTCCGGCCTCGTCGGCGGCTGCGCCATCGGTTACTTCACCGAGTATTACACCTCCGACAACTACCGTCCCACCCAGGAGCTGGCCGCCTCCTCTGAAACCGGCACCGCCACCATCATCATCGGCGGCGTGTCCCTGGGGATGCGGTCCACCCTGACCTCTATCCTCATCGTGGGCGCCGCCGTTCTGATCAGCTACTTTGCCTCCGGCGGCAGCAAGGTCATCCTGGATGAAACCGGCGCCTTCTCCGTGAGCTTCAACCAGGGCCTGTACGGCATCGGCATCGCCGGCGTGGGCATGCTCTCCACCCTGGGCATCACCCTGGCCACCGACGCTTACGGCCCCGTAGCCGACAACGCCGGCGGCATCGCCCAGATGAGCAACATGCCCGAGGAGGTCCGCCAGCGCACCGACGCGCTGGACTCCCTGGGCAACACCACCGCCGCCACCGGCAAGGGCTTCGCCATCGGCTCCGCCTCTCTCACCGCGCTGGCGCTGCTGGTGGACTATGTGAATATGGTCCAGAGCAAGACCGACGAGGTGCTGAATTTCACCCTTACCAGTCCCACGGTGCTGGTGGGCATGTTCCTGGGCGCCATGCTCACGTTCGTCTTCTCCGCCTCCACCATGAGCGCCGTCCAAAAAGCGGCCCAATCCATCGTGGTAGAGGTACGCCGCCAGTTCCGGGAGATCGCCGGCATCATGGAGTACAAGGCCGATCCCGACTATTCCCGGTGCGTATCCTTGTGCACCAAGGGCGCGCTGCATGAGATGGTGGTGCCCGCCCTGCTGGCCGTGGTGGTGCCCATCGCCACCGGCCTCATCCTGGGGCCCACAGGCGTGGTGGGGCTGCTGGCAGGCGTGTCCGTCAGCGGATTTGCCGTGGCGGTGTTCATGTCCAACGCCGGCGGCGCCTGGGACAATGCCAAGAAATACATCGAGTCCGGCCACCATGGCGGCAAAGGCTCTGAACAGCACAAGGCCGCCGTAGTGGGCGACACCGTGGGCGACCCCTTCAAGGATACCGCCGGCCCCAGCCTGAACATACTCATCAAGCTGTGCTCCACCGTGTCCATCATGTTCTCCGGCCTGATCGTGGCCTACAACCTGATGCAGTATCTGTAAGCCGTTTTCCCCGTGCCAAAAGCGCCGCGCCCTGCCGGGCGCGGCGCTTATTCTGCCTGTTGGGATATACCCGCTTTTATAAGATCTCCGCCGAGAAGGCCAGCCGCCTCTCTTCCCCCGGCGCCAGGGCGATGTGGAAAGGCTTGTCCGCAAAATGACCGGTCTCATTTTCCAAGGCAGCGCACCCGCACCAGGGTTCGATGCAGATATAGGGGGCGCTTTTCCCCGGCATGGTCCACAGGCCCAGCATGGGGAACTCGTGAAAATCCACCCGCAGGCCCCGTCCCGTATTTCCGTGGACCAGCGACACGCCGCCGGAACGCAGGTTTTTGAAAATGAGGGTGTCCGCCTCGTCGAAGAGCGCATGGCGCAGGGGGATGGTGTCGGTATCCCGCAGGTACTCCTCCGTCCGGTATCCCCCCAGCAGGCCGCCGGGGCCCACGGCCACGGAGCGGGCCTCCTCCCTCCGGTCAAAGACCAGCCGGTAATCCTCGAACCGCTCCCCGGGATACAGCGGACAGCGAAAGGCGGTGTGGCCGCCGATGCAGTACATCATGGTCCCACCGCCGGTATTCTGCACAGAATAGGCCGTTTCAAAGCCCTTCTCCGTCAGGGTATGGGTCACCCGCAGCCGGAAACGGCAGGGGTACCGCCTCAGGGTTTCTTCGCTCTCCGTCAGCTCCAGCGTCACGCTGTCCGGCCGCCGTTCCGCCAGGGTGAACTCGGAATCTCTGGCAAAGCCATGGCGGGCCATGGAGAATTCCCCCTCCGGAAAACGGACCCTCCCGTCCTTCAGCGCCCCCACGATGGGGAACAGGATGGGATTACGCCCGGCCCATATGGCCGGGTCCCCCTGCCACAGGTATTCCGTTCCGGCTTCGTCCCGGAAGGAGATCAGCTCCCCGCCATGGGTGGTCACCGCAGCGGTGGATCGCCCGTTTTGCAGCGCATATTCCATCGCTCAGCTCTCTACCGCCTCATATCCCTTTTCCCAGGCCTCCACGCCGGCCTTGAGGCGCATGAGGCCGTCCTCCACCAGCGACCGGGGGCAGCCCAGATTGATGCGCAGAAAGTCCCCGCCGTGGCCGCCGTACATCTCCCCGGCGTTCAAAAACAGGCCCGTATTCTCCCGGATGAAGCGGGCCAGATCCCGCTTGTCCCCGGGCAGCGCGGAGCAGTCCAGCCACATCAAATAGGTGGCCTGGGAGGGGACCGCCTTCACCTGGGGCAGTTCCTTCTGCAAAAATGCCTGCACCGTCCGCTTGTTCTCCGCCACATAGGCCCGCATCTCGTCCAGCCAGGGGCCGCACTGGGTGAAAGCCGCCACCGTGGCGTCCACGGCGAAGGCTCCCACCTCGCTCACCCCGTCGGCGTGCAGCGCCGCCTTCACACGGTTCCGCAGGGCGGGTTCGGCCACCGCCACCGCCGCCGTCTTCAGTCCCGCCAGATTGAAGGCCTTGGTGGGGGCGATGCAGGTGACGGACATGTCCCGGCAGGCCTCCGACACGGAGGCGAATGGCACGTAATCCACGCCCGGGTCCGTCACGTCGCAGTGGATCTCGTCGGACAAGACCGTCACCCCGTGCCGGGCGCACAGCTCGCCGATGGCCCCCAGGGTCACCCGGTCCCAGATGTTCCCCGTGGGGTTGTGGGGGTTGCACAGCAGCATCAGCGTCACCTGGGGGTCGGAAAGGGCCGCGTCCAGCCGGTGGAAGTCGATGCTGTAGGACTGGGTCCGGTCGTTATACGCCAGCGGGCAGTCCTTCACCTGCCGGCCGCTGTCGGTGACGGCGGAGAAAAAGCAGTTGTACACCGGGGACTGGATCAGCACCTTCTCCCCCGGGGCTGTCAGCCGCCGGACGATGCTGCCGATGGCCGGCACGATCCCGGTGGCGAACAGCAGCCATTCCCGTTCCATGGCCAGGCCATGGCGGTCCCGCCACCAGCTTATGTAGGCGTCATACCAGGCGTCGGGCAGGAGCGTGTAGCCCCAGATGCCGTGCCGGGCGCAGGCGTCCACCGCCTCCGTGATGGGGGGCGCGGTCATAAAATCCATATCCGCCACCCACATGGGCAGCTCGTTCTCCCCCACGCTCCATTTTACGGCATGGCTGCCCCGCCTGTCTGTCAGCGTGTCAAAATCATATTTCATGGCGCTCATCCTCTTTCTCACTTTCCGGGGCGGTAATTCTTCGCGGCCTCAAACAGGGCCGGGCCGATGTGGCAGTATCCGCCGGGATTCTTGACGAGGTATTTCTGGTGGTATTCCTCCGCCGGATAAAAGTTCTCCAGCGGCAGGCACTCCACCGCCAGGGGCGCGTCATATCGTTTCTGGAGCGCATCCAGCGACCGGCGGATCACGGCGTGCTGCTGCTCGGTGGTGTAATAGGCCCCCGTGCGGTACTGTATGCCGATATCCCCGCCCTGGCGGTGATAGCTGGTGGGATCGATGACCTTATAATACTGCTCCAGCAACTCCTCCAGGGGCAGCGTGTCGGCGTCAAAGGTCACCTTCACCGTTTCCGCGTGGCCGGTCCCCTCGTACTTCACCTGTTCGTAGGTGGGATCGGCGGTGCGGCCATTGGCATAGCCCACTTCCGTTTCCAGCACCCCCGGCAGGCAGTCAAAATACCGCTGTGTCCCCCAGAAGCATCCGCCCGCCAGATAGATCGTCTCCCGCCTCACGGCTCCTGCACCTCCAACACCTGGCCGATATACATGGTGTGGGGCGCCTCGGTCTTGTAATACGCCTCCACGGCCTCCGCCGGAATGGCCGCCAGATCCAGATCCTGCCGGTAGATCTTCCGGCACACCAGCGTCCGGCTGGCCTCCCGGAAGGTCACGGCCCCGTCCAAATATACCGGCGTGAGCCCCGCGGCGGCCACCTTGTCCCCGTCCCGGCCGGAGCGGCTGCCCAGAAGAGCCAGCGCCTTTTTGTACGATTCCGGGAAAAAGCTGACGGTGAATCTGTCATACCGGTCCAAAAAAGAATGGGTGAACCGGACGGGCTTGACGTACACCGTGGCCACCGGCAGGCCCCACAGTGTCCCCAGGCCGCCCCAGCTGACGGTCATGGTGTTGAAATCTCCCTCCTGTCCGGCGGTCACAAGGGCCCACTGGCGGTCAAAGACGGAAAAAGCGTTTACGTTCATGTCCATGGCACAACTCTCCATTCTTTCGTTTAATTTTATTCTTTCTCGTTGAACAGGTCCCGCAGCAGGGCCATCATCTTCTCCAGATCGATGGGCTTGGCCAGATGGCCGTTCATGCCCGCCTCCAGGGCCCGCTCCCGGTCCTCTTCAAAGGCGTTGGCGGTCATGGCGATGATGGGCAGACTGGCCAAAGCCGGGTTCTCCATGGCCCGGATGACGCGGGTGGCGGCATAACCGTCCATAATGGGCATTTGGATGTCCATCAAGACCAGGTCATAATACCCCGGCTCGGACTGACTGACCATATCGCAGGCCTGCTGGCCGTTTTCGGCGCACTCCACCAGCAATCCGGCCTCCTGAAGGATCTCAATGGCGATCTCCCGGTTGAGCTCGTTGTCCTCCGCCAGGAGGATGCGCTTTCCGGAGAGGCTGTCCGCCTGAGGACCGTTTGCCTTGGCGGCGGCCGTTTCCTCCGCGGGCCGGCCCAGGCTGCGTTCCAGCGCGTTGTGCAGATCGGAGGCAAACAGCGGTTTGCTGATAAAGCCGGTGACGCCGGCCTGGCGGGCCTCCTGCTCGATGTCCGTCCAATCATAGGCGGACATGAGGATGATCGGCGAGTCGTCCCCCACGATCCTGCGGATCTCCCGGACGGTCTCTATGCCGCTCAGCTCGGGCATGGACCAGTCCACGACGTATACCTCGAAGGGATCGGCCAGCTCCACGGCCTCGGAGGTACGCACGATGGCCTCTCTTCCAGAGGTGGCCCATTCCGCCCGCATCCCGATCTGCCGGAGCATTTTGGACACGCTCTGGCAGCAGACCATATCATCGTCCACCACCAGCCCCCGGAACCCATTCAGCTCCGCGATGGGGCCCATCTGCTGGTGGGCGGCGGCAAAGCGCAGCTCCAGATCGACGGTAAAGGTGGTCCCCTTCCCCTGCTCGCTCTCTACGCGGATGGTGCCGCCCATCATATCCACGATGTTCTTCGTGATGGCCATGCCCAGGCCGGTGCCCTGGATACCGCTGACAGTGGAGGTCTGCTCCCGGGTAAAGGGGGCGAACACCGTCTTGGCAAACTCCGGGCTCATCCCGATGCCTGTGTCGCTGACCTGGAACTCATAGCAGCCCCTCTTGGGGGAACGGGAGGGCTTTTGGATGACCCGGATGGCCACCGTGCCCCCGGTGGGGGTGAATTTGATGGCGTTGGACGTCAGGTTCAGCAGGACCTGATTCAGCCGCAGCTTGTCGCAGTAGACCTCCTCGTCCGTCACGTCCACCGTATCGATGAACAGCTCCATACGCTTGGCGTGGATGTCGGATTGGATGATGTTCCGCAGCCCCTGCAGGATCTCCGCCAGATTCTCCGGCCGCTCGTTGATGGTGACCTTGCCGGATTCGATGCGGCTCATGTCCAGCACATCGTTGATCAGGCTCAGCAGGTGGTTGGACGCCTGGGCGATCTTGGCCAGATAGTCCCGGGCCCGCTCTTTGTTTTCCAAGTGAGTGGTGGTCAGCGCCGTATAGCCGATGATGGCGTTCATGGGCGTGCGGATATCATGGGACATATTGTTGAGGAAGGTGGTCTTGGCCCGGTTTGCCGCGTCGGCCGCCTGGAGGGCGCGGGTCAGCTCCTGGGTCTTCTCCTCCAGCGCGCTGGTGGCCTGGGCCACCTTTTCCTTCAGCCGCCGCTGGTTGCGGGTCCGTACCGCCAGCATGGCCAGCGCGAACAGCAGCACCAGCACCAGCACGACTCCCAGCACGCTGTAGACCGGGTTTTGGTAAAGAAACGCCACAAGGCTTACGTTGTTTTCCAGTCCCGCGTCGATCTCCCGGGATATGATGGCGTCCAGCTCCGCCTCCGTGAAGCTGTCCGCCCCCTTATCCAGCAGCGAGAGCAGATACCGGCCGCCGGGGACGCCGGTCCCCACCGCGAAGGACAGGGCGGTCTGCCCGAAGGCCACGGAGGCCAGCCGGTTTCGGATGTCCTGCCGGGCATATCTCTCGGCCGTATAGGAGTACAGGATGGTGGCGTCGGCCTGGCCGTCCAGCACCGCCTGGACGCACGCCTCCGTTGTGGGAAGCTGGATCAGCGTCCGCTCGGCATAGCGGTCGGCGAGCAGATCGCTGAGAACGTCGGACTGCTCCACCACCGCCAGCCGCTCCGCCGTTCCGGTGAAGCCGTCCAGCGCCAGACGGGCAAAGGTGGTCCGGAAATAGGGCGCCGTGATCTTGTAGCCCTCTTCCTCTGCCCGGTAGTAATCTCCCGCATAGTCCAGCACCACGTCCGCCGCCCCGGACGCCCGAAGCGCGTAGTACTCGCTCCGGTCCTTCACCTGGATGAACTCATAGCGCAGTCCCAGGCGCTGGGCAAGGCTGTCGAAGATCGCTGGCAGGATGCCCTTGGCCTGGCCGTCCTGAAAATAGCAATAGGGTATCCGCTCCGGGTTGAACAGCAGCCGCAAGGGCGTGTCTGAGGCGGCGCGCTCCTCCAGGAAGGCCCGCTCTCCGGCGTTCAGGATGATGGAGCCGTCGTGGTCTGTGGCATAATAGGTCTCGTGAAGGGTGTCCCGCCAGTTGGGATCGTGCAGGTCCATCTCGTTGATAGCCGCGTTGATCCGGCTCATCAGCTCGGCGCGGTCCTTCCGGGTGCAGATATAAAAGGGGCTGGCGTCAAAACTCTCCAGCAGCCACTCGTTCTCCAGCAGCCGCAGGCTGCCGGTAACGGCGGCGTCCACCCGGCCCTCCTGGAGGGCGTCGGTGAGCTCGTCCTGCTCCGCAAAATAGACCGGCTGGAAGGTAAAACCGTGTTCCGCGGCAAACCGCTGGAAATTGGCGTTTTTGGAATTGCCCTCCAGCATGCCCACCGTGACGCCGTCATAGGTGGAATAGTCCCCCTCCACGATGGCCTGGTTTCCCTTTTTCACGGTGAAAATGGTGGAGTTGATGCCGATGGACTGGTCGGAAAACAGGAACTCCTCCTCCCTTTCCGGGGTCTTGGAGACCGAGGTGACGATATCCACCTGGCCGTTTCGCAGCATATCCAGCGCGTCGGCATAGGACCCGTCATATCCCACGTACTCATAGGACCATCCCCCGTGGATGGCCAGCCGCTGGAGGAATTCATATCCGTAGCCGCTGCGGCGGCCGCTGTCATCGATCGTATGATAGCCGGAGAAGGCGAAAAATCCCACCCGGAGGACCTCCGGCTGCTCCTGGTCCGGCTCCGCGGCATAAGCGGTACAGCAGGCCGAGGCCATCAGCAGCGCGGCCAGCGCCATACACAGCAGGCTTTTCCACTTCATAAAACGCTTCCTCCAGTATTGTCTTTCTTCCTGCGGGCCCGTTTCCCGCCCGGCGCCCGTTATGAAGCGCTCCGCAAAAAGCCCGGCGCCCCCGCCGCTTCCGATCCTGAACGCGCCATATATCAAAGATTATATCAAAGAACTCCACAATTGCAAGATGAATCCGGCCGCGGTGAAGATTTTCACGTCCTCCGCGTGCCCGCGCCCGCTTTTTGTTCCACCTTCCGAAGGTCCGCGTAAAAACCCCTTTGTGTTATCCGCTCCGCCGTGATATACTACAGGCGTATACTGTGCCCTGACAGGAGGATGGACTATGGACTTTGACGGAATCGAACTGTTGGCGTGCCCCAACTGCGGCGGCGTAGGGAGCATAGAGGACGAGGGCGGCTGGTGCGTCTACATCCAGTGTCTGGACTGCGGCGCCCATACGGCGGAGCTGCCATACAAAGACGAAGCCCAGCGGCAGGAAGCGGCCCGGCGGGCGGCGATGACCTGGAATTTTCGAAAAGTGATCCGCCCCAACCCCGGAGAGTGATCACCAGTGCCCGGAGGCCTTGCAGAGCAAAGCCTCCGGGCACTGGTCTGTCTGCAGTTTTCGGCCAACAAACGATCCCGCCCCACGGGGTCATACCTGTCCTTCCGGTCTCACGCCGTCCGGTCCCTTCCGGGGAAGGTCAAACATATTTCCCAGCCGGAGATCCCATTCGCGCTGTGCGTAAGTCGGGGAACTGTAAAGCGTCATCTCTCCGATGTATAAGCCGTCCGTTGTATCGTAGTAATCCACGCGGATGTGCGGGAACCCCTGGGAAAGCTTTTCCGCGATCTCGATCATCTTGTCCAGGTAGACCGGGCGTGGTATATCCCGATTTTCATGGCCAGGCGTTGTGACGGGCAGCTTGTTCCAGCGAAGGTCATAAAACGTATAGGCCAGATCGTCTGCCTCCAGCGGGAATCGATCCGCCGTAGCGAGAAAATGGTCGGCCTTTCCCCCGAAGCACATGACCTTGTAATCATATATCTGGCCGTCTTTTCCTGTGAGCAGCTTTTCCGCGATGATGCGGGGCGTTACGCCGTAATAGGCCCGGTTGCAGCTGTTGATCATGGTGTTCATGGGGTCCAGCCACTTTTTGACCTTTCGAAACAGGGCCTTTGTGTCCACGCTGCTTTTATCCCGCACGAAAACCACATTCTTTCCCAGGCTGGAACAGTTGGATTTCAGGCAAAAGCTGTCCGGCAGGCTGGCCCAGTCCCGCTCCAGATCCCGCACCCTCGTCCACATGCCGTAGAGGGGCGCGGTCCAGCCGGGGCCGATCTTTTCCTCAATGTAGCTTTTGAACAGGTATTTGTCATATATGCGGGTCATGTCCGGGTGCGTATAAAAGAGCTGATACCACACCCGCTTTTCCGTGAACAGCGTCGGATGCTCCAGATCGAAAGTGCGGCCCATCTGCCTGTCATAGAGGCTCATCGCTTTGGCGACCCGCTTTTCCTCCGGCCACTGGCTGACCGGCCTCTGGCGCAAACGGCGAAGGCGGCGTCTTACCCCCCGCAGGAGCCGCTGCATCTCTGCCGGCCCCGAACTTGGCGGGGCATCCCCGGCCGAGTCCATCCGACGGCGCGGCCCCTTCCAGAACGTCTTTAGTCCCATACAAAATCACTCTTTCCGCCCCGCAGTACCAATCGTTCCCCAGCGGACCCACCGGCACACGAAGGCCAGGGCATGATCGGCCCGCAGGACCTGTCTATAAAGAGTCTTCGGCAAGATCCGGGAGAGATGCATCAAAAGCAGCATATGGCCCTCCCCATAATTATAGTAAGCGGGCCGAAACTGTTTTGCTCTCTTCCGCATGGCCTGCCGATAGTAGGGATTCCGCCGCCAATCTGGGCAATATTTTCTTAAAAACGCCTGTGTCTGCCGCACAAAGCGCAGCCGTATATCCCAGGCCGTTCCATCGGGAGGCATGAGCAAGATGTTGTAGTTCTCAAAAAAACGCAGATACAAAACTTCAAGCTCCCGATGGAACAGGTCTGCCAAACCATGCTCTCCCATGAACTGCCGTATCCGTTCCATAGCGAGGGTACGCGTCAGCCGCCCCGGACCAAATCGCGACGTCATGCCATTGTGTATGTGGTAATAATGATACAGGATCCGTTTCTCCGTCCCGATATTCTCCGCCAGACAGAACAGCTGTACTACATACAAATGATCCTCGGCATATGAGATATCCTCCGAAAATAACACACGGAAAAACAGGTCCCTACGGACCAGCTTATTGCATGCCATCGTGCTCATCCGGGCCATCAATTCAGGGTGCTCAGCAAATCGGAAATTGTCCTCTTCCCAAAATGTAGCTGGATAGGTGATACGCTTTACCTGACCTCCGCTGTACTTGATGTGATCCAGCCTGCACATGACCACATCGTTGTTGTCCCGGACCGCTTTTTCATACATGGCCTTGCAGTAATCTGTCTCCACCTCGTCGTCACTGTCCACGAAGGCCAAATACCCCCCCGGGACATTTTCGCGCCATAGTTCCGCGCGTGGCTCACGCCCCTGTTCTCGGTGGAAAACACATGAAACCAGTCGTATCTTGCCGCGAATTCCTCCGCGATGGCAAGGCTTCCGTCGGTGCTGCCGTCGTTCACCACGACGACCTCCATGTCGTCCAGTGTCTGGGCCGCCAGACTCTCCAGGCAGTTTCGGAGGTACTTCTCCGTGTTATAGACCGGCACGATGACGCTCACTTTACACACCTGATCCGACACCTACGCCTTCTCCTTGTTTCTTCCTCTCCGAGGAATAAGAATGTTTTCTCCGTGTCGCGCGGCAGTACTGACAGGCCGAACCGCAATCACTTGGAAATGAAGGAAAAATCCCGGAAGCCTTGCAAATCAAGTCCTCCGGGATCGGTGCGACTCCCACAAGGGACTTGACCGGGCCCCATGAAAGCCCAGCGAAGCGGGTTTCATGGGGAAAAGGAGAAAGGCTTCTGACCGATGAGGGGGCCTGGCCTGCCAGGACCTCGAGTCTTCAGAAGCCTTTCGACGTGGTGCGGGGTATGGGACTTGAACCCACACGTCCTGACGAACACAGGCACCTCAAGCCTGCCTGTCTGCCAATTCCAGCAACCCCGCATTCAGCGCTTGATAATTATAACAGATTCCCACTGTTTGTCAAGGCCCCTCCCCTTGAATTTGCCTGTGTGCCTGTCATATCCGGCCGGTCCGGCGCTTATGATATCACAGAATGTGCCAAGCTCCGGCGGTCCGCCCCGCTGGGAATATTTTGCACTGCCGCCGTACACAATAACGGTACAATTCAACATGGAGGTCGTTACATGAAACGTACAATCGCGTGGGCACTGCTCTTTCTCTTTCTTCTGGGCGCCACCCCTGCCCTGGCGTCCGCTCCTATGCGGGACGTGACCGACTGGGACCGGGGCGGCGCGACCCAGGCCGCTTCCGACGCCGTCACGGTCCAGTCAGACAGCGACCAGCCGGAGGACGACGGCAGCACTGGCGCCGCATATGCCCCCAGCCAGTCCATCGTGTCCGTCAGCGGCCGCACCGCCGCCGCTCCCGCCTCCGGGAACAACAACGCTCCCGTCGCGGAAAACCAGCAGATCGAAACGTACCGGGGCGTGTCCGTGGGCGGCCAGCTCACCGCCCATGACCCGGACGGGGACACGCTGACCTTTGAGATCGTCACCGATCCCATGAAGGGCACGGTGCGCCTGTCCCCGGACGGCCACTTTGTCTATACCCCCGAAGAGGGCAAGCGGGGCAAGGACTACTTCGGCTTCCGGGCCGTCGACGCCGCCGGCAACACCTCTCAGGAGGGGACCGTGATCATCAAGCTCATCAAACAAAAGTCCAAGGTGACCTACTCCGACCTGACGGAAAACGGCTGCGAGTACGCCGCGGTGGTCCTGACGGAAAACGGCGTGTTCACCGGTGAATATGTGGGTGACGACTATGTGTTCAACCCGGACACGGAGGTGACCCGGGGCGAGTTCCTCTCCATGTGCATGACGGCCGCCGGATGCGACCTGCTCAAAGGCGTCAGCTCCACCGGCTTCAAAGACGACGGAACCATCGGCGAGTGGCTGAAGCCCTATGTGGCCACCGCGCTGATGAACGGTTATATCCAGGGCCAGCCCTCCCCTACCGGCGCCACCTTTGACCCGGCGGAGAAGATCACGCTCCGGGAGGCCTGCGTCACCCTCAACTCCGTCCTGGGCGTCACGGATGTGGTGAGCGCCGCGGCCTATGTGGGCGAAGAGAACAGCGGCGAGAGCTGGGCCCAGGCGGTGGCGAATCTGACCGCCTGCGGGGTGATGGCGCGGGATTGGGAAGACGTGGAAGCCGTCCTGACCCGCTCAGGCGCCGCGGAGCTTTTGGCCAACGCCATCGGCCTGCTCACCACGCAGAAATAAGCGCTCCGCCGCCGGAAAGATCGACATCGGACAGCGCAGGCCCGTACCCGGAAAAGGGTACGGGCCTGCGAGCGTAGATTTGTTCTGCCGGAGAGGGAATACCCCTCTCCGGTCGCCGGAAAGGGCGCTACAGCTCTTTTCTCGGCTCCGCCATGACCGTTCTCTGGTCCGTATAGAGCACCATCCCCGGCCGGGCGCCCTTCTGTTTTTTCACGAACCGGGCCTGGGTCACGTCCACCGCCACCCGTCCGGCCTGGCCGCCCTCGGAATAAAAGGCCGCCAGGGAGGCCGCCTGGTATACGCTCTTTTCATCCGGGTCCGTGCCCTCGCACCGGAGGATCACATGGGCCCCGTGGAGCTTTTGCGCGTGCAGCCACAGGTCCGTCCGCCGGGCCGTATGGAAGGTGAGCTCGTCGTTTTGCAGGTTGTTCCGTCCCACCAGGACCTCCAGCCCCCCGTCTGTGACGAAGCGCATGGGCTGAGATGGCTTTTCCCGCCGCTTGCCCTTGCCGCTCTTTGCCTCCCGCAGATACCCCATCCGGGTCAGCTCCTGCCGGATGCTGTCCAGATCCGCCTGGGACTGGGCCCGGTCCAGCTCTTCCGCCACGCTGGCCAGATATTCGCTCTCCGTCCGGTTTTCCCGGATCAGGCCGGTCAGATGCTCATAGGCGGTCTTCTTCTTGGTATAGCGCTTATAATAGGCCGCCGCGTTCTGCTGGGGGGACCGGCGGCTGTCCAGCGGGATGGTCACCGGCGGTTCCCCCGGTTCATAGAAATCCTCCACCGTCACCGACGACATGCCGGGCTTCATCCGCCAGATGTTGGCGGTGATCAGATCGCCCCGGCGTCTGTCGGTTTCCCGATCCTCCGCCGCGGCCAGCTCCTGCACGCGCAGGGCCAGCTTCCGTTCCGCCCGGGTCTTGGCACCCCGGACCAGCTTCGTCAGGGATCTGGCCCGGCTTTTCAGGTGCTCGATCCGGTCCTTTTCGGCATAAAAGGCGTCCAGCAGCTCCGACCAGCCAGGATATGTCACGCTCTCCACCGACGGACCGTACTGCAAGATCGGCAGATAGGTGAAATCCTTGGGCTGTCCCGCCTCCACCAGCATGGTGGGCACACGCTCCAGCCCCTCCAGTCCCTCCAGGCTCTGGGGAAGACCGCGCCACTGCATCTCCCTGCGCACCAGAGGCGAAAGGCCGGAAAACTTCCCCTCCTCCGGCTTGGGCGGCAGCCGGTAGATCAGTCCCGGCAGCAGCTGCCGCAGCGGGCTCATCTCCCCGTCCACCCGCCGGGCGGCGTCCAGTATCCGCCCCTCCCCGTCCACCAGGATCAGGTTGGCATTGCGGCCCAGCATCTCCACGGCCAGGGTCTTGGTGACGCTCTGGCCCAGCTCGTCAAAGGCGGCCAGGGAGAACAGGAGCATCCGCTCCCGCTCCGGCTGGGTAACGGAGAGGATGCGGGCGCCCTGGATATGCTTGCGCAAAAGCATGCAGAACATAGGCGGCTGGGCGGGGTTTTCATACTCCGCCCGTGTCAGGCACACCCTGGCGGACCCGGAGCCAAAGCACAGCGCCAGCTTCTCTCCGCCGCTGCCGCCCCGCAGGGCGAGCACGACCGTGTCCTTTTCCGGTTGATGGACACGGTCGATCTTCATACCGGACAGGCGGCCGTCAAGCTCTCTGCCCAGCTCCCCGATAAATACGCTGTCAAGAGGCATGGCACACCTCCAGCATTTTTTCAAACAGCTCCGCCGCCCGGTCCTTCCGTCCGGCGAGCCACAGATACCCGAACAGCGCCTCCAGGGCCGTGGCGGCGTGGTACTGGGCGACGGTACATCCGGCAGGGCAGCTGTGGACATGGGCGTTGCGCCCGCGGTGGACCACCTGCTGCTCCTCCTCGGTCATAAAGGGCGTCAGGGCCGTCAGGGCCTCCGCCTGGGCCGGGGCGGACACGTAGGCTACCGCCGCCCGGTGCATCTGTCCCACCCGGCCTCCGCCCTGGCCGGCCAGATGGGTCCGCACCAGCAGTTCATACACCCCGTCCCCCACATAGGCCAGTTCCAGCGGCCCCATCGACCGCAGCGCTTCCGGGGCCAGCACTTTATCCGTCACAGCAGCCGGTCCTCCTCTTCCTCCGGGACAGGCGGCTGTTCCGGCGCGTCCGCATTTTCCGCCAATTCCTCGCCGGTAGGCGCGAACTGGTCGCTCTCGGACACCTGGGCGAACTCCTGGGCGATGGTATCCACCGGAGCCGTGCCGTGGGCGTACTGCATCTCCTGCCACTGCTGCTTGGTGATGACGATCTGGCGGGGCTTGGACCCCTCATAGGGCCCCACCACGCCCACTTCCTCCAGCTGGTCGATGAGCCGGGCGGCCCGGGAATAGCCCAGCTTCAGCCGCCGCTGGAGCATGGACACGGAGGCCTGCTTCGTTTCAAAGATCACATCCACCGCCTGGGGCAACAGCTCGTCGTAATCGCTCTTGCCCTCGGGCTCCTCCTCCGGAGCGCCCTTGTCGTTCTTGTCCACGGCGGCCTTTTCGATCTCCGCCAGGATCTCGTCGGAGTATTCCGCCTCCGCCTCTTTCTTCACGAAGTTGATGATCTCCTCCCGCTCCTCGTCGGTGACGAAAGCGCCCTGGAGCCGGACCGGCTTGCTGCCGATGGGCGAATAGAGCATATCGCCGTTGCCCAGCAGCTTTTCCGCCCCCTGCTGGTCCAGAATGATGCGGCTCTCCAGCGGTCCGGACACGGACAGGGCGATGCGGCTGGGGATATTGGCCTTCATCAGGCCGGTGATCACGTCGGCCCGGGGGCTCTGGGTGGCGATCACCAGGTGCATGCCGGCGGCGCGGCCCATCTGGGCCACCCGGCACACGGACTCCTCCACCTCCTTGGAGGCCACCATCATCAGGTCGGCCAGCTCGTCGATGAAGATGACCACCTGGGGCAGGGTCTGCTCCCCCTGGTTCTTTTGGATGGTGTTGTAGGCGGACAGCTCCCGGACCCCGGTCTCGGAAAACAGCCGGTAGCGCTTGAGCATCTCCACCACCGCCCACTGCAGGGCCCCCGCCGCCTTCTTGGCGTCGGTGACCACGGGCACGTAGAGGTGGGGCATGCCGTTGTAGACCACGAATTCCACCATCTTGGGGTCGATCATGATCATGCGGACCTCGTCCGGGGTGGATTTATAAAGCAGGCTCAGGATCATGGAGTTGACGCACACGCTCTTGCCGGAGCCGGTGGTGCCGGCGATGAGCAGGTGGGGCATCTTGGCCAGGTTGCTGACCACCACGTTGCCGCCGATGTCCTTGCCCAGGGCCACGCAGAGCTTGTACTTGGAGTTTTTGAACTCGTCGGACCCCACCAGGTCTCCCAGCCACACGGTGCGCACGTTCTTGTTGGGCACCTCCACGCCCACGGTGGAGATCTTATCGGGCACCGGGGCGATGCGCACGCTCTTCACCCCCAGGCTCAGGGCGATGTCCCCGGCCAGGTTGGTGATCTTGTTCAGCTTCACGCCCTGCTCCAGCTTCAGCTCGTAGCGGGTGATGGTGGGGCCATGGACCGCGCCCGTCACGGTGGCTCCCACGCCGAAGCTGCGCACGGCGTTCTCCAGCTGGGCCTCGGTCTCGTCGGCGTCGTCCTCGCCGCCATAGCCGCCAATGTCGGCGCTGCTGTTGAGCAGCTCCACCGGCGGGAAGATATACGCGGGCTTCTCTTCTGCCGCGCCGGCTTCGATCTGCTTCGCCACAGCCGCTGCCTCGGCGTCCTTGTCGATCCTGATCCTCTCCGGGGCGGCGGGGGCCGCCGCGCCCTCGTCCATGTCGGCGGAGTTCAGCTCCACCCCGGCGATATGGGCCGCCTGCTCCATGTCCAGAGGCTGCACGTCTGTCGTGGGCTTTTTCGTTTCCCCGGCAGGTCTCTTCTCCCCGCCCGGGCTCTTCGCCGCAGCCGGAGCGGGCTTTTTCTCTGTCCGGGACGCCTGTTTGGCGTCCAGGGCCGCCGTCACCCGGGCCATGGCCTCCGGGTCCACATCGAACTGGGCGAACAGCTCGTCCTTTGCCTCTTCCCGGCTCTGGTCATAAAAGCTGCGCCGGGGCGGCGTTTTCGGCGCCGGGGCGGCAGGCTTTTTCTCTGCCGCAGGCTGCTGCTTTTTTGCCGCCGGGACAGCCGGTCCCGGCGTTTCTGTGCGGGGAATGGGGGCCCCGCCGCCCAAGGGGAAGAAATAATCCTCGTCGGTGATGATATCTCCCTCGTCCGGCTCCTCCTCCGGCTGCAGCTCGTAGGTCAGCCGGGGCCGGGACTTATACCGCTCCAGAAGCCCGCTCACCGAGATGCTGGCCCCCTCCACGATCAGCAGCACGAACGACGCCGTCAGCAGCAAAAAGCTGCCCACCACGCCCACGGAGGTGCGCAGGAGCATCCCCAGCGATCCGGCCAGCACGCCGCCGCAGTGCTCTGTGGTATCCCGGCCCAAGGTCCAGAGCGTCTTTATGCCGTCGGCAAGGCCTCCGCCGAAGACGCCGTCCCGGTTGAACAGCAACGCATGGATGAACGCCCCGAACACCAGCGGCATCAAAAGCACGCATGTCAGCCGGGCCGCCACGGGCCGGCCCCGGTGGAACCCCAGGATCAGCGAGCCCCACAATAGGCACACCGGCGCCAGGTAAAAGCCCCAGCCCAGCGTTCCGTACCACAGCTGGCGCAGCGCGTCCACCAGCCACCCGTCCACCGGAAAATACCCGATGGCGGAGATGAGCCCCGCGAACAGCAGCACCACGCATCCCACCTGCCGGCGGATGGGCTGGCGGGCCGGGGGCGGGGTCCTGCGGACGGATGCGCTCCGGGAGGAGGCCGCCGTGCTCCGGGACGGCGCTTTCTTTCCTGTCCCGCCGCGGCTGGTACCGCTCCGGGACCCGGACGCGCTCTTTTTTGTACCGCTCCCGCTCCGGGACGCGGGCTTTTTCGTCCCGCTGCCCGTCCGGGAGGCCGTCTTCTTCTGTGCCATAGATCCTCCGTTATCCGTTCATCCTGAACCAGACGACGATGCTCACCACGCCGACGATCCAGCAGTAATAGGCAAAGCCTCCGAATTTCCCCTTGCGCACGATCCGCTGCAAGAGCCGGATCGAGAAATACCCGGTGACGCCGGCCACCAGCATCCCCACCCCATAGGCGGGGAGCATAGCCGTGTCGATCCCCTCCTCGATCACGTCCAGCACCTGCAGCACCACCGCGCCCGCCACAGACAACAGGCTGATGAGGAAGGAGAACCGCACCGCGAAGGAGCGCTTCAGTCCCCGGCCCATGCCGGCGGCAATGGTGGTCCCGGACCGGGACAGGCCCGGGATGGTGGCCAGCCCCTGGGCCACGCCGATCACCAGCGCGTCCACGACGGTCATGGACTCGGCGGTCTTCTTTCCCCGGGGCAGCCGGTCGGATATGTACAGCAGCGTGCCCGTGAGGATCAGCGCCGCGCCGATGAACCAGGGGACGGCGTTCAGCCGCTCGATGGCGTCGTTGAAGGGCACGATGACGAACAGCGGCACCGTGGCCAGCAGCATCATATAGATGAGCTTCCGGGTAGGATTGCCCTGGGCGGAGAGGCCCCGGCCGTGGACCAGATCCGAGGCCATGTAGCCCACCTCAAAGATCATGTCCACGATATCCGGCCAATAGGCAACGATCACCGCCACCAGCGTGGCCAAGTGCAGCAGGATGTTGAAAAAGGCGCTGTTGTCCAGCTCCATCATGCCGTTGGCCCCCAGAATGTTTTCCAGCAGGGCAAGATGCCCCGAACTGGAGATCGGCAAAAACTCCGCCACTCCCTGTACCAGTCCCAAAATAATGGCATATAGGATCGCCATGGGTTCCTCCCCTCCGCCGGCGCCGCCGGACGGTGTTATGTTCACTAAAGTATTATATTACCATACCCGCCGGAAAAATGCAAGGGCGCGGCCCGCCGCGGCTCTGTATCATTGACAGGGCCGTTCTCAATATGGTAAAATCATTTCATAAACGGCACGCCCGTTTCCGGCTGATGGAAACGGGCGGAAATATCTGAAACGGATGCAAAGGAGATCAAGTCATGAGCAAATACGCTGGCACTCAGACCGAGAAGAACCTGGCCGCCGCCTTCGCCGGCGAGTCCCAGGCCCGCAACAAGTACACTTATTTCGCCTCCAAGGCCAAGAAGGAAGGCTTTGAGCAGATCGCCACCCTGTTCCTGAAGACCGCCGACAACGAGAAGGAGCACGCCAAGCTCTGGTTCAAGGAGCTGGAGGGCATCGGCGACACCGCCCAGAACCTGGCCGCAGCCGCGGACGGAGAGAATTACGAGTGGACCGACATGTACGACGGCTTCGCCAAGACCGCCGATGCGGAGGGCTTCCCCGAGCTGGCCGCCAAGTTCCGCCTGGTGGCCGCCATTGAGAAGACCCATGAGGAGCGCTACCGCGCCCTGCTCAAGAACGTCCAGACCGCCGAGGTCTTCAAAAAGAGCGAGGTCAAAGTCTGGGAGTGCCGCAACTGCGGCCACATCGTGGTGGGCACCGAAGCCCCCCAGGTCTGCCCCACCTGCAACCATCCCCAGGCCTATTTCGAGGTCCACGCCCAGAACTACTGATGCTCCACGGCGAAGGCCCCCGGCACTGCCGGGGGCCTTCCTCTATGATCGGCTTTCAGCGCTTGATGTCGTAGTTCATGTTCATGATGCTGCGGATGCTCTCGGCGTCGTCGGTGATGTTGGCGTCGCCGTGGATGGTGTGCTTGATGACGGAGCTGGCCACGGCGAAGTTCACCATATCCATGGGCTTATAGCCGTTCATCATGGCATAGATCAGGCCGCTGGCAAAGGCGTCGCCGCCGCCCACCCGGTCCAGGATGTTGAAGGTGAACATCCGGCTCTCGAAGGTGTGGCCCTGATACCACATATAGGCCATAAGGCTGTTTTCGCTGCCGGTGTGGGCATAGCGCACATGCCGGGCGATGCAGGAGATGTTGGGATAGCGCTCCACGAACCGCTGGAAGACCTCGTCCTGCTGCTCGTAGCTGGGCTGCAGGGGCACGCCGTCCTTCCAATCGCCCTTGGTATGATCCTGCTCGTCCTTCCACAGATGGTAGGGCTCGATCCCCAGCAGCACGTCCACATAGGGCAGACACTGGGTGCAGAAGTCCCGGGCCTGCTCCCAAGTCCACAGGCGACTGCGGAAATTGCCGTCAAAGCTGACCGTCAGGCCCTTCTCCTTGGCCGCCCGGATATATTTCAGGGTGAAGTCGGCGCAGCTGGGGGACAGAGCCGGCGTGATCCCGCTCAGATGCAGCCAGTCGAACCCGTCCAGCAGCTTGTCCAGGTCCACCTTGGAAAAATCGTACTCCGTGATGGCGCTGTGCTTGCGGTCGTAGGTCACCTTGCTGGGCCGTATCCCATAGCCGGTCTCCAGATAATAGGTGCCGAGCCGGTGGGTAGGCGTTTCCTCCGGCGTCGAGAGGATCACCGGCGTACAGTGTACGTCGTTGGAGCGGAGCATACGCACCGCGCTCTTGCCCAGGGAGTTGTTGGGGACCACGCTGAAAAAGCTGCTGTCGATCCCCAGGTTGGCCAGGGCCAGGGCGATATTCGCCTCGCTGCCCCCATAGCTCGCCTCAAAGTTGCTGGCCATGCGGATCTTCTCATAATTGGGGGGCGTGAGCCGGAGCATCACCTCGCCGAAGGTGATAAAGCGCTGGCCCTGCTGCCCTTTCAAAAGCGGATTGGAGTGTTTCATTCCTCTTCCCCTTTCCTGTCCGCCCGGAGGCGTTGACATTGTACAATTTGCTGCGATATAATCAGTATACCAGACCCGGTTTTGGTTGTAAAGGACCGGGATCGAGAAAACCTATCAGGAAAGGACCATTTCGCCTTTGGAAAAAGACAACAACTTCCTGGGCACAGAGCCGGTAGGAAAGCTTCTGTTCCGGCTGGCCATCCCCACCATCGCGGCCCAGCTGATCAACATGCTCTACAACATCGTGGACCGGATCTACATAGGCCACATGCCGGTCGAGGGGGATCTGGCCCTTACAGGCGTGGGCGTATGTATGCCCATCATCCTGTTCGTTTCCGCCTTCGCCTCGCTCGTCAGCGCCGGCGGAGCGCCCAGGGCGTCCATTTTCATGGGCAAGGGCGACACTGCCTCGGCGGAAAAGACCATGGGCAGCTGCTTTACGCTGCAGCTTTTCGTGTCGCTGGCGATCACCGCCGCGCTGCTGGCCCTCCACCGGCCGCTGCTGCTGGCCTTCGGCGCCAGTGACAATACCATCGGCTACGCCGCGGCCTATATGCAGGTCTACGCCATGGGCACCGCCTTCGTCCAGCTGACGCTGGGCATGAACGCCTATATCACCGCCCAGGGTTACGCCAGGACCGGGATGCTCACCGTGCTCATCGGCGCGGTATGCAACATCATCCTGGACCCGATATTCATCTTCCTGCTGCACATGGGCGTGCGGGGCGCGGCGCTGGCCACCATCCTCTCTCAGGGGGTCAGCTGCGTGTGGGTGGTTTGTTTCCTCGCCGGAAAGAATTCTCTGCTGCGGCTGAAGAAGGACACGCTCCCCATCCGCTGGAAGCTGGTGGGCCCCTGCGTCGCGCTGGGGATCGCGCCGTTCATCATGCAGAGCAGCGAGAGCGTGATCTCCGTGTGCTTCAACGCCTCCCTTCTCCGATACGGCGGGGACCTGGCGGTGGGCAGCATGACCATCCTCACCAGCGTGATGCAGTTCGCCATGATGCCCCTGCAGGGCCTGTCCCAGGGGGCCCAGCCCATCATCAGCTACAACTACGGCGCGAAAAACGCCGCCCGGGTGAAGGCCATCTTCCGGCTGCTGCTGACGGTGAGCATGATCTATTCCACCGCGCTGTGGGCGTCGATCATGCTCTTCCCCCGGCTCTTTGCCGGGATCTTCACCCCGGACCCAACGCTGCTGGACTTTGCGGGAAGGGCTCTGCGCATCTATTGCGGGGCCATGTTCCTGTTCGGCATACAGGTGGCCTGCCAGATGACCTTCATGTCTCTGGGCAACGCCGCGGCCTCGGTGACCGTGGCGGTGGTGCGGAAATTCGTGCTCCTGCTGCCGCTCATTTACCTCATGCCGCACCTCATGGCGGACAAGACCACGGCCGTATACACGGCGGAGCCGGTGGCCGACGTGGTGGCCGTCACCTTCACGGCCATCCTGTTTTTCTTCCAATTCAAAAAAGTCCTGCGGGATATATGACAGCCGGGGCTGGCAGAAGCCGGCCCCGGATCTTTTGTCAATTTGTGCAAGGTAACAAACTTTGACGCAACCTATTGACAGAAAAAAACGGCGGGCCTAAAATGAAAATACAAGCGCCGGATACAGGCGTTTTTTCGTTGAAAGGAGCTGGCCGCGCCGTGGACAGTAAGAGCAGGATCGAGGGAAAGACCGTATACACTGCCCTGGACGATCTGGACTATGGTCCGGCCGAACAGCCCGACTCCACCGGAAAGGTGGGCCGCATCCAGGTCCCCGCCGGCATTGCCACCCGCCGCCTCTACCGGGACGTGGCGCTCATCGCCTGGCCCAGCCTGGTGGAGCTGGTCCTCACCCAGCTCACCAGCATGGCCGACCAGGTGATGGTGGGCCGCCTTCCCGGCCAGGAGGGCATCATGGCCCTGGCGGCTGTGGGGCTGGCCGCGCAGCCGAAGTTCCTGCTGATGACCATGATCCAGGCCATGAACGTGGGCGCCACCGCCATGATCGCCCGCTTCCGGGGCCAGCAGGACCGGGCGGGCGCCAACCGGGTGTTCAAGCACGCCATGATCCTGAACCTGGTCATGTCCGCGCTTTTCATGGGCGTGGGGCTTCTCCTGTGTGAGCCCATGATCCGGTTCATGGGCGGCTCCGGCATCAGCGACGAAACGCTGCGCCAGGGCGTCGTTTACCTGAACATCCAGATGTACGGCTTCATCCCTCTCTGCCTGGGCATCACCGTGACCGCCGCGCTGCGAGGCATAGGCGACACCCGCACCCCCATGCTCTACAACACCCTGGCCAACGTGATCAACCTGGGATTCAACTACGTGATGATCTACGGCCACTTTGGCGTGCCCAAAATGGGCGTGGCGGGGGCTTCCTGGGCCACCATCATCGGCCAGACCGCCGCCTTCGCCATCGCCATGGCCGTGGCGCTGGGCCGGAAGCACTACGTATTTCTGGATCTGAAGGAGCGGTTCGTCTTTGACCGGCGGCTGATGGTCCAGGTCGTGGGCATCGGCATACCCTCCATGCTGGAGCAGCTGTTCCTCCGGGCGGGGATCATCATTTACACCCGCCAGGTCACCGGCCTGGGGGATACGGTCTATGCCGCCCATCAGGTCTGCATGAACATCCAGACCATGACCTTCATGGTGGGGCAGGCATTCGCCACCGCCGCCACCACCCTCATGGGCCAGTCCATCGGCAAGCGGCGGTATGACATGGCCGCGGTATATATGCGCAAGACGCGGGACCTGGGTATCGCCTCCTCCTTCCTGCTGATGGCGCTGATGGTCCTGTTCAACCGGCAGATCATCGGCCTGTTCAAAAACGACGCGTCGATCATCGATCTCGCCGCGCCCATCCTGATCCTTCTCGCGGCCAGCCAGCCCTTCCAGGCGGACCAGTTCATCGTGGCCGGCGGCCTGCGGGGCGCGGGGGACACCCGTTTCCCGGCGGTGGTCATGGCGGTGACGGTGCTGGGCGCCCGGGCGCTGCTGTGCATACTGTTGGTCAACTATTTCCATATGGGGCTTTGGGGCGCCTGGATCGCCCTGGTGGCCGACCAGCTGCTGCGCACCGTGCTCATGTCCGCCCGGTACCGCTCCGGCCGCTGGAAGCGCATCAGTCTTGGCCGCACCCATCAATCCGCCTGAAAACCTGCATGACAACAAGGACCCGCCTCCCCTGGAGGCGGGTCCTTGTTCATATCCGGTCCCGGGCGCGGAAATATGCCTCTGCCCGCCCGGCCAGTATTCGGTGCCCCTCCGGCAGCAGATGGATGCCGTCCGGCGCCAGGGGCAGCGCCCCCGCGTCCAGAAATGCCGCCCCCATCCGGCCGGCGCACCGGGCCATGACGCGGGACAGTTCCCCGGATACGGTGCTGTATTTCCCATAAAACCGGTCCGCCCCGAAATCCAGATGGGGCGGCGCGATCACCAGCACGCCGGTATCCGGTCCCAGCAGATCCCTGGCCCGGGACAAAAACCGGTCCATTTTCTCCCCCACCCGCTCCGGGTCCGGCCGGGGCGCGGAGAGATAGTCGTTGGTGCCCAGCATCACGGCGAAAAGATCCATCTTCCCCCGCCGGGCGACGGCGGCGGAAAAGTCCTCCCACTCAAATTCCAGCCCGGGGATGCACCGGCCCGGCCGGGCGTCCGTCCCGATGTCCCATATCCCCGCCAGCGCGGCGGCCAGGATATCCGGCCATCGGCTGTCCGGGGGATAGCGTCCGCCTCCGTGTCCCTGCGCCGGGTCGGTGCCATATGTGTTGGAGTCGCCGTATATAAGGGCCCGCCGCTCAGCTGTCCGGGCTGCCATAGAGCTTTTTCACCAGCGCCACCAGCCTCTGCACCGCCTCGGAGGGCGGACGGATCTGGCTGGTGACCATGTATATCCGGCGGAAGCTGCCCTTTTCCGACAGCCGGAAATCCAGCACGTCGCCCCGGCGGATGCTCTCCTGGGCCGCCAGGCGGCTGAGGACGGAGATGCCGATCCCCTCCCGGACGCCCATCAGCACCGCGTCGGAATTGGCGAAGTTGGCCACGATCCGCAGCCGGCTCTCCTCCACGCCCAATTCCTTCAGATGCGCCATGGCCTCCCGCCGGGTGCCGGAGCCGTCTTCCCGCAGCACGAAGGTCTCCTCCTGGATCCAATCCAGCGGCCCCGCCGCCTCTTTCCGCTGCCGGTACGCCTCCTGGTTGGGCGTCACCAGCACCAGCTCATCCTCGAAAAAGGGCATGTACTCGCAGTTTGCCCTGGGAATGGCGGTGCCCACGAAGCCCACATCCGCCTTGTGCTCGGAGATATCGGCGATGACCCCCTCGCTGTCCGACTCCATGACCCGGAACCGGGATTGGGGATACCGGCGGCTGTACTCCGCCAGGATCCGGGGCAGCAGGTACTGAGCCGGGAGGGTGGAAGCGGAAATGACCATCTGCTTTTCCGGCTCCTCCCGCCTGTCGGTCCGGAACATGTTTTGGATGGTATAGGCCAGCTCCACCATTTCCCTGGCATAGAGATAGATGCGTCTGCCGTCCTCCGTCAGCTCCACGGCCTTGGTGGTCCGGGCAAAAAGCTGCACGCCCAGTTCCTCCTCCAGATTGGTGATATACGCGCTGACGGTGGGCTGGGTCAGGTACAGTTCCTTGGCCGTGCGGGAAAAGCTGTTGTTGTTGGCGATCTTCACGAACGCCTCGATCTGTTTCAGATTCACTGCTCGTTACCTCCCGGCGTGTCCTCAGCGGAACGCGACCCGCTCCGTTTCCGCGCCCACCTTTTTGGTGATCTTGATGGAGTCCATATACTCCACGATCGGCTTGGCGCATTTACGGCTGCAGCCGCACATCTCTTTGACGTCCTTGATGGTGATGAGGTCCGCGGTCTGGAAGAATCGGATCACCTTATCCCGGGCGTCGTCCATAAAATGCTTCATGGTATACAGCTGCAGGCTGTCCCCCACCCGGACGCACCGCCCCTCCTCGATGAGCAGGGACAGGATGTCCATGACCGTCTCGTCGGGATAGCCCCGCTTGTCGATCTCGCTGAAGCGGAGCATCTCATAGCCCGCGTTTTCAAAGGTATCGACCAGCAGTTTTTCCACGGCGTTGTAGGTCTTATCGTGGGGGATATCGAACTCGGCCAGCATGAGATACTCGTTGTGGAGCTTAAAATACCCCTTGTCGATCATGCGCCGGAGGATGCGGTCAAAGATGTTGGTCTTGACCCGCTTCAGATAGCTGTGGTGGATGGTCGCCTTGCTGATGCCGAACCGGTAGGGATACTGGTAGTGATACTCCTTCAAGGCGTTGGTGATGTCCTGTCTGGCCTTGAAGGCCGCGTCCGCGTGCCAGTAATACACATCCGAGGTCATCTCGTAGGCCTCGATAAGCTCGTCGTCCGTCAGCTGTTTCAGATAGGGCAGCAGCTCTTCCCGGGAATGGGCCGTGGCCTTTGCCAGCTCCGACAGAGTGATCATGCTGTCCCACGCCTCCCGGATATGCAGCTCCGCCAGATCCGCCAGAGAGCCGGACTCCCGGCGGTTCAGCTCGTCCAGAACGCCCTCCTGAAAACGCTTCTTCTTCCGGGAATTGGCCCCCAGCACCGTACCGCCGCCAATGGTCTCCAGCGGCGAATAGAACCGCACCACGAACCGGTCCCCCCGCTTGACGGTGAGCACGTCCTCCAATATGAGCTGGGCCAGTCCCTCTTCCCCGGGGCCCAGATCCTCCTTGTCCAGCAGCACCGCCCGGCACAGCACCTCGCTGGTGCCTACGAACAGATGCAGCCGCTCCCGGTTGCGGATCACCCGCTCCGAGCTCTTCAGCACCCGCAGCCGCACGTCCAGAAGGCGGCTGTTCTCCATACTGTCCGGCGGGGCCAGGCAGTAGCCCCGCTTGATCTCGCTCTTCTTCACGTTGGACAGGTTGATGGCCACCCGCTGGCCCGCCTGGCAGGAATCCTGGTTCCGCTCATGGACCTGGATGTTGCGGATCTTGCACATCTTCCCGGTGGGATAGAGCTCCAGATCGTCGTTTTTCGTGATGGTGCCGGAAAGGAGCGTGCCGGTGACGATGGTGCCGAAGCCGGAGATGGTGAATACCCGGTCGATGGGCAGCCGGGGGATGCTGTTCACATCCCGCTGGGGCACCTCGTCCCGGACCATCTTCCAGATGATGTCCTTCAGCTCGTCGATGCCCTCCCCGGTGGCAGAGGAGATGCGGGCCACCGGCGCGCCGTCCAAAATGGTGCCCTTGAGCCCCTCCCGGATCTCCTCCTCCATCATGTCCAGCCACTCCGGCTCCACCAGGTCGCACTTGGAAATGACCAGCACCGTCTTCTCGATGCCCAGCAGCTGCAGGATATCCAGATGCTCCCGGGTCTGGGGCATGATGCCCTCGTCGGCGGCGATGACCATGAGCACCAGGTCCATGCCCACCACGCCGGACACCATGTTGTTGATGAATTTCTCGTGGCCGGGCACGTCGATGATGCCGCAGCGGGTGCCGTCCTTCAGATCGAACCAGGTAAAGCCCAGATCGATGGTGATGCCCCGGCGCTTTTCCTCCTCCAGGCGGTCGGTGTCCCGGCCGGTAAGGGCGCGGATCAGACTGGTCTTGCCATGGTCGATATGGCCGGCCGTGCCGATGATCACATGTTTCATCTCAGCGCCTCCCCCAGCATCTCCGCCACCAGGCCCAATTCGCTTTCGTCCACGGTCCGCATATCCAGCACCACCTTATCCTCCGCCACCCGGGGCACGATAGGCACCGTCAGGCGGAGCATGGCGTGTTCCAGGGCGCTGGCGCTCATGTCCCAGGGGTCCAGCGTCACCGCCGCGCTGTCCAGCCGTTCCAGGGGCAGGCTCCCGCCGCCCACTTGGCTCTGGCAGGGCGCCACGGCCACATCCGCCCGCAGGCCTCCGGCCCGCAGCATAGCCGCCAGCTTCTCCGCCCGGGCCTGGACGGAGGGCCGCTTCTCGCCGATCATCCGCAGCACCGGTATGTTTTGGACCGTCATCTCTTTTTTCAGATACTCCAGCAGCACCAGCTCCAGGGCCGTCACGGTGAACTTGTCCACCCGCAGGGCCCTGGTCAGCGGGTGGCGTTTCATCCGCTGGATATACTCCTTTTTCCCTACAACGATCCCCGCCTGGGGGCCGCCCAAAAGCTTGTCGCCGCTGAAGCACACCACGTCGATGCCCGCCCGGACCGACTCCTGCACCGTGGGCTCATGGTCCAGTCCCAGCTGCTCCAGATCCACCAGCACGCCGCTGCCCAGATCCTCGATCATGGGCACCCCTCTGCTGTGGGCCAGTTCCGCCAGCTCCGCCGCCGGCACGGACTCGGTGAATCCCACGATCCGGTAGTTGCTGGTGTGGACCTTCAAGATGGCCTTGGTGTCCTCGCCGATGGCCTCCTCATAGTCGGAGAAATGGGTCTTGTTGGTGGTGCCCACCTCTCTGAGCGTGGCGCCGCTCTGGGCGCACACGTCCGGCACGCGGAACTTTCCGCCGATCTCCACCAGCTCGCCCCGGCTGGTCAGCACCTCGCCGCCCTTGGCCAGGGTGCTCAGCGTCAGCAGTGCCGCCGCGGCGTTGTTGTTCACCACCATCGCGGCTTCCGCCCCCGTCAGGCGGCACAGCAGGGACTCAAAATGGGCATAGCGCTCCCCCCGCCGGGCATTTTCCAGGTCATATTCCAGGTTGGAATACCCTGTGACGATGTCCACCAGCTTTTCCGCCTGCTCCCGGCTGATCGGAGCCCGGCCCAGATTGGTGTGCAGCACGGTCCCAGTGGCGTTGATGACCTTTCTCACCCGGGGAGCGCAGAGGGCCTCCAGGCGCTTTTCCACCGCCTGCTCCAGGCCGCGGACGGCCTCCAGGGCCGTTTCATCGTCCGCCGCGTCCCGGATGGTCCGGCGGAGCGCCTCCGTTTCCTCCCGGACCGCCTCCGTCACCAGCCAGCGGCCATAGCGGCCGGCCAGCGCCGTCATGCTCTCCCGCTCCAGCAGCGCGTCCACCTTCGGTATATTTCTGTACAGTTCGTTCTTATCCATTTGTTTTCTCCGCAACGGCGCTCCTCTCGCCCATCAGGGCGGGAGGAGCGGTGATTTTCGTTTTGCTTAGAAAACCTCTTATGCCAGCCGGATCAGCTTCTCGCCTTTTTCTTCCGCGTAGCCGATCAGGGCCGCCTCCACGTCTGTGCCCGCATCGGCCAGCCTTTCCATGGCCTTCTGGGCCGCGTCGCCGTCCAGACTGATCAGCAGGCCGCCGGAGGTCTGGGGATCGAACAGCAGGTCCGCCAGGGCGTCCTCTGTGCCGCCCAGGGCCACTTTGTCCCCGAAATACCCCCGGTTCCGGTATGCTCCGGCGGGCACAAGGCCCATGGAGGCGTATTCCTCCGCCTCGGGGATCAGGGGAATGTTCCCTCCCTCCAGCACCAGCGTCACATCGCTGGCCTGGGCCATCTCCACGGCGTGGCCGATCAGGCCGAAGCCGGTGATGTCCGTGCAGGCGTGGACGGGCAGGCCCTCCACCGCCTCCTTGGCGTACCGGTTCAAGGTGCTCATCACCCGAACGGCCTGACGCTGGGCCTCTTCCGAGGCCAGGTCGCCCTTCACCGCCGTGTTCACCACGCCGGAGCCCAGCGGCTTCGTCAGGATCAGCGCGTCCCCGGGCTTGGCCCCGAAGTTCTTCCAGATCCGTTCCGGATGGACATACCCGGTGACGCTCAGCCCATACAGAGGCTCGTCGTTCTGGATGGAATGGCCGCCGATCAGGATGGCGCCCGCCTCCCGGACCTTATCCGCGCCCCCGGCCATGATGTCCCCCAATATAGAGGGGTCCAGGCAGCCGGGAAAGCCCACCAGATTTAGTGCCAGCTTGGGTACGCCGCCCATGGCGTACACGTCGCTCAGGGAGTTGGCGGCGGCGATCTGGCCGAACAGATAGGGATCGTCCACCACGGGAGTAAAGAAATCCACCGTCTGGATCAGGGCCAGCTCCCCGTTCACCTTATACACGGCCGCATCGTCGGAGGTGGCCACGCCGACCAAGAGATTTTCGTCCGCAAATTTCGGCAGCTTGCCCATGACCTGGGCAAGGGTCTCAGGACCTATCTTTGCCGCTCAACCAGCCGCTTTCGTCATTTGTGTCAGACGGACTTTCTCAGCCATATGCGCCACCTCCCTTCCGATGCTCCGCAAAAGTGTGTATCAGCCTACGTAGCCGGCGGCCTTCAGGGCCTCCACGGCCTTTTCCTTGTTGGCCTCGCTCACCAGCACGATGGGGCCGGTGCAGCCCATGCCGCTCTCGGCGTATACGCCCATTTTCCACAGGACCTTCACCGCGTCATCCAGATCCATGACCTCGATGCCGGGGATCTGGGCGGTGACGATCTCCTTGGCCGGCGCGGTGACCTCTTCGTCCTTGTCCGCGCCCTTGGCCCCGCTCTTCAGGCCGGCCAGCAGCTCCTTCAGCCCCGCCTTGTTGGCGGCGGCGAACTCCGCCTTGGCCACGTCGAACACCTTGCCCCGCACCAGCTGGGCGGCGAAGCGGATGGCGTTGGCGATGACCGGCGCGCCGGAGGCCCGGGAGATGATCATGACCAGCTGGTCATAGCCCTCCCCGATGCCGGGGCCGTAGCCGTAGCCCACGGCCTCAAAGCTGCCGCCGGTGGCATAGGAGCTGAGCAGCTTGCTCATCACGTTGCCGGTGAGCGAATCCATCACCATCACGTCCGCGGACCCCTGGAGCACGTCGTTGCCCCGCATCACCGCGCCGCCGTCGGCCCGGGCGGACTCGGCGAAGCGGATGGGATAGCCGTTCTCCCCCAGCTGACGCAGCAGCTTCTCGGTCTGGCGGGCGCCGTCCACGTTCAGGATGCCGATGGTGGGCTCCGCCACGCCGCAGGTCTTGGCGGTGATGATGCCGGCGATGGCGTTGCGCACCATGCCCTCGATGCGGTCGGTGCTGGAGGTGCCGGTGGTGTTGGCCAGATACATCTCCCGGCCGAAGGCGGGGGTCACCGCCCGGCCCACGGTGGAAACGCCGATGGGGAACGGGAAATGCATGGTCACGGCGCCGTCCACCTCGCCGGAGCGGAGCAGTTCCTGCATCTTGTTGTGGCCCTCGTCGTCATTGGCCACAGGGATGGTCTTGACGCCCTCGGCCTGGAGGGAGCCGATGTACCACACCTCGATGCCGTCCCGGGCCGCGGCCAGCGCGGCCGCCATGGCGTTTTCCTCGCCGTGCTCGGAGCCCATGCCCGTCAGGGCGATCCTGGGCTTTTTGCCGTAGCTGCCGCTGGTGAGGCCTTCCGCCATCTCCAGGAAGGTCTCGGCGATCATTTTTTCGATCTTTCCTGCCATAGCTCTGCCCGCCTTATTCTTTCGCCATCAGCATGGAGGCGAATTCCTTCATGGCGTCCGCGATCATTCCCCGGACCTGGGTCTCGCTCACTCCCTCGTCGGCGGTCTGTTCGGCGGCGGTATTGGCCTGGATGACGAAGGACACGCCGTCGAACAGGTTGGTCATACGGCCCAGGAACAGGCTGCCCTTGCCGATGATCATAGCCCGGCGGACCTTGCCGGCCAGGATGTCCTCCCGGGCAAAGCCGATGTAGGGCACGCCGGAGGGGATATGGCCCTGGGTGGGAGCGAAGCCCACCAGGCCGTGCTTGGAGGCGAAGGTGGCCAGATCTTTCTTCTCCAGCTCGCCCCGCTTCACCGCCAGAGCCGCGATCATCTTATAGTTGGCCTGGGGCACGTCGCCGGCGCCCGCGGGCTTGGTGATGTCGGGGTTCTGCATCTCGGGGGAATACTTGTCGATGTCGGTGATCTTCAGACCATTGCGCTCCAGGGGGTCGGCCACCAGAGAGCCGATGACGTTCTGGGGCGCGGAGCCGGTGCCCACGGTGTGGCGGCCCAGGATGTTCAGGTTCACCTCGGGGCTGACGCCGTCGTTCTCCGCCACGATCACGCAGAAGCCGCCCAGGCAGTCCTCCAGCGCGGGCAGGCCCTTCTTCACATGGTCCTTGCCGTTCATGCCCAGCTTGGCGGTGCAGCCGCCGCCGGTGACGGCCACGACCTTATAGGCGCCGGCCTTCACCAGGGCCGCCGCCTCCACCATGGCGTGGGACGGGCCCGCGCAGAAGCCGCGGGCGTCGGAGCCGGTGGCGTTGGCCAGGCCGGCGATCTCCGCCGCCGCCTTGGCAAAGTTGCCGCCGCCCCGCTGGTTCATATCGCCGCAGGCCTCCTCGGAGCAGTCGATGACGTACTCCACGTCGGCCTTCTCGATGCCGGCGTTGCGCACGGCGTACAGCAGCGCCAGGGTGTTGCTGGCCTTGTTGACCAGGTTCTCGTGCATGACCTCGGCGTTCAGGTTCACGTCGATGTCGTGGGCCCGCTTGACGCAGCCCACCAGCTTGCCGTCGGCATAGAGTCCCTCGGCGTGCTCGTCGCTGACAAAGTGCTGGATGTCGGCGATCTCCACGCCCTCCTTCAGCCGGGCCACGATGTCCTCGGAGAGGATGGGGTCGGCCGCGAAGGCGTCCTTATGGGCGGCCACGAAGCCCTTTTCCAGCAGCAGCACGTCGAACACGTCGGTGCACTGCATCAGCAGCAAAAACTCCGCCTCGGGCATGATCTCGCCGAACTTGCCGTAGCGCTCCGCGCCGGCCAGGGGCTTGTCGTAATAGGGGAACTCCACCGCCGCCAGATCGTCGGGGGTCTTGTTGCCGATGTAGACCTGGTTGGGCCAGTACTCCACCGCCTGCTGGTAGGTGCGCAGATGCTCCGGCAGCTGCTTGAGGTAATCGGATTCAGGGTTGACGATGCGCTCGGTGATCTGGGTGGAACCGTTGTGGATCACCATCCCCGGCACATGGGCCAGAATATAGCTGGCGCCCTTGATGACTGCATTCATAGAAAAATACCAACCTTATTCAAAGTATATAGAGAAACTCTATTCAGAAAAAGGCGGTGAGAGATCTCACCGCCTTCTTCTCGAGTCCTCGAATCAGAAAGCGCGTTTTTGTGCTCTCCAGTTCAATTCTTCTTTTTACAAGTACTTGCAGTACTCGTCCCTGATTGCGCTCATCTCGTTCACGATGTCGTCAACATCCAGGACCATCTCCATCATGCTGATCTGATCTTCGTAAACGTCCGGATCAAACTCTTCTTTGATCTCGGGCTCGCAAACATGGTATACCGTGAGTCCAAGCTGGACCCCTGTCAACGGACCTGCAAACGTAGGATCGCCGGCGGTAACGGTCTCCGCGGCCAGGCCAGCGGCCTCGCCCTCAGAAGCACCCAACACCACGACGACATTTTCCGGGCCATACTTTTCGGCAAATTCTTTGACCCGCCTCTGGTTTTCAAGATCCATTGCGCCTGCGCTCGTTCACACAAAGCACTCGGTAGAAGAGAACACTACCTCGCCGCCGGCGGTCTCAACACACGCCGCGATCGCAGGCCCCGGGATACCGTCGCGGTCGCCAATGATCACGACTTTCTTATCCTTCAGGATCGCCATTTCTGATTGTTACTCCTTTCTTCAAGAATGGTTTTATCTCATCTCCATCGCCATTTGCCGGGCTCCGGAGCGAAATAAGCGGGAATAAGCTCTCTCAGGAGGCGTACTTCTCCACCAGCTTGCGGATGTTCTCCTCGGTGGCGTCGTCCTTCACCAGTTCCTCCACCTTGGCCCCGTCCTTATAGATGGCCATGACCGGCAGGCCCAGCACCTTCTGGGCGATGGCCAGACGGCGGGCCTTGGTGGTATTCAGCTGGCAGAATTTCAGCTTGCCCTCAAACTCGTCGGCCAGGGCGTGCACAAAGGGCATCAGAGCCTTGCAGGGCTCGCAGCCGTCGCCAAAGAAATCCACGAAGACATAGCCCTCGGCCTGCAGCACTTCCGCCTCAAAAGTGGTCTTATCCAGTTCCAGCATGATCGTAATCCTCCTAATTATTTATTAAGCGTGTTCGTTGATATATTTTTCCGCCTGGGTCGCGGCGATGGCGCCGTCGCCCGCGGCGGTGACTACCTGGCGCAGGCTCTTCACCCGCACGTCGCCGGCGGCAAAGACGCCGGGGATGTTGGTGTGCATATCCGCGTCCGTGGGGATATAGCCGGCCTTGTCCAGCTCCAGCCCCGTATCCTGGAAGATGGCGGTATTGGGCACGCGGCCGATGAAGCCGAACACGCCGAACAGCCCGTCGTCCTCGTCCGCCTCATAGACGGTCTCCTCGCCGGTCTTGACGTTTTTCACCTTCATGGTCTGCAGGATCTCGTCGCCGCCCAGTTCCTCCACCACGGTGTCCCACATAAAGTGGAGCTTGTCGTTTTTGAAGGCCCGCTCCTGGATGGACTTGGCCGCCCGGAGCTCGTCCCTTCTGTGGATGATTGTCACCTTCCGGGCGAACTTGGTCAGGTACATGGCCTCTTCCACGGCCGCGTCGCCGCCGCCCACCACGTAGACCTCCAGGTCCTCGAAGAAGTTGGCGTCGCAGGTGGCGCAGTAGCTGACGCCCTTGCCCATATACTCCTGTTCGCCCTTGCATCCGATGGGCCGGGGATAAGCGCCGGTGGCGATGATAAGGGTCTTGGCCCGGTAAGTGTCCTTGGCGCCCGTCAGCACCTTCACGTCCCCGTGCAGCTCCACGGACTTGATGGTGTCGGCCGCCCGCTCGCAGCCAAAGTTTTCGCACTGCTTCGTCATCCTGGCCACCAGGCTGGGGCCGCTCTCGCCCTCCAGGACCTGGCCGGGATAGTTCTCGATGTCGTTGGTGATGGCGATCTGACCGCCGTCCTGTCCCTTCTCGATGATCAGGGTGCTCAGCCGCGCCCGTCCGGCATAGAGGCCCGCCGCCAATCCGCCGGGGCCGGCGCCGAGAACGATCACGTCATAGAGTTTGTCCATGAAAATCCTCCTATCATATGGTAGTTCAGCTCTTTCGCGCTAGGATCCAGTCATACGCTAAGGAAACACGATGGGGAGAGAAATATATTTCGGATTTCTATAAATCCTTCGATAGATTTCCCTAACCCATTTCTACTGAATAGTGATTATACCACAAGATAGCAAAATTGCCAAGTGCTGAAAGCAAATTATGCGAAAAAATTGTTGGATTTTTCACCGTATCCGCCGCCGCGTCGCCGCGCTCCGGCGGTCTGTCACTTATAGAGCCTTTCGATTTGCCCTGTTCCGAAAGGGATGTTACAATAATATTTACAGGAAGTCAAGCGGCAAGGAGGAACAAATATGACAAAAACCATCGACTGCAAGGGCATGGCCTGTCCCCTGCCCGTTGTAAACGCGAAAAAGGCCCTGGACGCCTTCACCGAGGCCGGGGAGCTGACCGTACTGGTGGACAATCCCACAGCGGTACAGAACCTGACGAAGCTGGCCTCGTCCCGGCAGCTGGAGGCCGCCAATGCCCAGACCGGCCCGGAGGAATATGCCGTGACCATCCATGTGACGGCGGCGCCCGCCGGCGCTCAGGAAGCGGACCAGGGTCCCGGGGCGGTGGTGGCCATCGGCTCCAACGCCATGGGTTCCGGAGATGATGCGCTGGGCAAGGCGCTGATGAAGGCGTTTATCTTCGCCCTGACCAACGCCCAGAAGCTGCCGGAGCAGATCATCTTTTACAACTCCGGGGCTTTCCTGCCCTGCGAGGGCTCGGACAGCCTGGAGGATCTGGAAAACCTGGAAAAGGCCGGGGTGAAGATCACCGCCTGCGGCACCTGTCTGAACCATTACGGCCTGACGGACAAGCTGCGGGTGGGCACGGTGTCCAACATGTATGACATCGTGGAGACCCTCACCTCCGCCGGGAGCGTCATCCGTCCCTGAGCCACACCAAGAACGCCGGCGTCACCGCCGGCGTTTTCCATAAGGAGGGCCAATGAAGATCCTGCATATCTCCGCCCAAAAGCCCTTTGGCACCGGCAGCGGCACCGTATTCACGGAGCTGGTCCGCGCTTTCGCCGCCCAGGGCCATAGCCAGGCGGCCGTGGCGGGCGTCGCCCCGGAGGACCGGGTCAGCCTGCCCGGCGGGGTGCCGTTTTATCCCGTACGCTTTGAAACGGCCGCTCTGCCCTTCCCCGTGGCGGGCATGTCCGACGAGATGCCCTACCGGAGCACCCGCTACCGGGACATGACGGCGGAGATGGTCCGCCAGTTTCGCGCCGCCTTTCTGGAGGTGATCCGCCGGGCCGTGGCGGAGCTGGACCCGGATGTGATCCTGTGCCACCACCTCTATCTGCTCACCGCCGCGGTACGGACCGCCTTTCCGGCCCGGCGCGTTTACGGCCTGTGCCACAACACGGACCTGCGGCAGATGGAAAAACACGCCCTGGAGCGGGAGGCCATTTGCCGGGGCATCCGGGCCCTGGACCGGGTCTTCGTCCTGAAGCAGAGCCAGATCCCGGATGTGGAACGGACCTATGGCGTGCTCCGGGACCAGATCGTCCTTATGGGCGTGGGCTACAGCCGGGAGATATTCCATCCCCTGGGCGGCCGGGACAGCGGCCCCGCCCGGATCGTGTACGCGGGGAAGATCGCGGAGAAAAAGGGCGTGATGAGCCTGCTGCGGGCCCTCCCCCGTATGAGCGCGCCCCCGGCGGACACGGAAGTCCTTCTGGCGGGCAGCGCCGGCGACCAGCGGGAATACGCCCTGGCCCGGTCGCTGGCGGCGGCCTCCCCCATCCCCGTCCGGTTTCTCGGCCCCCTGGCCCAGCCGGCCCTGGCGGAGGTGTACAGCCGCAGCCGGGTCTTTGCCCTGCCCTCCTATTCCGAGGGCGTCCCGCTGACCCTGCTGGAGGCGCTGGCCTGCGGCGCCAGGGCGGTGGTATCCGATCTGCCCGGCCTGCGGCCGTGGATGGACCGGTTCGTCCCGGGGGCGGACGTGCGGTATGTGCCGCTGCCGGAGATGGACCGGGTGGACGACCCTCTGCCGGAGCAGCTGCCCGCCTTTGAGGCCCGGCTGGCCCGGGCGCTGGACGAGGCCCTGGCCGCCGGGCCGGTGGTCCCCGCCGACATGGGCCAGGTCACATGGGAAGAGGTGGCAAAGCGGATCATCCCCTGACGCCGCCCCAGCCCGAGCCGTGCTTTCGGCCGCGCCGCATATGCCCCGCGGCCCGGCCGTGATAAACAAATAAGGTCCCGAGCCCGGGCGGTCTGCTCCGGCGCTTCGGGACCTTATCCTTATTTCGCTCTTATTCGGCCTTCTCCGCGAGCAGCTCGCTGTACCGCAGCAGGAGCATCGCCAAATGCTCCCGGGCGATGGGCTGGTCGGGATCGAATGCCCCGTCCTCCTCCGTCACCACGCCCGCGTCCTGGGCCCAGGCAAGGCTCTCGCCGTCCTCCTGGTCGCATATCCCCTGGCTCTGCGCCAGACGCCACAGGCCATCCACCGCCTGGGCGCCGGTGACAGGCGCCTCGTCCGGCTCCGGCAGGATATCCCGCTCCTTCGCCCACGCGGCCGCGGCCTCGGCGTCGGTCATATCCTCTTCCCCTTCCGGCTCAGGCGAGCCGTCCAGCACCCAGAGGGCATGGATCAGCTCCTCCTGCAGGACCTTCTCCCCGACACCGAAGGTGTCGTCTATGTCCAGGGCCGGCAGCGCGCCGCTCCGCAGGCAGTACGCCACGCCGTCGTGATACCACTGCAGCTCGGGGAAATCATAGCTCTTCCCCTCCATCTTCGCATAGCAGGGCATATACGCCATATTGAGCGCGCCCAGCCAGGTCTTGCCGCTGCCCCGCTTCACGTCCATGGTGTTGATCATCACGTCCCGGGTCCGCAGGGTCTTTCCGCTCTCGGGACTGATGATGCTGCTGACCGTGCTGACTACGTAATATTTTCCGTCCACCTTGCCCAGATACATCATCTCATGGCCGCTGAAGCAAAGCGCCGCGCCCATGGGCATCTCGTCCAGGATCAGCTGCTTCTCCTCCAGGGACATATGGGCCATGTCGATCTTCTCGACGTTCATTTTCCACTGCCAGTCGCTGTTGCGGCCGATGTTCAGGCCGAAGCAGGAATAGACCGTGCGGACCATGCCGGAGCAGTCCTCGACGGCCATCATCCCGCCCCAGCCATAGGCATCCCCCAGGTTGTTCAGGGCCACCATGGCCACATTCTCCATGGTCAGGGGCAGATAGCCCACGCTGACCTTGGCCGTTTCCGGGATCAGCGCCATCTGCTTGTCATAGCTGCCGTCGGCCAGGCGGACCGGCAGGTAGACCACATAGTTGTGGTACGGCGAGCGGTTGCATACCAGCTGGCCCGGCTCCAGATCCTTGACCAGCTCCAGGGCCGTGCCGGTGGTCAGCATCCGGCGGGCCGTTTCCGGGTGGGAGAGGGACTCGTCGGTGTATTCCTTGTTCCCATAGACCACCAGCAGGTCCTCCGAGGGCAGGTCCCATGCCGCCAGCCACTGCTCCTTATCGGCGCACAGAGCCACGTCCTCCGCCGGGATCCAGCCGGGGCAATCGTCGCTGCGGGCCAGGTAATACTGGCCGTCGGCGGAGGTGGTATAGATGAGCAGCGGCTCGTTCACCCGCACCGCGCTGAGGGACTGGTAGTCGAAATCCGGGTCGTTGGGGTCGTCCAGGATGGGTCCCGGCGAGGGGAACACCCGCAGCACCGTGCGTTCCACCGCGATGCCATAGCGCACCGGCATCTGCTTTTCCGCGTTAGGGTCCTCGCAGTTGTCGATCATGGCCTCGAAGTAATCCCAATCCGCCTTTTCCCCGTCCCCGCCGTAGGTCCAGCCGTAATAATACTGGGCGTCTGCGGTGGCGGAGGCGCGGATGGCCCTGTTGCGCTCTTCACCGTCAAAAGTCTCGGCCGCGGTCCGCAGGTCCATCACCATGGTCCCCTCCCGGTCGGCCGTGTCCTGATTGAACGAGCGGATCTCCTCTTCGGTCAGTATGACGTCCCGGGACCCCTCCTGCATGTCCGCCCAGTAGGCGGCGTCGGACATCTCCGCCGTCACATCGGGCATATACGTCACCCCGGCGGCCAGAGCCGGCCGGAGCGGGCAGACCGCTGCGGCCAGGACCAGCAGCAGGCAGAGAAGCTGTTTCATTTTGTAGGGCATGGCGGCGTGCCTCCTTTTTGTATAGATCGGCCGTGTCCCACGGCTCGACTGTCATTATACTACGGCTTCGCGGTATTTTGCCAACCATTCATGCAAAAAAGCTTACACTTCGCGTACTTTCACAGTTTTTCCCCTGCATTTTTATTGGAAATCTCTATAAACACAGTAACAAAGGTTAAAAATTCCATAAAAACATTGACGGTTTCCCTCCCTTTCATATATACTGTATACAATCATGTGCATCAAAAGCTGTCCATGCCGCCATATCCTGTGTCACGGCGACGGGAGCTCCATGGAACGGTGGCTGAGCATGGCGATCATTATACAATAAGGAGGACGCAGAATGAATTACTACGAACGCGCAATGGAGCTGAAGCAGCAGACGGTGGAGGACCGCCGCCATATCCACGCCCATGCCGAGGTGGGCCTGGACATGCCTGCCACGAAGGCCTATGTCATGGAAAAGCTCCGTGAATACGGCCTGGACCCGAAGGACTGCGGCCACGGCGTCACCGCCACGCTGGGCCACGGCGGAAAGACTCTCCTGCTCCGGGCGGACATGGACGCGCTGCCCATGGCCGAGGAGAGCGGCCTGGAGTATGCCTGCACCACCGGCGAAGCGGCCCACACCTGCGGCCATGACATGCACGCGGCCATGCTGCTCACCGCCGCCCGGATGCTGAAGGAGAACGAGCAGGCCCTGGAGGGCACCATCCGGTTCATGTTCCAGCCCGCCGAGGAGTGCTTCCTGGGCAGCAAGGACATGATCGCCAACGGCATCCTGGAGGGCGTGGACGCCGCCATCGGCTTCCATGTGGCGCCGGGCAAAATGCCTGTGGGCATCTATATGTACAACAACAATAGCGCCATGATGAACTCCGCCGACGGCTTCAAGATCAACATCACCGGCCGGAGCGCCCACGGCGCCTATCCCCACTACTCCATCGACCCCATCAACATCGGCGTGCACATTCACCTGGCCCTGCAGGAGCTGATCGCCCGGGAGGCGGACCCCGCCAAGAGCTGCGTGATGACCGTGGGCAAGTTCCTGGGCGGCACCGCCGCCAATCAGATCCCCGACACCTGCCTGCTGGAAGGCAGCATCCGCACCAACGACAAGGAGAACGAGGAAAAGCTGGTCCGCCGTCTGGAAGAGATCGCTGTGAAGACTGCGGAGATGTTCGGCGGCAAGGCCGAGGTGGAGTGGATCTACAACGTCCCGCCTCTGCTGTGCGACCCCAAGCTGACGGACGAGATGGCCGGCTACATCAAGCAGGCCGCCCTGCCCGGCGCCATGCCCTACCCCGGCATTGTGGCCAGCGCGTCCGAGGACTTTGCCGTGATCGCGGACAACGTGCCCGCCACGTTCTTCTACCTCTCCTCCGGCTTCCCGGATGAGCGGGGACAGTACCCCTCCCACCACTCCAAGGTCCTCTTCAACGAGGATGTGCTGCCCGTGGGCGCCACCTACGCCGCCTACTGCGCCACGGAGTGGCTGAAAAACAACAAGTGACCGTCAACCACACATTCTGAAACACAAAGACGAAAGGAGCACACCATGAACGAACAACCCCGTCCGGCAGTAGCCATTCCCTTGCCTAAGGGAAAGAAGACCGCCGTTCAGATCGGCTGCATCTGCATGATGCTCTCCGTGGCCATGTACGGCCTGGTATTCGCCACGCTGACCCAGCCCATCCTCTCCAGCATCCCCGGCATCGAGGTGGGCAAGTACGTGTCCCTGTTCTCCATCTTCGCGGCCCTGGGCGTGTCGGTGATGACCCCCATCGGCGGCAAGCTGGGCGACCTGGTGGGCCGCCGGAACATCGTGGTCATCCCCGGCATCATCTGCCTGGTGGCCGGCATCGGCATCGCCTTCATCCACTCCCTGGTGCCCCTGATGGCCCTGCGGCTGATCCTGGCCCTGGCCCAGGGCGCCTTCACCGCCGCCCCCTACATCATCGTCAGCCTCATCAATGAGCGCAAGGACGTGCCCAAGGCCATGGGCCTGCTGGCGGCGGCCATCTCCCTGGGCGGCTTCGGCGGCAGCATCATCGCCGGCTTCCTCACCGATATGGGCCTGCTCACCGCCGCCATCCTCATGCCCGCCATTCCCCTGCTGGCCGGCGTGATCCTGATCGGCCTCAACATGCCCAACCAGCGCCGCGCCGGCAAGATCACCCTGGACGTGCCCGGCATGATCACCCTGGTGGTGGCCCTGTGCGGCATCCTGCTGGCCCTGAACTTCGGCGCGTCCCCCTCTGTGGGCTGGACCAACCCCCTGGTGCTGGCCGGCTTCGTGGTCGGTATCGCGGCCCTGTTCGCCCTCATCAAGGTGGAGGGCCGGGCGTCCGACCCGATCATCCCCCTGAAGCTGTTCAAAAACTCCCACTACACCATCCTTCTGGTGGTAGGCTTCATCTGCTACTTCTACCAGGGCGCCATGAACGTGTACGCCCCCATCGCGGTCACCACCGTCATGGGCAAGGCCACGACGGTAGCCGGGTCCCTGCAGATGCCCCGTACCATCATCTGCATGCTCCTGCCCACCTTCGCCGGCGCCTGGGTCGGCAAAAAGACTGGCAACTCCTGGAAGGCCATGGTCATCGGCACGCTTTTGGTGGCGCTGCCCATGGCGGTGCTGGGCTTCACCTCTCCCAGCACCTCGGTGCTCATCTTCTTCGTGTGCATCGGTCTGACCGGCGTGGCGGAGGCCTTCCGGTCCGTGTCCATCACCCCGGCGGCCCAGGCCGCCCTGGACCCCCAGGACATGGGCATCGGCACCTCCCTGGTGAACTTCGCCAACTCCCTGGCCGGCACCGTCGCCGCCGCCGTGTATGGCGTGGCCTACAACATGAACGACCCCACCACCCCCGAGCGGATCAACAGCGGCGTGAACGCCGTGTTCCTGGTGGCCGCCGCCGTCAGCCTGATCGGCCTGCTGCTGGTCATCTTCGTGGTGCGGCCCCAGATGGCCAAGAAGGCCGCCTCTCAATAAATCTCCGTACAGAAAAATGCCCGCCGAAAGGCGGGCATTTTTTGCGGCAAGTGCGTGTTTACTTGAAAAATCCGCCGATCAGGTCGCTGACGATGTTCCCGGCGAATTGGCTGGCGGCGTTGCGCACGGTCTTGCTGGAATTGCCCAAAAGCCCGCGGGTGATGCTTTTGGTCACCTGGCGGCCCATGCTCTTGGCGGTGTTTTTGGTGGCCTTGACGATGCTCTGCTCCATTTTGGTGCGGCCATACTTGTCCCGCCCCTCGGCCTTGTATTGGGCCTGGAGGGCTTTCTCTTCCGCCCGGCGGGCCTTTTCCTCTTCCCGGGCGGCTTTTTCCATGGCCTTTTGCTCTTCCATGGCCTGTTTTTCCGCCGCTATCTCGGCCTGGGCCTCGGCCGCGGCCTGGGCCTGCTCGTCCAGGATCTCGTAAGCGGAGCGCTCGTCCACCGCCTCTTTATACTTGGCAAACAGGGGATCGTTCACCACCAGCATGGCCCGGGCGGCGTCGTCCAAGGCCACCAGCCCGCTCTGGGGCGGGCAGATGGTGGTCTTTTCCACCACCGAGGGCACGCCGCCGGCGTCCAGCATGGATACCAGCGCCACGCCGGTGCCCAGATCGCTGATGGCCTCCTCCGTCTTGAACTTCGGGTTCGGACGGAAGCTCTGGGCGGCGACGCGGACGGCTTTCTGCTCCGCGGGGGTATAGGCGTGCAGGGCGTGCTGCACCCGGTTGTTGAGCTGGGCCAGGACCTCGTCCGGGATGTCCCCGGGGCTCTGGGAGATGAAGAATATGCCCACGCCCTTGCTGCGGATCAGCTTCACCACCTGGACCACCTTGTCCACCAGCGCCTTGGGCGCGCCGGAGAACAGCATATGGGCCTCGTCGAAGAAGAACACCAGCTTGGGCTTGTCCAGATCGCCCACCTCCGGCATGGATTCGTACAGCTCCGAGAGCATCCACAGCATAAAGGTGGCGTACAGCAGAGGCTTTTGGGCCAGCTGGACGCAGTGGAGGATGTTGATGGTCCCCCGGCCGTCGGAGGCCTGGGTCAGCCAGTCGGCGATCTCCAGGTCAGGCTCGCCGAAAAACTGCTCCGCCCCGTCGTTTTCCAGCCCCAGCAGCGCCCGCTGGATGGCGCCCACGCTCTGGCTGGTCACATTGCCGTAGGTGTTGACGAAATCGGCGCGGTGCTCCCCCAGCCAGGCCAGCATGGCCCGCAGGTCCTTGAAGTCGATGATCTCCCAGCCGTTGTCGTCCGCCACCCGGAAGGCGATGTTCAGCACCCCCTCCTGGGCGTCGGTCAGATCCAGCAGCCTGCTCAGCAGCACAGGCCCCACGTCTGTGACGGTGGCCCGCACGGGGATGCCCCCCTTGCCGAACACGTCCCAGAACCGGCAGGGGTAGCCCGTATACTTGAACGCGGCCGGGTCCACGCCCACATTTTCCAGCCGCTGGCGCATCTTGTCGCTGTCCGCGCCGGCCAGAGCCGCGCCGCTCACGTCGCCCTTGATATCCGCCAGAAACACCGGCACGCCCAGATCGGAGAAGCCCTCCGCCAGGACCTTCAGGGTGACGGTCTTGCCGGTGCCGGTGGCCCCGGCGATAAGGCCGTGGCGGTTCGCCATGCCGGGGATGAGCCAGACCGGCTCCTCTCCCTTGCCTACGAGTATTTTGCCGTCCTGGAGCATGATAGATGACCCCCTGTTCCATTTTTCCCATCATAACACACTTTTCTGCAAAAGGAAAGCTCCCCTTTTCCATCCCCATATTGCGGCCGGCGGAGGAAGGCGGTATAATGGCTCCGGCGGTCCGGGAACTTTTCCCGCCCCCGGCCGTCCATAGAGATGCCGGGCGCCCCGGCCATGAATCCAAACACAAAGGAGAATATACCTATGCGAAAGATGAAAACGCCCGTTGCCCTGCTTTTGGCGCTGTGCCTGATGGCGGCCCTGGCCGGCTGCGGCAAAGCCGATGGCTTCACCACCGATCTGACCGCCTTTTACAGCCAGATCACGGCGGACGAGGGCTTTCCCATGATGATGGAGATCCCGGAAGACGCGGCTGAGAACTTCTATCCGGGACTGACTGAGATCCAGCGGAAGCAGACCGTGCTCTACACCGCCGCCATCTCCGCCACCCCCTGCGAGATCGCCATGGTGGAAGTGGCCGACGCCGCCGACGCCAAGGCGGTGGAGGAGATCTTCCAGGCCCGGATCGACGCCCAGGTGGCCGGCGGGGCCTGGTATCCGGACACCATCGAGGGCTGGGAGAAAAACGCCCGGATCGTGGCCCGGGACGGATGTGTGTGCCTGTTCGTGGTGGACCCGGCGCTGGGTGATCTGGCGGCGGACTTTAACGCCCTGTGAGTTTCCTATACCAAAGGCGGATATGTCGCCAGACATATCCGCCTTCTTTTTTTGGCCCGCGCCTCAGGCCGGGTCCGTCATAGCGCCGATGAAGATGGGCACGTTGGTCTTCGCATCCAGGATCATATACACGAAGGGCCGGTCCAGGGTGACCTCCTCATACTGCATGGCCGCCCCGGCCTCCACCTCCACGGCGGTGGCCGCCCCGGCCTGGGTGCCCTGCTCATCCACCTGTATGAAGGTCTTGTGCAGCACCTGGCTGGCATACAGCGGCCCGACGGAGCACGTGCCCATGGCGGACAGGTCCGCCCGGGACGGATCGAACAGATCCCCCATGCCCATGTCCGTCAGCGCCTGGCTCAGCTCCCCGGCGTACTCGGCGGTGAACTTGGGGATGGCGGCGAATACGGGCACATCCTCCCGCACCGCGCCCAGCACCTGGCTCAGCCGCTCCCCGGTCAGGCCGGACACGTATCCCGCCAGGGACTGGCCCTCCTCCGGCAGCAGCGCCGCGAAGGCGTAATCCCGCCCCTCGTAGTACTTGACGAACCCCTTGGCCTGTTCGTCCTCCAGATAGGCAAATTCAGTGGAGTACATAAACTGCGCCGGCCGCTCCTCGCCCCTTGCGGTGACGAAGATCCCGTCGTCCACCTGGTCTTCCCGGTAGATATCCTCCCAGGCGCCGTCGAAGCTGAGGGCGTTCACAAGATACATCACCGCCGCGCCGGAGATCTCGTCCACGATCCTGTCGATCCGGCCTTTGGTGTGTTCGGACACGAAGGCGTTGATCTCGTCCGCTGTGGAGCTGTCAAAGGGGGCGGCCCGGAAAGCCGCGCCGTAATAGTCCGCGTTGGCCTGCAAAAAAGCCCTGTCCGCCTCCACGGCCCCCTCCCGGAGCCATATGCCGTTGGCCATGGCCGTGCCCTCCCCCAGGGAGGCGGCCCAAGCCCTCATGGCGGCGTTCAGCGCCTCCCGGTCCATGCCCAGCACCCGCTCCATCTGCGCCAGGGTATCCCCCGCCGCGCCGTTGGCGGTCATCGCCAGCGCCTGGATCACAGACAGCGGCGACACCAGCGTGTTTTCCCCATCCAGGCACCCCTTGAAAAGCTCCACGCCGAACCCGGTGACCGCCAGGGCCGCCGCCCGGTCCATGGCCGCCTCATCCACCGGGACCTGGGCGCTCACGCCCTCCATCAGATCTCCCCCCGGTGCCGTTTCCGCCAGATCTCCGCCGGCGCACCCGGCCAGCAGGGCCAGCGCCAGCGCCAGTGCAAACACGCGCTTCATATCCCGCGCCTCCTTTGCCGTCATTTTGTTTATACGACGGCCCATGTGCAAAAAAGTTCCCCGCAAAGCAGGGAACTTTTTGTTATCAGCAGTCCAGCGCGATCTTGAACACTCCCGCCGGGTCGTCCATGGCCAGACGCAGGGCCTGTTTATAGTCGTCCAGGGGGAAATGGTGGCTGACGAAACCGTCCACGGTATACTTCCCGTCCCGGATCCACTGCTGGGTCAGGTCAAAGGTGTACAGCCGCTCCCCCTCCCAGGTCTCCATGCCGTGGGAATCGACGCCGATCACCGTCAGCTCCTGCCACCACACCGGCGTTTCGTCGTACTTGATGGCGCTCATATGATGGCCCAGCTTCACGAAGGTGCCCCGGGCCCGCAGCAGCCGGACTCCCAGGGTGTTGGACCAATCGCCGCCGATGCAGTCATAGGCCCGGTCGAAGCCGCCGAAGAAAAAGCGGTTCTTCCGGCTCATCCCCTGATAGACCGGGCTGCCGCCGCAGGCGGCCGACGCCGCCTCCAGCGCGTCCCCCGAGAGGATATGGTCCGCCCCCAGCCGCAGGGCGAAGTCCAGCTTGTCCTGCCTGCGGCTCATGGCCCACACCTCACAGGCCGGCTGGATGACCTTCAGCGCCTGGACGATGGCCAGGCCGATCACTCCGCAGCCCATGACCAGCACCTTTTCTCCCGCCGCCGGCGGGCTCATCAGCACCGCGTGCACCGCCACGCTGGACGGCTCGATCATCACCGCCTGATCCACCGTGAGCTCCGGCAGGATCTTGTACAGCTGCTGCTGGGGGGCGATGAAGCTGTCCGACCAGCCCGCGCCGGTCCACTCCAGATCGAACCGGGGCTTGGCGCCGTAATTTTCGCAGATGCTGTAGTTGCCCGCCGCGCAGTTGGGGCACCGGGGCAGATCCTTGTTGTCGCACCCGGCCATATAGGCCCGGATGCCCACCCGGTCGCCCACCTTCACATCCGTGACGGCGGCGCCGGCCTCCACCACCACGCCCACGTTCTCATGGCCCAGGAAGGTCTTGCGGCTGGCGGGGATGGGCTCCAGGGCGGAGGTGGTGCCGGTGGTGGCCTTGAAAAAGCTCACGTCCGTGCCGCACACTCCGCAGGCGATATTCTTCACCCGCACCCAGTTATCCGCCGGCAGAGGCGGGTCGGGGATGCCGGTCTTGCATTTCACCGCGTTGATCCCGGTATACAGCAGCCCACGGGTGGCCTTGAACCGGGCCGCGGCCTTGGTGGCCAGCACCCTGGGGATGTCCTTGTCAAAATATACGGTCTTCATCTCGCGCCTCCTGCCGGTGATCTCAGGCCGATTGTACCAGACTTTCCCCTCGGTGGCAAGGGGCATGCTTTCAGTTTTGGATGTATTTCTCCAGGATCTCCGTCACATCCGTCCCGGCCCCCGCCTTCACCGCCGCCACCAGATCCCCTGTGGTGGCCACGCCCATCCAGTGGGCCTGGCAATACTCCTTCAGGATGGCGAGAAACGGCTCCCGGCCTATGGCGTCCATCAGCTCCTTCAGGCACATACACCCCCGGTCATAGACCCCCCACTGATAGACCGGGTGCTCATCCGCCGGCAGATCCACCTTGTCGTCCTTCACCTGCTCCGCGCCGGCGGCGACGGCCGAGATCTCCCAGGCCGGCCAGTCGCTTCCCGCCGCCTCCAAGCACAGGTATCCGGCAAACTGGGCGAAGCCCTCGTCCAGCCAGGGCTCCCTGTTCTCGTCGTTGCCCACAGCGGCGTAGAACCACTGATGGGCCACCTCGTGAAAGGCGTACATCTCCTTGCCAAAGTCCGTGGACTCCGAATCGAAATAGACGGTCACAAGGCCGGAATATTCCATGCTCACGGCAAAATTGGTGCCCAGAGCGGCGTTGGTGACCACCAGCGTGTCATGGGGATAGGGCCCGAACCGCTCGCCAAAGTATCCCAGGGCGAAGGCCGCGGCGTCCATCACCTGATCCATCCCCGGCTCTGTCACGCCGGCGGTGTTGGGATCGAAATACCCCAGCACCCGCACATCCCCCGCCTGCCGCTCCTTTCGCACATAGTTCCGGCAGGCGATCACCACCAGATCCCGCCGGTCCCGGCAGCTGTAGCGGTATTGCGTCTTTTCTTCTCCCTCGCTCACGGCCATCTCATCCCCGTTGCAGGCCAGCACGTACCCCGCCGGGACGCGGACGGTCACGTCATAATCCGCCGTCCGGGCATACCGGCCGTCCCCCTCTTCCTGCAAAGGGTCCGTGTCCCAGCCGTTTTCGTCGTACACCGCCAGCTGCAGCCCGAAACCGGGCAGCTGCACGTCCCCCGCCGGGGACACGCCGTATTTCCGCTCCAGGTCCGGGATCGTCACCGCGCAGTCGAACACCAGCTCCGCCGTTTCCCCCGGCGCCAGCGGCGCGGCCAGCTCCACCCGGTACAGCACCCCCTCCTGGCTGCGCTCATAGCCCAGGGGCGTCCCCGCCCCGTCGGTGACGGACGTGACCAGCACGTCCCCGTCCTCGGTATGGAAAAGGCCCTTGTACATATTGGCGTACAGGTGGAACCACAGCTCCTTCGTTTCATCCGCGCCGGTGTTGGTGATCTCCGCCCGCTGGGTATAGGTCATGGTCCGGCCGTCCGGGTCCAGATCGGCGTCGATGGTATATCGCTCGGAAAAGGCCAGATCCCGCTCCCCGCCGCAGCCCGCCAGGGTGGCCAGCGCCAGGATCAGCATACAAAACAGCGTCACGCGCTTCATATCGGATGCCTCCTTTTTTCGTTCTATTGCAGTAGGCTTTCTATTGCAATAGAACAATAGCACATCCTCCCTGCCCTGTCAAGGAAAATATTGCGCTCTCCCGCCGGCGGTGGTACAATGGCCCGGCGCACAGGCGCGACATTCTTCCTCAGAGGTAGTACGTATGGAACGTGTCCGTTCTTTTTTCCGGCGGGAACCGGTGCTGTGCATCGCGGCAGCCGCAGCGTTGATCAGCTGCTTTTTTGTCCCTCCGGACGGGGAATATCCCGGCTACATCGACTTTCGGACCCTGGCGCTTTTATACGCGCTGATGACCGTGGTGGCCGGGCTTGGCAAAGCGGGGCTCTTCACCTCCCTGGCCCACAGCCTGTGCGTCCGGGCCGGGAGCACCCGGGCCATCGGCGCGATGCTGGTGATGCTGAGCTTTTTCAGCGCCATGCTCATCACCAACGACGTGGCTCTGCTGACCTTCGTGCCCTTCGCGGTGGTGGTGCTCACCATGGCCGGCCGGGGGCAGGATCTGATCCGGGTGGTGGTGCTGCAGACCGTGGCCGCCAACCTGGGCAGCATGCTCACCCCCGTAGGCAACCCCCAGAACCTGTATCTCTACTCCTATTACAACATGTCCGCCGGGGCGTTTTTCGCCGCCACGGCCCCGGTGTGGCTGGCGTCCCTGGTCCTGCTGGCCCTTTGCTGTCTGACCCTGCCCCGGGCGCCAATCCGGCCCCAGCTGGGCCAGGCGCCGGGGCTGGAGCGAAAGCTCCTGGCGCTGTATACGGCGCTGTTCATCCTGTGCCTGACCACGGTGGTGCGGCTGGTGCCCTGGCCAGTCATGCTTTTGGGCGTCGTCGCGGCGGTGGGCCTGCTGGACCGGAAGACCCTGCTGCGGGCGGACTTTATGCTGCTGGCCACCTTTGTGGCCTTCTTCGTCTTCGCCGGGAACCTGGCCCGCATCGGCGCGGTGGACGCGCTGCTGCGCCGGCTACTGGACGGGCGGGAATTTCTGACGGGTCTGCTGACCAGCCAGGCGATCAGCAACGTGCCGGCGGCGCTGCTGCTGTCCGGCTTTACGGACAACGCGAAGGCCCTGCTGCTGGGGGTAGATGTGGGCGGTCTGGGCACTCCCATCGCCAGCCTCGCCAGCCTCATCGGCCTGAAGCTCTATTCCCGGTCGGAGGGCGCCCGGCCGGGCCGGTTCCTGGCGGAATTTACGGCGGTCAATCTGGCGCTGCTGCTGATTCTGTCCGCCCTGGCGCTGGCCATGGGATGACCGGCCAGGGCAGCCTGACGGCGACTCCGGCCAGGCGGGCCCTCCGTAATCGTTGTAACATTTTGGTTCGACATTTTTTGTATAAGTTACATATTGACATCAACAGATGACATAGGGCATTATGTGGATTGGATTATAGGAGGAAAGCCCGAGGTACCCGATGAAAGCATTGATCCTGACCTGCAGCACCGGCCAGGGCCACAACTCTGTGGCGGCGGCGGTGCAGGAAGTCTTTTCAGCCCATGGGGCGGCGTGCGACATTGCCGACACGCTGTCCTTTCTCTCCGAAAAGGCGTCGGAGGCCATCTGCCGGTGGCACACCCGGCTGTACCGGCACATCCCCTCGGCGTGGCGGGTCAGCTACCGGCTGCTGGAGCAGCATCCCGCCATGGGGGAGGAGCACAATCCGCTGGCCAACATCCTGGCCCTGGGTACGGACAAGCTGTATGCCCTTATCGCCCAGAAGGGATATGACTGTCTGATCTGCCCCCATGTGTTTTCGGCGCTGATGGTCACCCGGCTGCAAAAGCTGCACCCGGAGCTGGCGCCGGCCACGTCGTTCATCGCCACGGATTATACCTGCAGCCCCTTTGTGGATGAATGCCGGATGGACCGGTACTTCGTCCCCTCCCCCCTGGTAGCGGAGGAGTGCGTACAGGCCGGCGTCCCGGCCCGGCAGATCGTCACGATACCGGGGGTGCCCGTGCGCCGGGCCTTTTACGAGCCTGTGGCCAAGGCGGAGGCCCGGCGGCGGCTGGGCCTGCCGGAAACGGGGCGGCTGGTACTGGCCATGTGCGGGTCCATGGGCTGCGGCCACCTGGACGAGCTGGCGGAACAGCTGGCCCATCGGCTGCCGGGAGGCAGCGCGCTGGCGGTGGTCTGCGGCACCAACGTCCATCTGCAGCGAAAGCTGGAGCGCGCTTTTGCCGGCCGGCCGAACATAGCCATATGGGGCTACCGGGACGACATCCCCCTGTTGATGGACAGCGCGGACCTGTTTCTGACCAAGGCCGGCGGCGTGAGCACCTCCGAGGCGGCGGTGAAGGGCCTGCCCATGGTGCTGGTGGACGCCATATCCGCCTGTGAGGGGCCCAATCTGCGCCACTTCTGCGCCACCGGCGGCGCCGTGACCGCGCCTGACCCCGAGGCGCTGACGGAGCTGTGCCTGCGCCTGCTGGCGGACGGGAAGAGGCTGGAGAAAATGCGCGGGGCGTTGCTGCAAAAGCAAAACGCCGCGGAAGCGATATGGGCGCAGTTGGTGGAAAAGGAGGCCGTCCGGCAATGAAAAAGCTGTGGCTGAGCGTGCTGTATCTGGCGGCGATCAGCGTGCTGTCCAATCCGGCAGGCAGCCTCATCCGCCGCGATTTCCGCCCGGACGCGTTCCCCTTCAAGCCCTGGCCCTTTGAAAAGCAGGGCCGCTTTTACGAGCGGCTGCATATCCGCCAGTGGAAGGACCGGGTGCCGGATATGAGCAAGTATCTGCGCAGTCTTCCCCCCAAGGCCATACGGACCGCGTCCAGCGAACAGGCAAAAATGCTGGTGCAGGAGACCTGTGTGGCGGAAACCGTCCACGCCGCGCTGATGGTGCTGGCGCTGCCGGTGCTGCTGTGCAGGCGGTGGTGGGCCGCGCTGATGGTGCTGGTATACGATCTGCTGGGCAACCTGCCCTTCATCCTGATCCAGCGGTACAACCGGCCCCGGCTGATGCGCCTGGCGGAGAAGCTGGAGCGCCGGGAGGGGGCGACGGCCCATGAGTGAGCCTGTCCGGCCGGATTACCGCCGGCTGCGGTTTTCCAACGTCACGGACCCGGCCTACCGGCATATCCTGCTGCTGCTGTACTGGCCTGTGCACGGGCTGGTGTTCCTGCTGCTGGAGCGGGGCGGTCTGATCAGGCAGTATTACACCGTGCAGTGCGCCCTGGATGGCCGCATCCCCTTCAACGAGTGGTTCTTCATCCCCTATCTGTTCTGGTTCGTCTACCTGGCGGGCGCGCTGGTCCTCACCTTTTTCTATGACGTGCCCTCCTTCCGGCGGATGATGCGCTTCATCATCCTCACGTATGGGATCACGCTGGTGATCTACATCCTCTGGCCCACCCGCCAGCTGCTTCGTCCGGCCGTATTCCCCCGGGACAACCCGCTGACCCGGTTCGCCGCCTGGTTTTACACGTTCGATACCAACACCAACGTGTGCCCCTCCATCCACGTGCTGGGGGCCGTCGCAGTATCGGTGGGGCTGTGGGACTGCGGGCGCTTTGCCCGCCCGGGCTGGCGGCTGGCCTTCGGCGCCATGACCGCGCTGATATGCGTTTCCACCCTGTTCGTCAAGCAGCACTCCGTGCTGGACGTGCTGGCCGCGGCGGGACTGAGCGCGCTGGCCATGCCCCTTGTGACCGCCGCCGCCCGCCGGCGCTCTCCCCCGTCGGAAAAGCCTGTCACCGCCCGGCGGTGACCCTGATCCAACATATGAAAAGCGTCTGCCGCGATCATGCGGCAGACGCTTTATATGTTGTGGGGACCTTTCCGGCTGTTATTTCGCGCTGATGGTCTCGTACGCCTGCAGCGCGGCGTCGTGGGCCTGATGGGCCATGGCGGCGGAGGCGTCCGTCACCTCCAGCGCCAGAGCGTCCATATCCTCCGCATCCGCGGCCAGGGCCTTCATGTCCTCGAAACCTGCCAGGATATCCGCCTGCACATCCGCATAGGCATCCTTCACCGCCTGCTGCTGGCTCTCGTCCACATAGAGCAGATAGTTGCTCACCGCGTCAAAGCTCCAGTACATGCTCTCCGCCCAGTCCTCCGGCAGGACGGTAAAGCCCTCTTCGCCGCCCCACGTGGTGGTCGGATAGTAGGGCGCGCTGCCGTCCGGCTCCTCGGCGGTGAACTCCGCCTCGCCCACCGAGATCTTATAGGCCCCATAGGTGTCCTCCGTCAGCGCGGAATAGTAGGGCACGTACACAGTGTAGGCGCCATCGTCCATGGCCACCCACTCCACAGTGCCCAGCTCCATGGGCGCGCCGGCGTCCAGCTGGAAGATGTGGATATCCAGGTTGGCGGCCCGGGCAACTTTATCCACTTTATAAAAGTCGAACATATCCTGCAGGGTGAAGGTCCGGTCCGCCTCGATGTTGGTATACAGGGGCACGATCTGGCCGTCCTTCACGTTGCTGATGCAGAAGTCCTCATAGGCCAGCGTTTCCTCGGTGTAATCATAGGCCTCGTTCAGGTAGCCAAGGCAGTTGGGCATCCGCGGGTCCATGTAGTCCTCGCTGTAGCTGGCCCGGTAGTCGATCTGGTTTTCCGCCTCGTCGCCCACAAAGGCGCCGGCGTCCACCGCGGTGGCGATCAGATCCTCCGACGCGATGATCCCCTCGTCATCCAGGTCGATCAGCCCCACCAGGCTCATATTGGGATTGACAAAGATCATATCGCTGGGCAGCTGCATGGCGATATACTGGGTACCGGTGCAGTTTTCGATGTACCAGGTCTCATTCTGGTCGGCGATCACGATGGAGGAGCCGCCGGCCATGCCATACTCGTCATAGATGCCCATCAGAATGTCCAGACCGTCCTTGGCGCTGTCCGCCTGGCTGAGCACCACGGTGACGATCTCCGCCTCCTCGATGCCGGTTTCCGGGTAGGGATCTGCCAGCACCATGGCCTCGTTGGGATAAATGCTGACCGTGGCGGTCATGCTCACGCCCATCTCGTTGGTGCCTCCGGCCTCATAGGGGGTGTGCTCATGGAGATCGCCGCAGTCGGGGCACTCTCCCGCCAGGTTGTCGTCCCGGAAGGCGGTGTAAGCGTAGCTGTCCTTGACGAAGGTGTACTCAAAGCCATAGCAGCCGGCATACGCTTCCCCCGCCTGATGGTTCCCCGCGGGGCTGACATAGAACACCTTGTTGTAACTGTTGGCGAGATCCTCGCTTCGGGCGAAATAGGTCTGTCCGTCTTCTGTCAGGTCGGAGCCCACATAGATGGACGTGCAGGCCAGCGCCCCGGTGGAAAGCCCCATCACCAGCGTCAGCGCGATGACGAGAGCCGTCAGTTTTTTCAGCATTTTCATATTCTTTCCTCGCTTCCCCCGGCCTTGGGATCTCCCGGCCGGAATTGGTATTTTGATTATATACCGCATAACTCGCTAATACAAGATGAAAATTCAATAAAATTCAACATATTTGGATTATTATTCATACCAAAACCAACAAAAGGGCCGCATCCGCGGCCCTTTTATACTGCATAAACCAATTTGTATTCATTTTTACAGCCGGAGCTGCTCGATGACCTGGCGGAAATGCTCCCGTGTGAACACCTGGGGAACGGGATAGACCGGATTGGCCTCGTGCATGGCCCAGGTGATCATCTGCTCCACATCCTCGTCCCGGATAAAGTCAAATCCCTTGGGGATGCCCATGCGCTCGTTCATCAGTTCGATCTGGCGGATCATGGCGTTGGCCCGGTCCTCGTCCGTGCCGCCGGAAAGCACGCCCGTCAGCTCTGCCAGGCGGCCCAGCCGCTTGTGGATCACGCTTCCGTAATCCCGCAGCACATAGGGCAGGATCACCGCGTTGGCCAGGCCGTGGGGGGTGTTATACAGTCCGCCCAGCGTGTGGGCGATGGCATGCACGTTCCCCACCCCTACCCGGGAGAAGGCAAAACCCGCCTTATAGGCCGCCAGCTGCATCTGTTCCCGGGCCTCGATGTCGGAGCCGTCCTGCCAAGCCCGCTCCAGATACCGGAAGATGATGCACACCGCGTCCTCCGCCAGCTTTTTCGTCTCCTTGGTATTGTTGCTCCGGGAGAAATACGCCTCCAGCGCGTGGACCAGCGCGTCCATGCCGGTGGATGCCGTCACCGCCGGGGGCAGTCCCACGGTCAGCTCCGGGTCCAGCACCGCGTACCGGGGCATGAGCACCGGGTCCATGATGGCCGCCTTGTGGCGGGTCTTCTCGTCCACGATCACCGCGGCGATGGTGGTCTCACTGCCCGTGCCGGCGGTGGTGGGCACGGCGATGAGCACAGGCAGCTTTTTCCACACCCGCAGGATGCCGTTCAGCTGTGCCACCGTCTTTCCCGGCCGCACCAAAAGGCAGGCCGCCGCCTTGGCGGTATCCATGGGCGCGCCGCCGCCCAGGCCGATGAAGCAGTCGCAGCCCGCCGCCCGGTAAGCGTCCCGGCAGGCCTCGCAGTTGGCGGAAGTGGGGTTGGGCTGCACATCGGAGAAAACGGTATATTCTATCCCGGCCTGCTCCAGCAGGTCCGTCAGCCGCGGGGCCAGCGCCTGCCGCAGATAGGGGTCCGTCACGATCATGGGATGCTTCCGCCCGGCGGACTGGAGCAGAAACGGGATGCGCCCGACGCTCCCCGGCCCGGCGACCAGCGCCGGATGCCGCCAGTGGACCAGCGCCTTGACCAGGGCAAAGCCCCCGTGGTATATCCGGTTCGCGCCGATATAGAGCTTATCCAGTATGTACATCTCAGGTCACCATCGCCTGGATGATCGCCATGTAGTCGTTCAAAAGGCTGGCGTATTCCGGACTGCCCACCAGCTCCACATAGCCCTGCTCCTCCGCGGCGACAAAGCCCACCTGCTTGCCCAGCACCTTCAGCGCCCCCTCCACGCTGGTGAACCGGAACAGCACAAAGGGCGTCCGGCGGGCATAGACCCCATGGCCGGACTTGCTCTTGCCCTGGCACACCCGCAGATAACAGGCGATCTTTGCCGGATCATCGCCCTCCTCCACCCGGAACTGATAGATCCGGTCCGGCTGGCGGTGGCAGAACTCGTGGAAGTCCGGGTCCCCCAGCTTGTTATAGGTGCTCAGGGCCCGGCAGATCAGGTACAGGGAACACTTTACCTTCAAATACTTCTCCAGATCGTTCTGGGGCGTTTTGGTCATCACCTTCAGCCCCATCAGATAGCTGAGCAAAAAATAAAACGCCACGGCCACATTGCCTTTGATGGCGGGCAGATGGGTGCCGGTGCCCTTTAAGAGGGCGTTCATTTTCTCCACCGAGGAAAAGGTCATCACGATATCCGCCTTGTCCGACGGCCCCTGGACCACATCCAGATGGCCGTCGGAGAAGGTCATGGTGCAGCAGATCAGCTCTTCGCCGTTTTTCGCGCCGAACTGGATCACATGGTTGAATCTCTTGCCCTTCAGCTTGGGGCTCTCGTCCATGAGCACCTGCAGCACGGGCATGGCCGCGTTGAGAAACAGCTTCGCGGTGATGACGTCCTGTTCCGTCGCCATATCATTCGTCCTCCCAGTTGTCGTCTTCCGGGGTGTCGATGCCCATCATCCGCCGGGCCTCGTCGGCGATGCCGTTGGCGTCCAGGCCGTAATAGGCATACAGGTCCTCGGCATAGCCGATCTCGGCGAAGATGTCCTTGACGCCGTGCTTGTGGAAACGGCAGACGGCGCCCTCCTCCGCCAGCACGCTGGCCACCGCGTCGCCCAGGCCGCCGATCACATTGTGCTCCTCCACGGTGAGGATGTGGCCGGTCTCGGCGGCGGCCGCCAGCACGGCCTCCCGGTCCAGGGGCTTGAGGGTGTGCATGTTCACCACCCGCACGTCGATGCCCTCCTCCGCCAGGGTCCTGGCGGCGTTCAGGCTCTGGAGCACGCCGATGCCGCAGGCGATGATGGTCATGTCCTTGCCCGGGCGCATGGTGACGGCCTTTCCGATCTGGAAGTCATAGTCCTCGCTCTCATAGCAGGGCGGTTCGAATCCCCGTCCGATCCGCATATACACCGGCCCCGGCACGTCCACGCAGGCCCGGATGGCCCGGCTGGTCTCGACGCCGTCCGCCGGGCAGATCACGGTCATGTTGGCGATGGCCCGCATGACGGCAAAGTCCTCCGTGCAGTGGTGGGTGGTGCCCGCGTGGCCGAAGCTCATGCCGCCATGGGTGGCGATGATCTTCACCGGCAGGTTTTGATAGGCGATGTCGGTGCGGATCTGTTCCCCCGCCCGGAGGCAGGCAAAAATGGCGAAGGTACTGGCAAAGGGGATCAGGCCCGTCTTGGCCATGCCCGCCGCCGCGCCGAACAGATCCTGTTCGGCGATGCCCACATTGAAGATCCGTTCGGGGAAGACCTCGCCGAACTTGTTGAGGGCGGTGGACTTCTCCAGGTCCGCCGTGAGGGCCACGATCCGGGGATCGGCCTTGGCCAGCTCCGCCAGGGTCCTGCCGTAGATCTCACGGCTGGTCATGGTGCTGGAGTCGTAGCAGGTCCAGTTGGTACCGGTGACAGCGCTTTCCGCCATGGTCAGTCCACCTCCTTATAGGCGTTCTCGATGGAGGCCTTGGCTCTGGCGCACAGGACCGAGTCCCCCGCGGCATAGTGATAGGGTATCTGGTTTTCCATGAAATCCACGCCCTTGCCCTTCACCGTATGGGCGATGATGACGACGGGCCTGTCCTTGGCCGCCCAGGCTCTGTCCAGCGCCTCGCCGATCTGGAAAAAGTCGTGGCCGTCGATCTCGATGGGATCAAAGCCGAACGCCCGCCATTTGTCCGCGAAGGGCTCCAGGGCCATCACCTGCTCGGTGGTGCCGTCGATCATCAGGCCGTTGCGGTCCACGATGGGGATCACGTTGGTCAGCTTGTAGTGGGAAATGGCCATGGCCGCCTCCCAGACGCTCCCCTCGCAGCTCTCTCCGTCCCCCAGCAGGCAGACCACCTTGTTGTCCCGGCCCTGGTACCGGAAGCCCAGCCCCATGCCGAACGCTATGGGCAGCCCGTGGCCCAGGCTCCCGGCGGACACGTCGCAGCCCACCACCTTGTTGCTGTCCGGATGCATGGCAAAGGGACTGCCGAAGTGGTTGAAGGTCTTCAGCAGCGCGTGGGGGAAATAGCCCCGCTCGCTGAGTACGGGGATATAGCCCGCCGCCGCATGGCCCTTGGACAGGATGAACCGGTCCCGTTCCTCCCAGTCCGGCCGCTCCGGGTCGATCTTCAGATATTTGAAATACAGCGCCGTCAGCAGATCCATGCAGCTCAAAGATCCGCCCACATGGGCTCCGCCGGACCAGGCCATCACGTCGATGACCGTCAGGCGAAGCTGCCTGGCGATGCGCCGCAGTTCGCTGTTCGCCTCCGGTGTGACCGGCATAAGTACGCCCCCCTATATTAACTGTTTATAGTCATTATAGCATATCCGCCTCTGGCGGGATGCTATAATGGGGCACGTTTTGCGGTTCCGGCCTTGGCCGGGAGCAAAACCGCCTCAAATCATGTATAATGACCGCCCTGCGGTCATTATAACATATCCACCTCTGGGCGGGATGCTATAATGGGGCATGTTTTGCGGTTCCGGCCTTGGCCGGGAGCAAAACCGCCTTAAATCAAATATAATGGCTATTTCATAGCCATTATAGCATAGGAAACCGATAAATACATAAAAATCTCAATATAAAAATGTCAAAATATTCTAGCCGATCGCCCTTGATCTTTTGGAAAAGCATACAACCCGTTACGGATATGAAAAGGCCGCCCGGAGGCGGCCCTGGTTCGCGGAGGCGGAAAACCGCCCCGTTTTTTTCATTCGATCTTCAGATCCACGCTCCCGGTGAAACCCTCGCAGACCAGGTTGAAGTAGTTGCTCCCCGGCCCCAGGTAGACGGTCTTGTCACAGGAGGCCTCCTCCTGGGTATCCGCCAGGATCACGGCGTCGGCCGCGCCGCAGTTCCACTCCAGCCGGGCGGACCCGGTCCCCTCCAGGGTGCAGACCACGGTCACGTGGTCGTTCTCCCGGCGCTCCAGCGCCGTCCCCCCGAACAGGGCCTCCTCCCCGGTGAAGTCTTCATATCCGGCCGAGTAGGTCCCGGTGTACTTATCCCGGCCGAAGCTCCGCTCCCCTTTCAGAGTCAGCGCCGTGTCCAGCCCCACGTTTCCCGCCGCCTCCACCACGGAGCCGTACAGATCCAATATCTGCTCCTTATCGCATCCGGGCAGCAGCGCCCCCGCCAGCAGAAGCAGCATAAAGACGATCGCCGTCAGTTTCATGCCCGCGCCTCCTTCACGTACTCACCAGCTTATAATAGGTCCGGGCGGTGAGGGCGTACACCACCGCGTACAGCGCCGCGAACGCCCCGAAAGAGCCCACCACGCACCACAGGTAAAACTCCGTGCTCATCAGGTTGAACAGCGCCATCACCCGGTTGAGGATGGGGAAGGCGAAGCCGGTGTGCACCCCCGCCGTCACCAGAGGCATGAAGAACACGATCAGCACCTGCTCGTGGATGGTCCGCTTCACCTCCTGCCGGCTCATGCCCACCTTCTGCATGATCTGGAACCGCTCCCGGTCGTCCCGGCCCTCGCTCATCTGCTTGTAATAGATGATGAGGATGGCCGCCATGGTGAACAGCAGTCCCAAAAACATGCCCAGGAAGAAGAGGCTGCCGTACAAGCTCACGAAGTCCTGCCGCTCCCAGGCCCGGCACTCGTAGGTTCCCTCCGGGTCCACAGCGTCGTCCCCGCTGGCCTTCTCCCATGCCGCCCGGATGGCCAGCCGGGCGTTCAGCGCCGTCTCGTCGTCATGGCCGGGCACATCGAAGCCGTAGAACCGGCGCAGCCGGTAGCCCTCCTCCTGCTGCATCTCGGGCTCCAACACGCCCATCTGCGCGCTTACGGCAGCGTTGATGCGCGCCAGCTCGTCCAGGTCAGGCACCACGATATACCAAGTGCTGGTGAGGTTGGGGGTCAGATTGCCGTACTTCACCGCGGAGTCCACCTGTTCTTTGATGGTATAAGTCCTGTCCAGCAGCGCCAGGGTGTCCGCCGTATAATCCGCCCGCTCCACCTTGAGCAGGATCTCGCCGGGGGCCAGGGTATAGTCCTGGCCAGTACAGCGGTTATAGTCGGCCAGGTCCGTCACCAGCACGTCCGCCAGGCTGCTCTCCGTGTCCATGGTATAGTCCGTGGTGACCGCCAGCCCCTCGGGCCGCCGGTAGGCGGCGAAGGTGATGTAATCGTATTCCACCTCGTCCGCCGCTGGGATGCCCGCGTCCGCTACCGCCTTTTTGACCATTTCAATGGTCGCAGGATCGCTGCGGGAGATGTTCACATCATAGGGATAGCGCTCCTTCAGGGCCGTATCCATGCCCAGCATGAGGCAGCTGGTGCCGGACACCATCACCAGTACCATGGTGCTGAGGATGCAGATGTTGGCCAAGCCCACCGCGTTCTGCTTCATCCGGTACATCATGCCGGACACGGCGGTGAAGTGCCGGGTCTGATAGTAATAGCGCTTGTTGGCCCGCATGGCCTTCAAAATGGCGATGCTCCCGGCGGTGAACAGTAGGTATGTGCCGATGATCACCAGCACCACCGCCACGAAGAACAGAAATATGGCCTGGAGCACGTCGGTGGTGGTAATGGCGATGTAGTATCCCGCCCCCAGGCATGCCGCTCCCACCAGCGCCAGCAGCCACTTGGCCTTGGGCTCCCGCTCGCCAGCGTGCTCGGCCTGCAAAAGCTCCACCGGCCGGGCCACGTACACCTGCCGGACGCTGTAGAGGAAGACGAGCAGGAAAATGGCCGCGAAAAGGGCAGCCGTCACGCCGATGACCGTCAGCAGCAGCCGGGGCCCGGCAAAAAAGCCCATAGGCGCCGGCATGCCCAGAAGCTTCGCCACCACCAGAAGCATCAGTTTGGTCAGCGCCGCGCCCAGCACCAGCCCCAGACCCAGACTGACCAGGGCCATATAGAATGTTTCCAGTCCGATCACCCGGGCCAGATGCTTTTTCTCCAGCCCCAGCACGTTGAAAAGTCCGAATTCCCGCTTGCGCCGCTTGATGAGAAAGCTGTTGGTGTAAAAGATGAAGATCACAGCGAACAGCCCCACCACGATCACTCCGTAACGGATGACGAGCTGGATGGTGGTGGCCCCGGTCATGGACTGCAGGCTGGGACTGACCGACAGCATCAGGATGATAAAGAACATGCACACCGTCAGCACGCAGGCCAGCATGTAGGGGCCGTAGGAGCGGATGTTCTTTTGCAGGTTCTGCCGGGCCAGCCGGGCATAAAAACGCTTATTCATGCCCGTCCCCTCCCGTGGCCAGCAGGGTAAGGGTGTCGGCAATCTTCTGGTACATCTGCTCGTTGGTGGCCCCGCCCCGGTAGATTTGGTGGAACAGCTCCCCGTCCTTGATGAAGATCACCCGCCCGGCGTGGCTGGCGGCCTTGGTGGAGTGGGTGACCATGAGGATGGTCTGCCCCTCCCGGTTCAGGGACGCGAACAGATCCATCAGCGCGTCGGAGCTCTTGGAGTCCAGCGCCCCCGTGGGCTCGTCCGCCAAGAGCAGCTTCGGCTGGGTGATCACCGCCCGGGCCACCGCCGCCCGCTGCTTCTGTCCGCCGGAGACCTCGTAAGGATACTTGGTCAGCACGTCGGTGATGCCCATGCGCTGGGCGATGGGCTGCAGCCGCTTGGCCATCTCCACATAGCCCATGCCCCCCAGCACCAGCGGCAGGAAGATATTGTCCCGCAGATTGAACGTATCCAGCAGGTTGAAGTCCTGGAACACGAAGCCCAGGCTCTCCCGGCGAAAAGCGGCCAGCTCGCTCTCTTTGACGGCCGTCAGGTCCTTGCCCTGCAGATATACCTGCCCGGAGGTTGGTCTGTCAAAAGCGGCCAGGATATTGAGAAGCGTCGTCTTCCCGGAGCCGGACTCGCCCATGATGGCCACATACTCCCCCTGCTCCACGCCGAAGGACACGTTGTTAAGCGCCCGCACCTGGTTGCCTCCGAACCGGCCGGTATAGACCTTCCCCAGATTCTCCACTGTCAAAATCGTCATGCGACACGACCTCCTTTTATGCCCCCATCATAGCAGGATATCCGGGGCGCCGAAATCGAATCGCGTGACATTTCAGCCCCCGGATATGACAAATTTGTAAGGCCCGGCCTCACTCCACTTCCAGCGGATCGGAATGTAGGTCCAGATAAAACGTGCTGCCCTCTCCCGGCGCAGACTCCGCCCAGAGCCGGTGGTGCAGCTTCTCCGCCGCCCGGCGGCACAGGTACAGCCCCAGCCCCGTGGCGGATCTGTCCGTCCGGCCGTTGTAGCCGGTGAATCCCTTTTCAAAGATCCGGGGCAGATCGTCGGCGGCCACGCCTATGCCCGTGTCCGTGATGCGCACCACCGGCCCCGGCGACACCGCCACGGTGACAGACCCGGCGGCGGTGTATTTCACGGCGTTGTCCAAAAGCTGCTCCAAAATGAAGCCCAGCCACTTTTCGTCGGTGAGCGCCCGCTCCCCGGTGCCGTCATAGCGCAGCGTCAGCCGCTTCATCACAAACTGGGGCGCGTACTTGCGCACGGCCTGGCGGATGATGTCGTCCAGCGGATACATCCGGATCAGCAGATCGCCGCTCCCCTCGCCCAACCGCAGATAGTTCAGGGCCATATCCGCGTACTGCCGCACCCGGAACAGCTCCCCCTCCAGCGCCCGGTGCTCCGGGGTATCCTCCCCCTGGAGCGTCATGTGCATGACGGCGATGGGCGTTTTGATCTGGTGGACCCAGGCGGTGAACCAATCCAGATTCTCCGCCCGCTCCCGGGCGGAACCGCTCACCGCCGCCCGGTACGCCCCGCTCATCTTTTCCGCCATGGCCCGAAAGTCTTCCTCGCCGGGGGCAGCGGCCTCCGGCAGGGGCTCCGCCCGCTCCGGCAGGCTCGCCAGCGCCGCCCGCCGGAGCATATGCTCCCGGCGGTAGCGCCAATATCCCGCCCCGATCAGCCCGGCCCCCGCCAGCGCGCACAATCCGGCGGCGTACAGCACCGGCTCTTCGTCCAGGCCGTACAGGAAAAACACGCCCGCAAAGATGGCCGTGAACAGCGCCAGCGCCGCCGCGACCCGCCATTTGGCCCGCAGGTAGTGGAAAAAGCCCGCCTGTTCCATTCTCTCACCCCACGATATAGCCCGCGCCCACCCGGGTAACGATGAAATCCTGCACGCCCGCGTCCTCCAGTTTTTTCCGCAGCCGGGTCACGTTCACCGTGAGGGTATTCTCCTCCACGTAGCTGTCCTGCTGCCACAGGCGGGTCATCAGCGTATCCCGGCTGACCACCTTTCCCCGGTTCTCCATGAGAGTCTGCAAAATGCGAAACTCGTTTTTCGTCAGCTCCACCCGCCGGCCCTCATAGCTGAGGCTGGCGTCGTTCAGGTTCAGCACCACGCCCCTGTGCTCCAGCACCGGGGTCTTGCCGCTCATGTCATAGGTCCGGCGCAGCACCGCCTGGATCTTGGCCATCATCACCTCCAGATCCACCGGCTTGGGCAGAAAATCGTCCCCGCCCATGGTCATGGCCATGACGATGTTCATATTGTCCGACGCGGAGGAGATGAACACCACCGGCACCGAGGACACGGCCCGGATCTGCTCGCACCAGTGATAGCCGTTAAAAAACGGCAGCGCGATGTCCATCAGCACCAGATGGGGGTCGAAGGCGGCGAACTCTCCTATGACATTGCGAAAATCCCGGACCGGCCGGGCATCCATGCCCCAAGCGCCCAGCTGTTTTTCCATGGCCGCGGCCATGGCGGCGTCGTCCTCCACGATCAGCACTTTATAGGTCATCGCCCGCCGCTCCTTTCCGCCATCGTTCTTCGGATACTTTACCACACCCATACCCATCCGTCAAATGACATGGAAAAGCGGCCCGGTCTGTCCGGGCCGCTCTCCTGACCGGCGGTTATTGCACGCTCTCCACGCTGTCCAGCCCGTCGCAGGCGTCCACCACGGCTTTTCCGCCTATGACGCACACCCGCTCCTGGGCGCAGACCCGGTCCAGCACATGGCTGTATCCCACCAGCTCCTCGGCGGTGGTATCCAATATCTGCTGCCGCTCCCGCTGCAGATCCGCGCCGCTCTGTCCGCTCAGGTACAGCGACGCGCCCCGGAGCCCCTCCATGCGGGGGGTGAGCAGCGGCTCGGTGGCCGCCACCGTGCTGATGATATACTTGTCCAGCCGCTCTCCGCTCCCGCATATCCGGCGCAGCTCCGCGCCCGCGCCGTCAAAGGTCTTCAGGGTATTGGCCGGGCTGGGATCCCGGTAGCTGGAGAAGGCCACGTCCCCGTCCGGCCGCACAGACAGGGCCACGCCGTAAGCGCCGCCCTTCACCCGCACGGCGTTCCAGAGGTAGCCATAGGTGAGCATCTGCCCGGCCACCCGGCCGGCGCCGCAATAAGCGCCGTCCAGCGCCGTGGCGTTGGAGGCCTTGGCGGCAAAGCCGATCTGGGCGGGGATGACAAAGCCCTCCCGCTTGGCGGGGGCCAGGGGATACCGGACCGCCGGACCCTGAGAGCCCCGGCCCAGCGCGCCCAGCACCGCGGCCACGAAGCCGTCGTCCCGGGGCCCGGTGACGGACAGGCTCACCCGCTCCCGGACGAAGATCTCCCTGGCCAGCGCCGCCAGGTCCCGACACAGGGCCTCCCCCTCCTCGGCAAAGGCCTTGTCCGCCCGCTGCAGCCAGCGCAGCAGGGTGAGGCCCTGCATGGCCTCGTTCACCGCGCCCTTGGCGGAGCACCCCGCGCCGGCCCGCATGGCGGCATAGGAGTTGCCGCTCATGGCCACCGCCTGCTCCATGCCCAGCCGTTCCTGGCGCAGGATGTTGTAGATATACCCGGTATCGTCCATCCGGGAACCGGTGAGGATCTCCCCCAGCAGCCGGACGGCGTCCGCCTTGTGGTCCTCCAGCAGGGATACGCTCACCAGCAGATAGGGCGTGGCCTGCTCCCACTGGCCCGGCCGGGCCAGCACCGTCTGGCCGGCGGAGAAGCGGCCCAGATTTCCCTCGATCTCATCCCGCAGCGCCAGCACGGAGTACCGCTCCGTGGCCACCTGCCCCAGCAGCTCCGCCAAAAAGCTGGCCGCCGGAAGTTTCTCCAGAGGCATGTCCCCCAAGGAGAAATACAGGTCGAGATAGGTGATCCCTCCGGTCTGGCAAGGCTGGTTCAGCACGGTCGTACCCTCCGCCGTTTCCGCCTCCAGTGCCAAAGACGCGCCCTGCCGGGGGATGTCGGACAGCGCCAGCACGGGCAGGCTGGCCAGCTGCTCCGGCGTGTCGGACCGGCTCTGCCGGGCCCGCAGAGCCTGGAAATCCGCCATGACCTTTTCGATCCGGCCGCTGTCCCATCCGGCCTTGATCTGGGCCAGCCGGGCGGCCTCCCGGGCCCGCTTCTTCTCTCCCAGAGTCTTGTCCGGCAGCATCAGAAGCCTCGCCCGGTGAGGATTGTCCAAAAGGGTCTGGCGCAGGAAGGTCTCGAACCAGCCGGCGTCGATCTTCTCCCGCAGGGAGCGGAAGACGTCCTCATAGCTGAATTTCTGCGCCGGGTCGCCGCCGTACAGCCAGCTCTCCAGCGCGGTGATGGCGTACACCAATCCCCGGGGCATCCCGCCGAAGTCCTTCTCCCGGGTGGTGAATTCCAGGCGGTTGAGGATGCTGTGCAGGCGCTTGTGGTCAAGGCCCTTGTCCGCCAGATCCGCCAGCGTCCGCTCCACCAGAGCCCAGATCTGCTCCTTTTTCGCCGGGTCCGTATTGCGGATCACCAGCATGGCGCAGAGCTGAGCGATGCCGTCGTCGCTCACGAAGGCCACGTCCTCCGCCAGACCCGCGTCCAGCAGCGCCTTTGTCAGCGGCGACTCGTTGGTGCCGGTCAGAGCCGAGGTAAGCACGGAAAAGGCCAGGCTCTTCTCCGTTTCCGACCAATCCCCGAACACCCATCCGCCGGCCAGGATGGCCTTGTTGGCCTCATCCTCCTCCGGGCCGATCTCATAGGCGCATGTGCGCTCCGCCGGGGCCACCGGCGCCTGCAGGGGGATATCCGCTTGCGGATCGATCCGCTCATAGGGGGCCAGGAAGCTGTCCAGCTTCGCCAGCACACTGTTCAGGTCCACCTGTCCGTCCAGGCAGATATAGCTGTTGGAGGGGTGATAAAACCGCCGGTGGCTGGCCAAATAGTTTTCATAGGTCAGCTCCGGGATGTGCTCCGGGTGGCCGCCGGAAGAGAAGCGGTAGCAGTTATCCGGGAAGAGCATGGCCCCCAGCTCATCGTACAGCACCGTGTTGGAGGAGGCGAAAGCGCCCTTCATCTCGTTGTAGACCACGCCGTTCCAGCGCAGCTCTCCCTCCGGGCTGTCCAGCTCATAATGCCAGCCCTCCTGCAAAAAGGCGTGGGGGTCCCGAAGGCTCACCGGGTGGAGCACCGCGTCCATGTACACGTCGATCAGATTGAGAAGATCCTGCCGGTTCCGGCTGGATACCGGGTACATGGTCTTGTCCGAGAAGGTCATGGCGTTGAGGAACGTGGCCATGGAGCTTTTCAGCAGCTCCACGAAGGGCTCCTTCACCGGGTACTTCTCCGAGCCGTTCAGCACGGAATGCTCCAGAATATGGAACACGCCGGTGCTGTCCTGGGGGATGGTCTTGAAGGCGATGGAGAAGGTCATGTTGTCGTCGGGCCTGTCCAGCCAGATCAGGTCCGCTCCGTTTTTCTCGTACTCCATCCGCCACAGGGTGGCCCCGATCTCCGGAAGGGGCTGGGAATAGCGCACCCGAAAGCCGTGGATGCATTCGCCGGTGTTCATGTTTCGTCCGTCCTTTCACCCGGTCCGCGCCGGCCCGGGAATGTTTTTTCTTTTATCATATCACAATCGCCCCGGTTTCACAACGGCTCCGGCCGGCAAAAAAGAAAAGCCCCGGAGGCGGCGCCTCCGGGGCGGATCGGAAATGCTTTACCGGCAGAACTTGTCCACATAGTCGGCGAAGGCCTTGCGGATGACCTCCAAGGCCTCCTCCCGACCGTGGGCGTTGTCCACCACGGACTCCTTTCCCGGCTCCAGGCTCTTATAGACGGTGAAGAAGTGCTGGATCTCCCGGTGGATATGGGCCGGCAGGTCGTTCAGGTCCTTAAAGATGTTATACATCGGGTCCTCAAAGGGGATCGCCAGGATCTTGTCGTCCACCTTGCCGTTGTCCATCATGGTGATGAAGCCCACCGGATATACCCGTACCAGGCTCAGAGGCCGGATGGCCTCGCTGCACAGCACCAGCACGTCCAGGGGGTCCCCGTCGTCGGCGTAAGTGCGGGGAATAAAACCGTAGTTGGCGGGATAGTGGGTAGAGGTGTACAAAATGCGGTCCAAGCGCAGCGCGCCCGTCTCCTTGTCCATCTCGTACTTGTTCTTCGACCCCTTCTCGATCTCGATCACCGCGAGAAAATCGTCCGGCTTCAGGCGGGCGGGGCGGATATCGTGCCAAAGATTCATATGCGTCGTCTCCCTTCTGTCTGTCGCTGTGTTGAAATGTTATTATACCGTATGCTGGGAAAAAATGCAAGCCTGCCCAGGCGGCCCGGTCCGGCGGGAAAATTTTGCCGCGGCGGGCCCCGCCTCTTGCAACCGCTGGCGGAAATTGCTATAATCGTCCCAAAGCGGCCAGAGGCCGCCACCAATGAGATTTGGGAGGAACAAAACATGAAGACGAAGATCCTGGCCCTGGTGCTGGCCGTCGTGATGGTGCTGTCCCTGGCCGCCTGCGGCGGCGGAAAGGACGCCGGCGGCGACGCAGAGAAGCTGACCGTGGCCCTGGTGGTGGCCGACAAGTTCGGCGACCGGTCCTTTTATGACTCCTCTAAAGCCGGCCTGGACAAGCTGGCAGCCGATTTCGGCGTCGAGCCGAAGACCATCGAGTGCAACGGCGAGAACCATGCCACCCAGATGCGCAACGCCGCCGACGTGGCCGACGTGGTGGTCTGCGTGGGCTGGGAATTCTATGACATCGAGACCATCGCCCCGGAGTATCCGGACGTGAAGTGGATCTGGATCGATAACGCCACCTCCGCCCCCGTGGAGAACGTGCTGAACATCACCTACGCCCAGAACGAGGGTTCCTTCCTGGCCGGCTATATCGCCGCGGCCATGAGCCAGAGCGGCGTGATCGGCGCGGTGGGCGGCGAGGACGCGGACACCATCAACGACTTCATCGTTGGCTATGAGCAGGGCGCCCAGTACTGGGCCGAGGCCCATGACGCGACCATCGACGTGATGCACAACTACGCCAACACCTACACCGATCCCGCCGTGGGCAAGGAGTGCGCCATCTCTCTGAACGACTCCGGCGCCGACGTGATCTTCCAGATCGCCTCCGCCACCGGCGACGGCGTGTTCGAGGCGGCCGCGGAAAAGGGCTTTTACGCCATCGGCGTGGACTCCGATCAGAAGTACATCAACGAGGACGTGATCATCTGCTCCATGAAAAAAGAGGTGGGCGACTCCATCTATGACGCCATCTCCAAGCTGATCGGCGGCGACGCCTCCCTCTGGGGCACCACCTGGGTGGCGGACATGTCCACCGGCTACGTGGGCATCGGCTACGGCGAGGACGGCTCGGTCCAGCAGGTCCCCGACGAGCTGAAAGAAGAGGTGGCCGACATCGCGGAAGCCATCATCTCCGGCACGATCGTGGTGAACACCACCCGCAGCTGAGGCACTGTCATACGAGAAGGGGCGCGTTTTCCAACGCGCCCCTCTTTCCAGATATGCGAAAGCGAGGTGACCGCATTGGAGCAGACCGCCGTGCGATTTGAGCACGTGAGCATGGCCTTCCCCGGCGTACTGGCCAACGACGACGTTTCCCTTGAGATCAAAAAGGGCGAGGTATTCGCTCTGGTGGGAGAAAACGGCGCGGGGAAGTCCACCCTGATGAACATACTCTACGGCATCCTGACCCCCACCGACGGGCGGGTGTACATCAACGGCAGCCCGGTCGACCGGTTCGCCCCCCGCGCCGCCATCGCCCGGGGCGTGGGCATGGTCCACCAGCACTTCATGCTGGTGCCCTCCTTCACCGTGGCGGAGAACATCGTCCTCAGCCGGGAGCCCCGGAAGGGCCGCATCTTCTTCGACAGCGCCGCCGCCCGCCGGGAAACGGAGGCGCTCTCCGCGGAATACGGCCTGGCGGTGGACCCGTCCGCCGTGGTGGGGGATCTGAGCGTGGGCCTGCAGCAGCGGGTGGAGATCCTCAAGGCCCTCCACCGGGGCGCGGAGATCCTGATCCTGGATGAGCCCACCGCCGTGCTCACCCCCCAGGAAACGGAGGAGCTGTTCGCCGTCATCCGCCGGATCGTCGGGCAGCGGCACATGACTGTGATCATCATCACCCACAAGCTCTATGAGGTCATGGCCATTTCCGACCGGGTAGGGGTCATGCGCAAGGGACAGCTGGTAGGCGTGCGGGATACCGCCGATGTGGATGAAAAGCTGCTGGCCTCCATGATGGTGGGCCGGCCGATGCTCTACGACGAGCTGGAAAAGACCGGGACCCCCGGGAAGGAGCTTCTCCGGGTAGAGGACCTGAAGGTCCGGGACAGCCGGGGCCTGGCGGCCGTACGGGGCGTTTCCCTCTCGGTCCGGGCCGGAGAGGTGCTGGGCATCGCCGCGGTGGAGGGCAACGGCCAGAGCGAGCTGATCGAGGCCATCACCGGCATGATCCGGCCCGAGTCCGGCAAGGTCTTCCTGCTGGACCGGGACGTGACCGGCCAGGACCCGGGCGCCATCCGGGCGGTGGGCCTGGCCCACGTACCGGAGGACCGGCTGGCCACCGGTGTGAGCGCCCAGGCCACCGTAGCGGACAACCTGCTGGCGGGCCGCCAGCGGGAAAAGCGGTTCACCCGCTTCGGTTTCCACCGGCGCATGTCCACCGTGGAGCGTTACGCCAGCCAGCTATACGAGAGATTCGATATCCGCGGCGCGGGCACCCAGGCGCCCGCCGGGTCCATGTCCGGCGGCAATATGCAAAAGGTGGTCATCGCCCGGGAGTTCTCCTTCGACGCGCCGGTGCTCATCGTGGCCCAGCCCACCCGGGGGGTGGACGTGGGCGCCATCGAGTTCATCCACAGCCAGATCATCGCCAAGCGGAACCAGGGCTGCGCCATATTGCTGTGCTCGGCGGACCTGGACGAGGTGTTCCGCCTGTCCGACCGGATCGTCACCCTTTACGAAGGACGTATCACCGGAGAGTTCTCCGGAACATTCTCCAAGGACGAGATCGGCTGGCATATGACCGGCGGCGGAAAACGGGAGGAGGCAGGCTGATGGACAAGCTGAAAAAGCTGAATTGGGGCTACCTGGGGAGCCTGGCGGTGAGCGTGCTGCTGGCCTTTGCCATCGGCGCGGCGATCCTCGCCGTCGCCGGGTTCGATCCCCTCCGGGCCTACGCCGCCATGGCGGAGGGGGCCTTCTCCAGCGCCCGGCATATCGGCGATCTTCTGGAATACGCCATGGTGCTGTGCCTCACCGGCCTGGCCTGCGTGCTGGGTTCCCGGGTGGGCATATTCAACGTCGGCGGCGAGGGTCAGCTGCTGCTGGGCGCCGTGGTCTCCTGCCAGGTAGGGGTGTGGCTGGGGAGCTTCTCCCCGTGGATCGCCCTGCCCGCCGCGGCGCTGGCGGCCATGGCCGTGGGCGGGCTCTATGCCCTGATCCCCGGCTTTTTGAAGGTAAAGGTCAAGGTCAACGAGGTCATTACCACCATCATGCTCAACACCATAGCCGCCAGTCTGTGCCAGTATCTGGCCAAGGGCCCCTGGAAAAACCCCAACAAAAACATGGTGGCGGCCACCGCCCAGCTGGACCCCCGGCTCTGGTTCAAGAGCCTGATCCCCGGCTCGAACCTTTCCACCGCCATCCTGGCCGCCGCGGTCATCACGGTGCTGACCTGGTATGTGATGGAAAAGACCTCCAAAGGCTATGAGATGCGCCTGACGGGCCAGAATCCCCGCTTCGCCTTTTTCTCCGGCATCAAGACCGACCGGCTGGTGATCGGATGCATGGTGATCTCCGGGGCCATGTGCGGACTGGTAGGGATGTTCCGGGTCTACGGCGTGGAGCACCTGTACCGCTCCAGCGTCAGCAACCAATACTACTTCGAGGGCCTGACGGTGGCCATGATCGCCGGATACCAGCCGGTGACGGTGATCTTCCTCAGTTTCTTTTTCGCCATACTGAAGACCGGCGCCCAGGGCATGGAGCTCACCGCCGGGGTCCCCAACCAGATCTATCTCATCATCCAGACCGTCATCATCTTCTGCATGGCGGCGGAGAGCGGCGTGTTCTCCTCCCTGCGGGCCGGGGCCCAGCGCCGGAAGGCCCAGGAGGACATCCGCCGAAAGGAGGGCCGGGACCATGCTTGAGGACATCCTCTCCGGCATCTTCTCTGCCGGGACCTTCAATCAGATGCTCCGCAGCGCCACCCCGGTGGCCCTGGCGGCCCTGGGCGGAGCCATGACCGAGCACGCGGGCATCATGAACATCGGCATGGACGGCATGATCCTGATGGGCGCTTTCTTCGGCGTGCTGGGCAGCTGGTACTTCGGCTCCGCCGCCGCGGGCGTGGCGCTGGTACTGGTCATGGGCGTGATCGTGGGGCTTTTCTTCGCCCTGTTCACGGTGAAGTTCCGCTCCGACGAGTTCATCATCGGCACGGCGCTGAACACCTTTGCCCTGGGCCTGACCAGTTTTTTGTCCCGCTCCATTTTCGGCACGGCGGGCACCAAGGGAAACCCCGCCCTGCCCACGGTCCATCTCCCCTTCCTGGACGCCATCCCCTTTTTGGGCCGGGTACTCAACGACAACTCCCTGTTCATCTACGTCACCTGGGCGCTGGTGCTGGTGATGTGGCTGTTCGTATACAGGACCCCTTACGGGCTGTGGCTGCGGGCCTCCGGGGAAAAGCCCGAGACCCTGCGCACCGCCGGCATCGCCCCGGAGAGGATGAAGTGGCTGGCCAGCATCCTGTGCGGGCTGCTGTGCGGGCTGGCGGGGGCCCACCTGTCCCTGGGCCAGCTCCAGGGCACCTTTGCCGAGGACATGGCCAACTCCCGGGGCTACATCGCCTTCGCCTGCGTGATCTTCAGCAAAGCGGACCCGGCCATGGCCTATGTGGCGGCACTGATGTTCGGCTTTTTCGACGCCATCGGCCTGCGGCTGCAGGACTATATCAGCTCCGATCTGACCAACACCATCCCCTACGTCATCACCATCGTGATGATGGTTTACGTGGTGGTCCGCTCCCAGCGGAAAAAGCGGCATGCCGGAAAGCGCCTGCCCCAGCGCCAGACCTAGTGCCAGACAAAAGCGGCGTCCAAAAAGCGGGAGCGGTATGCCCAACTATTCGACCGGCGACCTTCTCCAATAAAGGACGGTATGGCGTACGCCATACCGTCCTTTTATCTATTTTTGCGACGTGCCCGGGCTTCCCGGACGCGGTCCTTGCGCGCCGCTGTCACACGACCCTCACCTGGCACATCTTCATGGTCTCCAGGGCGGCGGCGTGGCTGGCCGGGGTCACGCCGGCACAAGCGTCCGCGATCACGGACACCGGCGTTTCCGGCAAAAACGCTTTCACCAGCAGGGCGTTGGACACCACGCATATATCCGTGCACAGCCCCACCAACGTCACGTCGATCGCCTCTTCGGCCGCCATGGCCGCCAGCTTTTCCGCCAGGGCCACGGACCCGAAGGTGGGCTTGTCGATGATCTGGGCGGCGCCCAGGGCGGCGGCGATCTTCCCGTTCAGCTCCCAGCCGGGGGTGCCCTTCACGCAGTGGACCACCGGCAGATTGCGCCCCTCCTGGGTGTTCAGGTAATCGGCCGGATGGGTGTCCCGGGTGGCAAACACGTTCTCCGGCGGATACTTTCCGATCTCCTCCGCCACCCGATCCACGATGGCCACAGCCTCCGGCGTGCCCAGAGCCCCGTCGATAAAGTCCTTTTGCATGTCGATGACCAGCAGTATCTTTCGCATATGGCATCCCTCCCGCCGTCATTGTAATCCCCGCCGGGACGGTTGTCAATGCGCCCTCTTGCATTCTAGGAGAAAAGGCTATATAATGTAGCTGCTTAAATGCGCAAATCATTAAAGAGAAAGGTGACCCTATGAACTTTCTGTTCATCTCCCCCAACTTCCCGGAGGCATACTGGCATTTTTGCGCCTGCCTGCGGGGCAACGGCGTCAACGTGCTGGGCGTGGGCGACTGTCCCTATGACGATCTGCGGCCGGAGCTGCGGCAGGCCCTGACCGAGTATTATAAAGTGGACACCCTGGACGATTACGGCCAGGTGTTCCGGGCCGCGGCCTATTTCTCCTTCAAATACGGCAAGCTGGACTGGATCGAGTCCAACAACGAGTACTGGCTGGAGCAGGACGCCCAGCTGCGGTCGGACTTCAACGTCACCACCGGCCTGAAGGCCCACGAGATCTGGAAATTCAAGAGCAAGTCCGCCATGAAGGAGTTTTACAAAAAGGCCGGTGTCCCGGCGGCCCGCTTCCAGCTGGTGACAGATCTGGACGCCGCCATGGCCTTTATCGCCCAGGTGGGCTATCCTGTGGTGGTGAAGCCGGACAACGGCGTGGGCGCCACCGCCACCTATAAGCTCCGCTCCGACGAGGATACCGCCGCCTTCTTCGCCGCGAAGCCCCCGGTGGATTACGTCATGGAGGAGTTCGTGCCCGGCGAGGTGACCACCTACGACGGCATCTGCGACTCCCAGGGTCAGGTCCTCTTCGCCGCCAGCCATATCTCCCCCACCTCCATCATGGACATGGTCAACGAGCACCGGCCCTGTTCGTATTATGTCAACCGTTCCATCCCCCCCGAGGTGGAAGCGGCGGGCAAGGCCACCCTGGCGGCCTTCGGCGCTTTCAGCCGGTTCTTCCACTTGGAGTTCTTCCGCCTGACCGCGGACAAACCCGGGCTGGGCAAGACCGGGGATATCGTGGCCCTGGAGGTGAACATGCGCCCGGCGGGCGGCTTCACCCCGGATATGCTCAACTTCAGCCAGAGCGCGGACGTATACCAGCTGTGGGCCGACATGGTGGCCTTTGACCAGGTCCGCCACAGCTACGAGGGCCCCAAGAGCTTCTGCGTCTATGCCGGGCGGCGGGACGAGTGCGATTATGTGCTGACCCTGCCCCAGCTGCAGGAACGCTACGCCGCCAACGCCAGGCTCTTCACCCGTATGCCCGACGCCCTCAGCGGCGCCATGGGCAACCAAGTGGGCATCTGCTGCTTCGACACGAAGGAGGAAGTGGACGAGTACCTGCGGACGGCCTTCGCGGAGAAGTGATCCCCCTGTCGCCAAAGAAAGGAGCGCGGACAGCCGTCCGCGCTCCTTCAAATATAGGCCTTCGCTCCGGGCCGTCAGTCCGAATCCTTCAGCACGTCGATGTTCTGCCACAGGTAGATCCCGCCGGAGATCACCGTGAGCAGCGCGCAAAGCCACATCAGTCCGTTTGCCACCGCCTCCAGCGGCCCCGCGTCCAAGGCCCGCAGGACCAGGATCACCACCAGGGACAGGTCCTGGACCAGCGTCTTCAGCTTCCCCCAGATGTTGGCGGCCACCACCCGGCCCTGCTCGGCGGCAGACAGGCGGATGCCGCTGACGAGAAACTCCCGGAACAGGATGATCACCACCGCCACGGTGGGGATCAGCCGCTCGGGGATCAAAAGGATCATCACCGAGTAATTCAGGATCTTGTCCGCCAGCGGGTCCATGAATTTTCCAAAATTGGTCACCAGATCCCGGCTGCGGGCGATCCGCCCGTCGGCCATGTCCGTCAGGGACGCGGCCACAAACAGCACCGCCGCCAGCCACGCCCACACGGCCCCGTTCAGCAGCAGAAACACCACCATCAGCGCTGTCATGGCGATCCGGGCAATGGTGAGCTTGTTGGGCAGATTCATAAAAGGACCTCCTTACGCGATCTAAGTTCATTTTAGTAGTCCCCGGCCCGGCTGTCAAGAGGCCAGGGGCCAGCTTCGGCTTTACAAACCGCACATTTTCGCTATAATGGACGTATGGAACGATCGGTCACCGGGCGCTTCGCCCCCAGCCCCTCCGGGTATATGCACCTGGGCAATCTGCTGGCCATGCTTCTGGCATGGCTGGATTGCCGCGCCCTGGGAGGGCGGATGATCTTCCGGATGGAGGATCTGGACCCGGTCCGCACCCGGGCGGAATACGCCCGGGCTCTGGCCGCCGATCTGAAGTGGCTGGGGCTGGACTGGGACGAGGGCTATCCGGACCCGGCCTATCAACAGGCGAACCGCACGGATCTCTACGCGAACGCCTTTCGCTCGCTGGAGCGGATGGGCCTGGTATATCCCTGCTGGTGCAGCCGGGCCCAACGGCTGGCGGCGGCCTCCGCTCCCCACCCCGGCGAGGCGGTCCATGACCCCGGCTGCCGCTGCGCCCATATGAGCGCCGCGGAGCGGGCCGCCCGGCTCGCGTCGGACCGTCCCCCCGCCTGGAAGGTGCGGGTGCCGGATGAGACCGTCACCGTGGAGGACGGCCACTATGGCGTCTATACCCAAAATCTGGCCCGGGAGGGCGGGGATTTCATCATTCGCCGGGCGGATGGGGTATACGCCTACCAGCTGGCGGTGAGCGTGGACGATATGCTCATGGGCGTGACCCGGGTGGTCCGGGGGCGGGATCTTTTGTCCTCCGCGCCCAGGCAGGCCTGGCTCATCCGCCTGCTGGGCGGCACCCCGCCGGAATACTGCCATCTGCCTCTGCTCACCGGCATGGAGGGCAAGCTCTCCAAGCGGCTGGGCAGTCTGAGCACCCAGCTCATCCGCCTGGATACCACCGCCGAGGAACTGACGGGGCGGCTCGCCTGGCTGGCCGGCCTCCTCCCCGCCCCGGGACCTGTTACGCCCCGGGCGCTCATCGGCCTGTTCTCCTGGGACAAGGTCCCCAAAGAGGACATCGTCGTAGACGAAAAGGCCGCCGGGCCATGACGCCGGCGGCTTCGGCGAGAAAAAAGCTCCCATCCTGTGGAAAAATCTGTCGGGGCATGTTACAATAGACTTACGAAAGGAGTGGTCTATATGGCGCAGACCCTTTCCCAGCGGCTCTGTTCCGGGGCGCTGGACAGTCAACTGATCTATTTATACGGCCCGTCCCACCTGGAGGGGGCCCGGGCCCGGTACGCACGGGTCCTGGAGGGCTTTGAGCAGACCTTCGGCGGTCAGGCGGACGCCTTTTTCACCGCCCCCGGCCGCACAGAGCTGGGTGGCAACCACACCGATCACCAGCACGGACGGGTCCTGGCCGCGTCGGTGGATCTGGATATCCTGGCCGGCGTGCGGCACACCGGCTCCGGCGTGCTCCGGGTCCAGTCCGAGGGCTATCCCGCCCTGGCCATTGCCCTGGACGACCTGGCCCCCCGGCCGGAAGAGCGCAACACCACCGCCGCCCTGATCCGGGGCGTGGCCGCCCGGTTCCAGGCCCTGGGCTGCGACTTTGCCGGGGCGGGGCTGGAGGCCTATATCGTTTCCGACGTGCCCGGAGGAAGCGGCCTGTCCTCCTCCGCGGCCTTTGAGGTGCTCATCGCCAACATCCTGAACGACCTGTATTTCGGCGGCAAATGCTCCCCTGTCCAGCTGGCGCAGATCGGCCAGTGGGCGGAGAACCAGTATTTCGGCAAGCCCTGCGGCCTAATGGACCAGACCGCCTCCTCCGTGGGCGGCGTGGTGGCCATCGATTTTCTGGACCCGGCCGACCCGGTGGTGGACGCCATCGGCCTGGATCTGGCCGCGGAGGGCTACGCCCTGTGCATCCTGGACTCCGGCGCGGGCCACGAGGATCTGACGGCGGAATACGCCGCCATCACCGATGAGCTGCGGGCCGTCAGCGGCTATTTTGGCCGGCAGGTGCTCCGGGAAGTACCGGAGGAGGATTTCACCCCCGCCATTCCGGCGCTGCGCCGCCTGGCCGGAGACCGGGCGGTGCTGCGGGCCATGCACTATTTTGACGAGAACGACCGGGCCGGCGCCCAGGCGGACGCCCTGCGAGCCGGGGACTTCGAGGGTTTTCTGGCTCTGGCCTCCGCATCGGGCCTGTCTTCGGCCATGTATCTGCAAAACGTGGTGCCCACGGGCCACACCGAGGATCAGGCGCTGATGCTCACCATCGCGCTGGCGCGGCACCTTCTGAACGGCAAGGGCGCGGTCCGCGTCCACGGCGGCGGCTTCGGCGGCACGGCCCAGGCCTTCGTCCCCAAGGACATGCTGGCCCAGTTCAAGGCCGGTATCGAGGCGGTGCTGGGCGCCGGCGCCTGCCACGTGCTGTCCATCCGTCCGGTGGGCGGGACGAAGCTGGCCTAAAGCCTACATAACAAAAAACGTTCCGGGAAAGATCCCGGAACGTTTTTTGCTGTTTTCGGTTTGGCTCAGAAGACCGCGACCGTGCCGCCGCCGTAGGTGTTGTTGATGTAGTCCCGCACAGCGTCGGACTGCAGGGCCTTCAGCAGGGCCTGGATGGCCTCGTTGTTCTCGTTGCCCTCCTTGACGGCTATGATGTTGGCGTAGGTCTGGGCGCTATCGCCGGAGGCGTCCTCCACAGCCAGCGCGTCCTCGGCGGCGTTCAGGCCGCCCTGCAGGGCGTAGTTGCCGTTGATGACGGCCACGTCCACGTCGGGCAGCACGTTGGTCAGCTGGGCAGCCTCCAGCTCCTGGATGTCCAGGTTCTTGGGATTGTCCACGATGTCGTGCTTGGTGGCGTTGGAGGAGGCGTCGATGCCGTCAGCCAGGGTGATCAGGCCCTCCTGCTGGAGCAGCAGCAGCGCGCGGGTCTCGTTGGAGCCGTCGTTGGGCACGGCCACGGTGGCTCCGTCAGGCAGCGCGTCCAGCGACGCGGTCTTGCCCGGATAGATGCCGAAGGGCTCATAGTGAATGGCTCCCACGCTCACAAGATGGGTGCCGTTGTCCGCGTTGAAGGTGTTCATGTAGGGGGTGTGCTGGAAGTAGTTGGCGTCCAGGTCGCCGGACTCAACGGCCTCGTTGGGCTGGACATAGTCGGTGTACTCCACGATCTCCAGCTTGATGCCCTGCTCGGCCAGCACATCCTTCACCTGGGCCAGGATCTCGGCGTGGGGCGTGGGGGAAGCTCCGACCTTGAGGACGGTCTCCTTGGAGCCGCCGCAGCCGGACAGGACGCCCAGGCACAGGACCAGGGCCAGAATGATGGCAAGAGTCTTCTTCATGGTTTTTTCTCCTTTTGAAAAAATAGATTCCTATGGTTCACCGGATGCGTTTGTCGCTCCGTTTGGTGATGAAGTTGCCGGTGCTCTGGAAGATCTGCACCAGGACGATGAGCAGGATGACCATGACCCACATGACCAGTTCCCGCCGGCGGTAATAGCCGTAGTTGATGGCGATGGCGCCGAGGCCTCCGCCGCCCAGCACGCCCGCCATAGCGCCGTAGCCGAAGATGGTGATGAGCGCCACGGTCACGTTGGAGATGAGGGCGGGCTTGGCCTCTGGGAGCATCACCTTGCACACGATCTGCATGGGACTGGCGCCCATAGCCTGGGCCGCCTCGATCACCCCCTGATCCACTTCCCGGATGGATGTCTCCACCAGCCGGGCCACGAAAGGAAACGCCGCGATGGTCAGCGGCACGATGATGGC
>CANQUE010000003.1 GCA_947626905.1 uncultured Oscillospiraceae bacterium
TGCGTGATGATGCGGGTGTGCAACCTGGACACCTGCCCGGCGGGCATCGCCACCCAGAACCCCGCCCTGCGCTGCCGCTTTGCCGGAAAGCCCGAATACGTGATGAACTACATGCGTTTCGTGGCCCAGGAGCTGCGGGAGATCATGGCGAAGCTGGGCGTGCGGACGGTGGATGAGCTGGTGGGCCGCACGGATCTGCTGCGGATGCGCCAGGATCTGATCCCGGAAAAGGCGCGGAGCGTGGACCTGTCCGGCATCTTCGGCCGGGGCTCCTGCGTGGCGGTGCACCATGTGCCCCAGGCGGATTACGACTTCCATCTGGAAAAGACGCTGGACGTGAGCGTGCTGCTGCCGGCCTTCAAAAAGACCCTTCGGGACGGAACGCCCAAGCATGTTTCCGTGGACGTTTCCAGCACCAACCGCACCTTTGGCGCCATCCTGGGCTCCGAGATCACAAAGCGATTCGGCAACAGCCTGCCCGACGACACCGTCACCATCGACGCCCGGGGCGGCGGCGGCCAGTCCTTCGGCTCCTTCCTGCCCAAGGGCATGACCGTGTGCCTCACCGGCGACAGCAACGACTACCTGGGCAAGGGCCTCAGCGGGGGCAAGCTGATCGTCAAGCCGCCCGCCAACAGCCGCATCAACGCCGGCGAGAACATCATCATCGGCAACGTGGCCCTGTACGGCGCCACCTCCGGCGAGGCCTACATCAACGGCATGGCCGGCGAGCGGTTTTGCGTGCGCAACTCCGGGGCCCGGGCCGTGGTGGAGGGCGTGGGCGACCACGGCTGCGAGTATATGACCGGCGGCTGCGCGGTGATCCTCGGACCCACGGGAAAGAACTTTGCCGCGGGCATGTCCGGGGGCATCGCCTACGTGCTGGACGAGAAATATGAGCTGTACCTGCGGCTGAACAAGGATATGGTGACCATGAGCTCCGTCACCGCCAAGCATGACATCATCCAGCTCCGGAGCATGATCCAGGCCCACGTGGCCGCCACCGGCTCCAAGCGGGGCCAGACCGTGCTGGACAACTGGGACGACATGCTGCCCCTGTTCAAAAAGATCACCCCCAACGATTACAGCCGGATGCTGGCCGCCATCGCCCAGCTGGAAGAAAAGGGCGTCCCGCGGCAGCAGGCGGAGCTGGAGGCGTTCTACAACGTCCAGAAAGGAGGGGCATGACATGGGAAAGACCACAGGCTTCATGGACTACAAACGGGTGGATCTGCCCGTGGCCGATCCGGCTTGCCGGACCGACAGCTTCGGGGAATTCCACGGCGCCCTCTCCCCCGCCGAGCGCCAACTGCAGGGGGCCCGGTGCATGAACTGCGGCGTGCCCTTCTGCCAGTCCGAGTTCGGCTGCCCGCTGCACAACCTGGTGCCGGAGTGGAACGACGAGGTGTTCCACGGCAATTGGCAGCACGCGCTGGACCGGCTTTTGAAGACCAACAATTTCCCCGAGTTCACCGGGCGGGTCTGCCCGGCGCTGTGCGAGTCTGCCTGCGTGTGCGGGCTGTACGGGGACGCGGCCATCTCTGTGCGGGACAACGAGCTGGCCATCATCGAGTACGCCTATGAACACGGCCTCATCGCCCCCCATATGCCTCCGGTGGTCTCCGGCAAGCAGGTGGCGGTGGTGGGCTCCGGTCCGGCGGGACTGGCGGCGGCGGACCAGCTGAACCAGCGGGGCCACAGCGTGGTGGTCTTTGAACGGGACGACCGGCCCGGCGGGCTTTTGATGTACGGCATCCCCAATATGAAGCTGGACAAATCCGTGGTGGAGCGCCGCCTGCGCCGGATGGAGAGCGAGGGCGTCACCTTCGTCACCGGCAAAGACGCGGCCGATCCGGCCACCGCGGAGAGGCTGCTGGCGGAATACGACGCGGTGGTGCTGTGCTGCGGCGCCCGCCAGGCCCGGACCGTTCCCATGGACAACGCCTCCGCCGCCGGGGTATACCAGGCCATGGAATACCTCACGCAGAGCACCCGGGCCATTCTGGCCGGGCAGGACAGCGTCTGCACCGCCCGGGGCCGGGACGTGATCGTCATCGGCAACGGCGACACCGCCACAGACTGCGTGGCCACCGCCCTGCGCCAGGGCGCGTCCAGCGTCACCCAGCTGGTGCGCAAGCCCGCGCCGGCGGACGCCGCCCCCGTATGGCCCTACCGCAGCCGGAGCGGCCGGCCGGATTACGGCCAGGAGGAGGCCATCGCCAAATTCGGCCGCGATCCCCGGATGTACGAAACCGTGGCGAAGGCCCTGGAAACGGACGAGTCCGGCGCGCTCACCGCCGTGCGGTGCCTTACCGCCGGGAAGGAGCACACGCTCCCCGCCCAGATGCTCCTGCTCGCCGCCGGATTCTCCGGCGCGGAACCGGACGTGGCCGCCGCCTTCGGCCTGACGCTGGACGAGAGGGGACGGCTGGGGGACAGCCGCTTCCGCACCGCCAACGAGAAGGTGTTTGCCGCCGGCGATATGCGCCGGGGCGCCACGCTGGTGGCCTCCGCCATCGCCGAGGGCCGGGCCTGCGCCCGGGCCGTGGACGAGTACCTGGAAGGCTACACGAACATGAACGGATAAAAGGACAGCAACCCCCCGGAAACGGCTGTTTCCGGGGGCGCTTTGTTTTTTATATTTGATTCATTTCCCGGCCCGCTTGTCCAGGGCCCGGTTGCGGAAGTAGATCAGGATACCGCCGGTGACCATCAGGGTGTTGAGCACATAGAAGAACATCACGTACCACCTCACCGTCACATACCAGGGCTGGGGGGCGTTGAGGGCGATGAGGCGGCCCTTGCCGATCATGGCGAAGACGTAGCCGATCCAGATGAAGAAATAGAACAGCACGCTGGTGCCCTTGGCGGTCCGGGCCTTCCAGGCCTTGGCGATGTTCAGCGGCCAGGACAGGCCGAAGCACACCACCATCAGCGTTTCCATCACACTTGCGAGAGTATCCATCACAGTTTCCTTTCCTCTTCCCCGGTCTCCCGCATGGAGCCGGTCTGTTTCAATCTCCGGTGGAAGTCGAAGCACTCCTCCAGGATATGGGGGGTCTGGGCGCCGCCGGTGGCGGCGCAGGCCCGCTCAAAATACCGGCGCAGCTGGCCCCGGTAATCCGGATGGGCGCAGTTTTCGATGATGAGCGCCGCCCGCTCCTTGGGGGACCGGCCCCGCAGATCCGCGTAGCCCTGCTCCGTCACCAGCACATCCACGTCGTGCTCGGTGTGGTCCACATGGGTCACCATGGGCACGATGCAGGAGATGGCGCCGTCCTTGGCGGTGGACGCGGTCATAAAGATGGTCACGGAGGCGTTGCGGGCGTAATCCCCGGAGCCGCCGATGCCGTTATAAATTTGGGTGCCGTTCATCTGGGAGGAGTTCACGTTGCCGTAGATATCCGCCTCCACGGCGGTGTTCATGGCGATGACCCCCAGGCGGCGGATGGTCTCCGCGCCGTTGGATATCTCCGAGTCCCGGAGGATGATCCTGCCCCGGTAATCCTCTATGTGGCGGACGAAGTGCTCCATCCCCTCGTGGGTCATGCTCAGGCTGGTGGCGGAGGCCATGTCCGCGCACCCGGCGTCGATGAGCCGGATGACCCCGTCCTGGATCACCTCGGAGAAAAAGGTCAGGTGCTCGAATCCCGCCTTTTCCAGGCCCATGAGCACCGCGTTGGCCACGGAGCCCACGCCGGACTGGAGCGGCACATCTCCGGCGGACAGGCGGCCCGCCGCCTTTTCCGCCTTGAGAAACGCCACGATGTTGTCCGCGATGGCCTGGCTGGTCCGGTCCGCCGGGGCCAAGGGCCGGGGATCCACCGCCATATCGCACCACACCACCGCGGCGATCTTGTCCGCGCCGCAGGCGATATAGGGCCTGCCGATGCGCTGGTCCGCCGCCGTGAGAGGGATGGGCTGACGGCGGGGCGGGTCTTCCGGCATATAGATGTCGTGAAAGCCCTCCAGCGCCTCCGGCTGGACGGTGTTCACCTCCACGATCACCTTCTTCGCCAGGGCCACATAGGTCTGGGTGCAGCCCACGGCGGTGGTGGGGATGATATCCCCCTCCTCGGTGATGGCAGCCGCCTCCACGATAGCCACGTCTATGGGGCCGTAAAAACCGTAGCGGGCGTTTTGGGCGGTCATGCCCAGATGCTGGTCCAGATAGGCCACGCCCCCCTGGCTGGCGCCGTTCACCGCCCGGCGCAGGGGCGTGCTGGTCATGTAGGGCAGACGCCGGGCGATCATGTCCAGCTCTCCCCAGGCGGAGTCGATCTCCGGCCCGGTGGAGGCGCCGGTCAAAAGATCCACCCGCACCTTTCTCCTCCCGGAGCGGACCTGCTCCGCCAGGGCCTTGGGCACCGCCTTGGGGTTGCCGGAGGGCGTGAAGCCACTGACGGCGACGGTCATGCCGTCCCGGATGAGCATGGCGGCCTGGTCCGGGCTCATGACCCGGTCCAGCAGGGCCTTGCAGCGTATCCTCTCTCCCATGGTCCCTCCGTCAGAGCGCCGGGCGGCGGAAGCGGCCGGCCGCCTCGTCGCCGATCAGAGCGGTGCCCGCCTCCAGAGCCTTCCAGTTCAGTTCCTCCGTGCCCGCGGGGATGTGGCGGCGCACCCCTTCCCGCAGGGCCTCTTCCCCGAACAGGCCCAGGGCCCGGTTGATCGCGCCCACCGCCACGATGTTGGCGGTCATTATCTTGCCCACCTTGTCCCGGGCGGTGGCCAGGATGGGCAGCCGCAGCGCCCGCGCCGGGTCCACGCCGGCCGGCAGGGCCAGGGTGTCGTCCGCCATGACCACGGCGTCCTCCGCCAGGCTCTGGGCGTACTTGTCCAGGGACGCCTGGGTCAGGGCCAGCAGAAACTGGGGCCGGTCCACCTTGGTGTACCAGATCTGTTCCCGGCTCAGCACCGTTTCCGCCCGGCACAGGCCGCCCCGGGCCTCCGGGCCGTAGGCCTGGGACTGGACGGCGTTCAGCCCGTCCGCCACGGCCGCCTCCGCCAGGATCACGCTGGCCAGGATCACGCCCTGTCCGCCAGAGCCGGAAAACCGCATCTCGTATCTCATGGCCGCGCCCTCACTTTGCTTTCTTTGCCCGTTCCAAAAGCCGGGCGTACTGCTGGGTGTACTCGGGGAAGTCGTTGTGGGTCAGGATGCCCACCATGATCTTGTCCCGGCGCTTTTCCTCGCTCATGGCATAATAGCGGCTGGCGGGGACCATGTTCTCCTTCTGCCAGGCGAGCATCTCCACCGCGCCGCCCTTGTGGTTCTTCCGGCCGTAATAGGTGGGGCAGACGGAGAACACGTCGATGAGAGAGAAGCCCTTGTGCTGGATGCCCTGCTTGATCAGCTCCGTGGTCTCCCGGGCGTGGTAAGCCGAGCCCCGGGCGGTGAAGGACGCGCCCGCCCCCGCCGCCAGCTGGGCGATGTCGAAGGGCCGGTCAAAGTTGCCGTAAGGGGCGGTCGTGGCCACGTCCCCGGTGGGCGTGGTGGGAGAATACTGCCCGCCGGTCATGCCGTAGATGTCGTTGTTGAAGGCGATGACCGTCAGGCCGATGTTCCGCCGGGCGGCGTGGATCAGGTGGTTGCCGCCGATGGCGGAGCAGTCCCCATCTCCGGTCAGGACGATGACCTCCAGCTCCGGATGGGCAAATTTGATGCCCGTGGCGAAGGCGATGGCCCGGCCGTGGGTGGTGTGGATGGAGTCAAAGTCCATATACCCCGCCGCCCGGGAGGAGCAGCCGATGCCAGACACGATCACCGTCTTTTCCCGGCTGACGCCGGACTCCGGATCGTCGATCAGCTCCTGCAGCGCTACGGCCACATCCCGCATGATGATGCCGTTGCCGCATCCGGCGCACCAGATGTGGGGCAGGTGGTCGATGCGCATGAATTTGTGGACAAGCTCGCTGGGCATGGCTCACACCTCCGTTTCCCGCAGCTTCTGCAGGATGTCTTTCGGGGAGATCACTGTGCCGTCCATCCGGCCCAGGAAGTCCACCGGTACCTTTTCCGCTGCGGCCCGGCGCACCTCCAGGACCATCTGGCCGTAGTTGTGCTCCACCACAAGGATGCGCTTCAGCCCCGGCAGCAGGGCCCGGAGCTGCTTTTCCGGGAAGGGCCAGACGGTGATAGGCCGGAACATGCCCACTTTCATGCCCTCCTCCCGGGCCTGGAGCACCGCGCTCATCACCGCCCGGGCCGTGCCGCCGAAGCACACCACCGCGGTGTCCGCGTCGTCCAGCATGGTCTGCTCCACCCGGACGATGTCGTCCAGGTTCCTGTCGATCTTCTCCATCAGCCGGGTATACAGCGCCCCGGCCACGGCGTTGTTGTTGGTGGGAAAGCCCGACACGTCATGGGCCAGGCCGGTGATGTTGTACCGCTCCCCCGCGCCGAAGGGCTTCATGGCCGGGACATACTTCCCCTCCGGCACGGCATAGCACTGCTTGTTGGCCCCGTCCCGGTAGGAGATATGCCGCTTATTGATGATCAGATCGTTGGGGTCCGGAGGCACGATCCCCTCCCGCATATGGCCCACGATCTCGTCCATGAGAAAAATCACCGGCGTGCGGTATTTCTCCGACAGGTTGAACGCCCGGATGATCAGCTTATACGTTTCCATCACCGACGACGGGCTCAGCGCGATGACCGGATGGTCCCCGTGGGTGCCCCAGCGGGCCTGCATATAGTCCCCCTGGGCGGGACTGGTGGGCAGGCCCGTGGAGGGGCCCGACCGCTGCACATCCACGATCACACAGGGGATCTCCGCCAGGCACCCGTAGCCGATGTTCTCCTGCTTGAGCGAAAAGCCCGGGCCGGAGGTGGCGGTCATGGCCTTCATGCCGGTGGCCGAAGCGCCCAGCACCGCCGCCATAGACGCCAGTTCGTCCTCCATCTGGATGAACCGTCCGCCCACCTGGGGCAGGCGCAGAGCGCACTGCTCGGCGATCTCTGTGGAGGGGGTGATGGGATAGCCGGCGTAAAACCGCATCCCGGCGGCGATGGCTCCCTCCACGCATGCCTCGTTGCCCTGCATCAGGACTGCTTTGTTTGCCATACCGCTCACTCCTCCAGATCTTCCAGCCAAATGGCGTAATCCGGGCATCTCAGCTCGCACTGCCCGCACAGCACACACTCGTTGTCCGCCTTCAGACAGACCTTTTCCTCCACCAGCTCCAGCGCCTGTTTGGGGCAGAAGGCCACGCATATACCGCAGCCTTTGCACCAGCTCTGGTCGATGACCAGCATCTTTTTTCCCACCATGGCCCCTTCTCCTTTTTTCAGAGATTTTTGCGCAAGAGGACGGCATCCCTGCCGCAGGATGCCGTCATACTGTTATTCCTTCCCCGCCGGCGTCGCCGTCAGGGGTTTCGTTTTGAGATTCTCCGTGATGTTGAACACCCACAAAAGCATCTGCAGCGCCGTGGCCGCGTACATCAGGCTCATGCCCAGGCCGTTGTCGTCGATGGCGCTCATGATACACAGCAGTATGCCCATGCAGCCGGTGAAGACCGCCCACCAGGGATGGGCCGAGTGGAAGAAGTACCCGGCGTAATAATAGCCCGCCAGCAGCACCACGCACTGGGCCAGGATATCCACCAAAAACCGCCAGACCTGGGGATCGGTGGCGGCGTCCCGATAGCCGGTGATGAGCCAGAGCCCGGCAAAGAGCATATACATCACCGCGCCCTTCCGGGCGGCGGAACCTCCCTCGGCCTTGGCCCCGTTCACCGCCATGACCCCCGCGCCGAAAGCGCCCATTATGGCCCCTCCGCCGCAGATCCGGTGCAGGCCCGGCCACATGGTCTCCTCCGCGGGAGAGATCAGCTCGATCGCCCCGGCGGCGGCCAGCAGGATGGGAGGGATCAGGGCGATGATCCCGAAAAAGGGGATATGGGCCTCCAGGGCTCTTTCCGGCTCCGAAAACGCGTCGAACTGACGCAGATGGAATATGAATCCCACCAGCACCGCCGCCGTCGCCAGGATCAGCAGCGCCACCAGCCAGCTGATGGGGGCGTTGACCGGCAGGCCCGTTTCCTCGTTGGCGATGCGCAGGTCCTGCAGCCACCGGAAAAGAAAGCCCACGGTGCTGATGACAACGGTGACGCTGGTCAATTTGAATGCTTCGCTTCGCATATGCCGCTCCGTTCCGCCATAGTATTGTCCACCGGCGATTATATACCCAACCGCCGCCCCCGTCAAGGGACAGACACGCCGGAAAAAGGAGATACCGGAAAATGAAACACGCCGCCGCGCTGCTTTTGTGGTGTATGCTCACCGCCAGTATGGCGGGGCTATACGAGCTGGAACAGGCGCCGCCGCCCTCCGCCGACAGCCTCACGCCCCTGGTCCTTCTCACCCCGGACGGGCCCCAGACCATGACCATGGCCGAGTATCTCCCCTTCGCCCTGGCCGCGGAGATGCCCGCCAGCTTTGGCGCCGAGGCCCTGAAGGCCCAGGCCGTCGCCCTCCGCACCCTGGCCCTGGGCGGGCACAAGCACGCCGATGCGGACGTATGCACCGACAGCGGCTGCTGCGCCGCCTGGTTGGACGAGCCCGCCCTGCGGGAGCGGTGGGGCGGCAGCTACGACGCGTATATGGCCGCCCTGACCGGCGCCGTCGGCGCCACCGACGGGCAGTATCTCATCTACGGCGGAGAGCCCATCCAGGCCGCCTTTCACGCCAGCTCCTACCGGTATACGGAGGACAGCGGGGCCCTCTGGTCCCCGCTGCCCTATCTTATCAGCGTATCCAGTCCGGAAACGGAACAGGACGCTCCCGGGCTCATATCGACCGTGTCGGTGACGGCGGAGGCATTTTCCCGCGCGCTGGACCTGGCCCCGGACGGGCCGCCGGAAACCTGGGTACAGGCGCTGGAGCCGGACGGCGCCGGGCGGGTAGCCCAGGCGGTGATCGCCGGCAGGACGTTCTCCGGCGCCACCCTGCGGAGCCTGTTCGGTCTGCGCAGCACCGCCTTCACTCTCGCCTGGGACGGGGCGGCCTTCACCTTCACCGTTTCCGGATACGGCCACGGGGTCGGCATGAGCCAGTACGGGGCCCGCGCCCTGGCCGCCCAGGGCATGGACTACCGCCAGATCCTGGCCCACTACTACCCGGGCACGGACCTGGCGGCATGGACCGGTCAGACGTTCTCCTCTCCCTCCAGGAACACCATCTCATAACTGGCACAGCAGACCAGCTCCCCCCGTTCGTTGCGGGCCTCGGCGGTGCAGTAGGCATGGGTGCGTCCGTGATCGGCGACCCGGCCCTCCGCCGTGATGATCCGGCCCGTGCCGGGCCGGAGGAAATGGATGTCCGCCGACCGGGTGACGACGCCCCGGCCCAGGGAGGTAGCGGCGGTGCCCGCCGCAGTGTCGCACATGGCGAACAGCAGCCCCCCGTGGGCAAAGCCGTGGGGGTTGAATTTGTCCGCCCCCAGTTCCACCTGGCAGGCGCAGTATCCCTCCGCCACCCGGGTGACGGTGATCCCGTTGTGCAGGGCAAAGCCCTCCTGCCGGTTCACCCGGTTTTTCAGCCATTCCGCATCCACCATATTCCCGCCTCCGCGCAGAGAATAGGGCGGGCTCCCGCCCGCCCCGCTGAAGGCCATCTTACCATCATTCTTCCGATCCGTCAACTTTTTCCACCGCCGGATGGCCCTGCCGCCGGACCAGCCGCACCCGGTCGCCGGGCTCCAGCGTCCCGTCCAGCAGCATCTCCGCCAGCTTGTCCTCCACCGTCCGGCGCACGCACCGCCGCAGGGGCCGGGCCCCATATGCCGGGTCGAAGCCCTCCTCCGCCAGCGCGTCCAGGGCCTCCGGCTCCACCTCCAGGCCGATCTGCCGCTCCGCCAGGCGCGAGGCCACCTTCTCCACCAGGTTGGCGGCGATCCGGCGGATCTGTTCCCGCTCCAGGGGACGGAACACCACCACCGCGTCCATGCGGTTGATCAGCTCGGGCCGAAAGGCCTTCTTCGCCTGCTCCAGGACCTTTTCCCGCAGCAGGTCATAGCGGCTGTCCGCCGAGTCCTCCCTGCCGGAAAAGCCCAGCTGCCGGCTGCCACCCACCATGGCCTGGGCCCCCACGTTGGAGGTCATCACCACGATGGTGTTTTTGAAATCGGTCCTTCGGCCGTGGGAGTCGGTGAGCACTCCCTCCTCCAGCACCTGCAAAAGCAGCCCCCACACGTCCTCATGGGCCTTTTCCAGCTCGTCGAACAGCACCACGCTCCAGGGCCGGCGGCGCACCTTTTCCGTCAGCCACCCGCCCTCGTCGTGGCCCACATAGCCGGGCGGCGCGCCGATGAGGCGGCTGACGGCGTGCTTTTCCATATACTCGGACATGTCCACCCGGATGACGGCCCGCTCGTCCCCATAGACCGCCTCCGCCAGAGCCCGGCACAGCTCCGTTTTGCCCACGCCGGTCGGGCCCAGGAACAGAAAGCTCCCCACCGGCCGGTCGGGGTCCGCCAGTCCCACCCGGCCCAGCCGCACCGCCCGGCACACGGCGGACACCGCCTCCTCCTGGCCGATGAGCCGCCGGTGGATGATCTGCTCCAGATTGCCCAGCCGCCGGCTCTCCTCCGCCGTCAGCTCCTCCAGCGGCACCCCTGTCCAGCCGGAGACCACCGCCGCCACGTCCTCCGGCCCCACCTGCAGGCGCATGGCCCCGGTCTGGGCCGTCCAGGCGCTGCGGACCGCGTCCAGCTCCCGGCGCTGGCGGCGTTCCTGGTCCCGAAGGCTGGCCGCTCCTTCAAAGTCCTGGTCTTTGGCGGCCCGCTCCTTGGCCTGCTTCAGGCTCTGGACCCGCTCTTCCGCCGCCTTCACCCCCTCCGGCACCCGGCTGCCCGCCATCCGCACCCGGCTGGCCGCCTCGTCGATGAGGTCCACGGCCTTGTCCGGCAGGTACCGGTCGGGGATATACCGGGCGGACAGGCGCACCGCCGCGGCGATGGCCTCGTCGGTGATGACCAGGCCATGGTGGGCCTCATATCGGTCCCGCAGTCCTTTCAGGATGGCCACGCTCTCCTCCGCCGTGGGCTCCGGCACCGTCACGGGCTGAAAGCGCCGCTCCAGGGCCGCGTCCTTTTCCACATGGGCGCGGTACTCCTCCAGCGTAGTGGCGCCGATCATTTGGATCTGTCCCCGGCCCAGGGCAGGCTTGAGGATGTTGGCCGCGTCGATGGCGCCCTCCGCCGCTCCCGCTCCCACGATGGTGTGCAGCTCGTCCACGAACAGGATCACGTCCCCCGCCTTGGACACGTCCCGGATCACCGCCTTCACCCGATCCTCAAAGTCCCCCCGGTACTTGGTCCCCGCCAGCATGGAGGGGATGTCCAGCGCCACGATCCGTTTCCGGCGCAGATGCTCCGGCACATCCCCGGCGGCCACCCGCCGGGCCAGCGCCTCCGCCACCGCCGTCTTGCCCACCCCCGGCTCTCCGATGAGGATGGGGTTGTTTTTCGTCCGCCGGGACAGGATCTGGATCACCCGCTCCAGCTCCTTTTCCCGACCCACCACCGGGTCCAGGCGGCCAGCGGCGGCCAGCTCCGTCAGATCCCGGCTGTACTGGTCCAGCACCCGGGTATCGCTGCGCCGGGGCGCGGTCCGGGCCGCGCCCTCTTCCGGCCGGGAATACCGGTCCGGCCGGTCAAAGACGTCCATCACGTCCGTATAGAGGTCGTTGGGATCTACCCCCGCCTCCTCCACCGCCCGGGCGCCGGCGCAGTCCGATTGACGCAAAATGCCCATGAGCAGATGCTCCGTGCCCACAAAGTGGTGGCCCAGCCTGTCGGCATCGGAGCAGGCCAGCTCAATGCACCGCTTGGCCTTGGGCGTCAGCCCCTGGGCGGGCGGCCCGGGGGTCCCCCGGCCGGCGGCGCTGGTGACCAGCTCCGTCACCGCCACCGCCTCCAGGCCCCGCCGCCGCAGGCACCGGCAGGCCAGGCCCTCCCCCTCCCGCATCAGCCCCAGCAGCAGGTGCTCCGTGCCCACATAGCTGTGTCCCAGCTCCCGGCTGGCCTGCCACGCCTGTTCGATGGCCTTTTGGGCCCGCAGGGTGAACCGCTCCGTATTTTTCATATCCGCGATCGCCTCCGGAGAGATTATAGCCCGCCCGGAGCAAATAAAAGCACGAGATAGGAAAACGTCAAAAAAGTATTGAAAATAAACACCCTTTGTGCTAGTATGTGTCTGTACATAAAAAACGGAGGTAATCGATATGGCTTATAAAATTTCCGACGCCTGCATCAGCTGCGGCTCCTGCTCTGAGCAGTGCCCTGTGAGCGCTATCAGCGAGGGCGATGCCCACTATGTCATCGACCCCGACGTTTGCATCGAGTGCGGCTCCTGCGCCGAGCAGTGCCCTGTGGGCGCCATCGCCGAGGCGTAAGACACCCCAGGTCCGCGGGCGGTATGCTTTCGCATATCGCCCGCAAACTATTTATAAGAGGAAAACGATATGCGACAGCTCTGGCCCGGCGGGCCCCAATATGCGGACGATCCTGTCTTTAAGATCACCACCGACTCTGTGCTCCTGGCCCACTTCGCCGCCCAGCGCAGGCAGCTGGACCTGTGCATGGATCTGGGCTGCGGGGGCGGGCTGCTGAGCGTGCTGCTCCACGACCGATTCCCCGGCGGGACCTACGACAGCGTGGACCTTCGGCCAGAGGCCGTCCGGGCCTGCGAGCGGAACTATCAGGCCAACGCCATCGACGGCCGGGTCCTCTGTCTGGACGCCCGCCAGTACCGCTCCATGGACGGGGCCGGGGAATACGGGCTGGTGGTGTGCAATCCCCCCTACTACTACACCGGCAGGACCTCCCCCGACGAGGCCCGGGCGGCCGCCCGGGGCGACAGCCTCTCCCCCGCCCAATTCTCCGGCGCGGCCAGCTATCTGCTCCGCCGGGGCGGCAGCTTCTGCCTGGTCCACAAGCCGGAATTTCTCGCCGACATCTTCGCCGCCATGCGTCTGGCGGACATCGAGCCGAAGCGGCTCCGCTTCGTCACCCACGCTGCGGAAAGCGCCCCCTCCCTGGTGCTGATCGAGGGCTGCCGGGGCGGGCGGCCGGGCCTGTCCGCCCAGCCCAGCCTGATCCTGACGGGGCCGGACGGCTCCCCCACCGAGGAGCTCCGCCGCATCTACCATATGCGCACCAAAACATAAACGCCGCCGCCCGGATCGCCGGGCGGCGGTATTCGCATCTTCCAGCGGGATCATACGCTGTTTTCCTCTGGAAATCGGACCGTGACAGCGGTGCCTTTTCCCATCTCGCTGGCAAGGTCGATCTCGGCCCCCATGACCAGAGCAGCGTGCTTGACGATGGAAAGGCCCAGGCCGGTGCCGGGGATATCTCTGCCTCGGCTCTTGTCCCCACGATAGAACCGTTCAAAGACATGTTCTTGCTGCTCCAAAGGGATGCCCGGGCCGTCGTCGCTGACCTCAAGGATCGCTTCGCCATTCTTCCGGGCAATCGACACCTTCACATGGCCTCCCGGACGGTTGTATTTGATCCCGTTTTCACACAGATTGAACACGATGGAATGCCCTAACGCCGGGATACCCTTCACATACAGCCTTTCCCCTGTCAGTTCCAGGTCAACGCCCGCTTTCTGTGCCTCTGCCGTCAGCTCTTCCATGGCCTCAGACGCCGCCGCATAGAGATCCATCGGTTCAAAGCGCATATCCTTCGCTCCCTCATCCAGATGGGACAGGCTGATGATATCCTCCACCAGCTTTACCAAGAGCTGTGCTTCGTCGTAAATCTTCCCTGCAAAGGGGCGGATGTCCTGCTGCTTCACCATACCGTCCTGGATCAGTTCCGCATATCCGGAGATGACATGCAGGGGCGTCTTCAGCTCATGGGACACATTGGCGGTAAACTGTCGGCGCATAGCCTCCGCTTGGGCACGTTCCGTCACATTCAGCAGTAGCAGCGCCGTGCCAGAGATCTCTCCGCCGCCGGTCACCGGACTGGCGCTCAGCCGATAGACGCCGCCGTGCAGGTGGATGTATGCCTCAGCCGGCGTGCCCCGCTCAGCCTGACGCAATGCATTCTGCATCTCCGGGTCCCGATTGAATGTGAGGATGTCTTCCCCCTCGGCGGAGGGACCCGCATCCAGCAGTTCCGCTGCTGCCTGGTTGATGCTCAGTATCCTTCTCTGGGGATTGAGCAGGACGATACCCTCCTTCATATTCCCGGTGACGACATTGAACTCATCCCGGCGCCGGTCCAGCTGGGCCTTTTGGGCCCGGAGCTGCCACTGTTGCTCGTCCAGACGGCGCAGCAGCGGTGCGATCTCCTCATAGCCCTCATTTTCCAATGGCGCGGCCAGATCCAGTTCGTTAAGGGGCTCCACGATGCGCCTGGCAAGCCACCGGGCCAAGATCAGGGACAGACCCACCGTGAGCACGAGCACGACCGCGAAGCCTTGTCCCACGCCCAGGAGCATCGTCAGCACAGAGCTCTGGGCAATGGCCAGCCGCAGCACTGTTCCATCCTCCAGTCGCTGGGCGGCATAGAGCATCCGCTCCGTCAGAGTGGTGGAAAGACGGCGGCTTTCGCCAAAGCCCTCCGCCAGCGCCTGGCGAACTTCCTCCCGGTCCAGATGGTTCTCCATAGCGGCGCCGTCCGCACCGCTGTCATACAGCACATCACCTCGGCCATCGATCCAGGTGATCCGGTAATCCCGGATATCCAGACCGTCAAAATAATCCAGCCCTCCCTGTTCCACGCCCTGGGCGGCAAGCTGGGTCTGCATCCGCAGTTGAGTCTGCTGGATGCGGGAAAAATAGCCGTACAAGACGCCCATGATGAGCGCTGACGAGGCCAAAAACACAGCCAGCGCTACCGCGCACAGGCTGCGAAAGATCTTTTTTGTCATGGATTTCTCTCCAAACGATATCCCACGCCCCGGACTGTTTCAATATAGCTTCCGGCGGGACCCAGCTTGTTGCGCAGGGAGCGGATATGCACATCCAGCGTTCGGGTCTCCCCGGCATACTCCATATCCCATATCTCTCTGAGCAGCGTTTCCCGGTCAAACGCCCGCCCGGGATTGGCCATGAGCAAGCGTAGCAATCCATACTCTTTCAGCGTGAGCGGTACCCGTGCTCCATCCACTGTAACGGTGTGTTCCCGGACGTCCAGCGTAATGGCGCCCACTTGCAGTCGGTCCGCCCGTTCTGCCGATCCAGCCCGGCGCAGTACCGCCCGGATGCGGGAAATCATCTCCATCATGCCAAACGGCTTTACCAGGTAGTCGTCCGCACCTCTATCCAGGCCCGTCACCTTGTCATATTCCGTGCTCTTGGCTGTCGTTATAATGACAGGGACCTGCGCCGTGGCAGGCTGCGCCCGGAGCTTTTGCAGCACATGGATGCCGTCCTCGCCGGGGAGCATAACGTCCAGAAGAATCAATTGTGGCATCATTTCTCCCATAGCCCGCCAGAAAGAGCCGCTCTCAGCAAACCCTCTGCCTTCAAAACCTGCCGTGTCCAGCGTATACAGGATCAAATTCCGGATGGCACTGTCGTCCTCCAAACAGTATATCAGATTCATGCGTCCGCCCCCTCCTTCAGGTCGATATATACGCCCCGCTCCGGGCGTACTTTTGTTATCGACATACTTCCCTCCGTATTCTCTGCTTAGTCCTCTCTCAGGATCGTCCATCATTCTCTACAAGCATAGCTCTATCTCGAAAAAATCTCTACCCATGTCATGTAAAATCCCTGTAAAATCCCAATTTGACAGCTCCGCGGCGCGGTCCTAAAAAGGACCGCGCCGCGGGACCGATTTCTCTTTCCGGCAGGCGGATCAGCCTTCCTGCAAAAACGCTTCTATGGCCGCCAGCTCCTCGTCTATGGGCAGGTTCCGGCGTCTGACGCACTCGTCCAGATCCACCGCCTGATAGACGCTCTCGTCGAAGACCGGGCTGGCCGCCCGGTACTCGTCCAGCGTCAGCTCCTCCAGGGGCTTTCCCTGGCGCACCAGGCCCGCCGCCACGCCGTAGGCCTCCCGGAAGGGCACCCCATGCTCCGCCAGCCAGTCGGCGCAGTCGGTGGCGTTGATGAACCCGGCCCCGGCGGCTTTCCGCATGGCCGACCGGTGGGGCTGCATGCCCCCGATCATGGGGGCCAGCACGCTCAGGCACAGCGCCGCCGTGTCCAGCCCGTCGAACAGGGCCTGCTTGTCCTCCTGCATGTCCTTGTTATAGGCCAGAGGCAGCCCCTTCAGCACGGTGAGCATGCCCATCAGATCCCCATAGACCCGGCCGGTCTTGCCCCGGATCAGCTCCGCCATGTCCGGGTTTTTCTTCTGGGGCATGATGGACGAGCCGGTGACGAAGCCCTCCGGCAGCGTCACGAACCCGAATTCCAGGCTGCTCCAGAGCACCAGCTCCTCCGCCATCCGGCTCATATGGGCCATGAGCAGGCTCAGCGCCGCCAGCGTTTCCACGCAGAAATCCCGGTCGGAGACCGCGTCCAGACTGTTCAGCACCGGCCGGTCGAATCCCAGGGCCGCCGCCGTGTTCTCCCGGTCGATGGGAAAGCTGGTCCCCGCCAGGGCGCAGGCGCCCAGCGGGCACTGATTCATCCGCTTTTTCGCGTCCGCCAGCCGGCCGGCGTCCCGGATGAGCATCATAGCCCAGGCGCACAGATAGTGGCCGAAGGTCACCGGCTGGGCCCGCTGCAGGTGGGTATACCCCGGCATGACCGCCCCGGCATATTCCACCGCCTTGTCATGGATGGCCGCCACCGCCCCGCGGATGAGCCCCAAAAGCCCCTCGATCTGCCCCCGGGTGTACAGGCGCAGGTCCGTGGCCACCTGGTCGTTGCGGCTGCGGGCGGTGTGCAGGCGCTTGCCGGCCTCGCCGATGCGCCCGGTCAAAGTCATCTCCACGAAGGTGTGGATGTCCTCCGCGGACATATCGATGGCCAGCGTCCCCTTTTCCAGGTCCGCCAGGATCCCCGCCAGCCCCTCCCGGATGGCCTCGCCGTCGGCCCGGGAGAGGATGCCCTGCTCCGTCAGCATGGCCGCATGGGCCATGGAACCCAAGATGTCCTCCCGCCACATGCGGCTGTCCGTTTCGATGGAGGAATTCAGCGTCCTGGCCGCCCCGGCGACGGCGCCGCCCCAGAGGTTATTCATGATTCTGCGCGTCCACCATGGCCTGGACCCGGATGGGCAGGCCATAGAGGTTGATGAACCCGGTGGCGTCGGCCTGGTTATAGTCCGACTCGCCGAACGTGGCGATCTTCTCGGAATAGAGGCTGTAGGGGCTCCACACGCCGGCGTTGATCATATTGCCCTTGTACAGCTTCAGCCGCACCTTGCCTGTGACATGCTCCTGGGTCTTGTCCACAAAGGCGCTCAGGGCCTCCCGCAGAGGGGTGAACCACTGGCCGTTGTACACCAGCTCCGCGAAGGTGATGGCCAGGCGCTGCTTTTCATGGGCGGTCATCTTGTCCAGGCACACGCTCTCCAGCACGCTGTGGGCCTTATACAGGATAGCCCCTCCCGGGGTCTCGTACACGCCCCGGCACTTCATGCCCACCAGGCGGTTCTCCACGATGTCCAGCAGGCCGATGCCGTTGGCCCCGCCGATGGCGTTGAGCTTCAGGATGATGTCCTTGGCGCTCATCTTTTCCCCGTCCAGCGCCACGGGCACGCCCTGGTCGAATTCCAGGGTTATGTAGGTGGGCGCATCCGGGGCCTGCAGCGGGCTGACGCCCATCTCCAAAAAGCCGGGCTTTTCATACTGGGGCTCGTTGCCCGTATCCTCCAGATCCAGTCCCTCGTGGCTCAGATGCCACAGGTTCTTGTCCTTGGAATAGTTGCTCTGCCGGTCGATCCGCAGGGGCACATGGTGGGCCTCGGCGTAGTCGATCTCCTCTTCCCGGCTCTTGATGGACCACTCCCGCCAGGGGGCGATGATCTTCATGTCGGGGGCGAAGTGCCGGATGGCCAGCTCAAAGCGGACCTGGTCGTTCCCCTTGCCGGTGCAGCCGTGGACGATGGCGTCCGCCCCTTCCTTCAGGGCCACCTCCACCAGTCCCTTGGCGATGCAGGGCCGGGCATGGCTGGTGCCCAGCAGGTATTCCTCATACACCGCCCCGGCCTTCATGGTGGGGATGATGTACTCGTTCACGTACTCCTCCGTCAGGTCCAGCACATACAGCTTGGACGCGCCGGTGGCCAGGGCCTTTTCCTCCAGGCCCTCCAGCTCGTCCGCCTGGCCCACGTTCCCGGCCACGGCGATGACCTCACAGTTATTATAATTCTCCTTCAGCCAGGGGATGATGATGGATGTGTCCAGCCCCCCGGAGTAGGCCAGCACGACTTTTTTGATCTCGGACATATTGTTGCCTCCTGTTTTTCGCAGTAAGCGTATCATACTCCTGCCCGGGATGAATATCAATACTTATATTCACAAAAATAATGAATATTTTCAACCCGACCAACCAAAAGCCCGGGGGCGTCTGCCCCCGGGCTGCGATTCACTTCTTGTCCGCCGTTTCCATGGGCGGTCTGTACTTATCCTTCCGCTGGGGCGTGGGCACCAGCCGCTCCACCAGGCTTTTGGAGCGGCGGCTGCTGTACTTCACGTAAAAATACCCCAGCGTGGAGAACACCACCGCGCCGATGAAGTTGACGAACAGGTCCTCCATGGTGTCGATCAGGCCGATGTCCAGATACCCGCCCAGGCCCAGGCTCCGGCCGTTCACCGCCACGTCGGTGATGCCCCGCACCGGCACGGCGATGTTGCTGCGGGTGGGGTCCAGCATGGTGGAGGCGAAGGCGTGGACCACCGTGTCCTTCTGCATGTCCAGGGCGAAGAATTTGTCCATGGCGAACTCGAAAAACTCCCACAGCACCCCGATGGTCATGGAGAAGCAGAAGGCCACCAGCGCCATGAAAAAGGGGGACAGATCGAAGGTCAGCCGCCGGGACCGGTTCAGGATGTCCACCAGCGAAAAGCCGATCACCGCGCAGAAGAACCCGTTCAGGGTGTGCATCACCATATCCCAGTTGGGCACCAGGATATAAAACGCGCCGATCTCCCCCAGGATCTCCGTGGCGAAGATGAACAGCAGCATCACGATCTCCAGCAGGGACGGGAACTCCACCTTGAACGTCACCTGCAGCACGCTGGGTACGATCATCAGCGCCAGGGTCACGATCCCCAGGAACACATTCTCCCAGTTCCGATTGATGACCTGCAGGACGATGACCACGATCACCAGCAGCCGCAGCACCGAGTAGACGATGAACGTCTTCCGGTTCTCCCTCAGCTCGTATTTCACCTGTCCCCAGAATTCTTTGAATGCGCGGCGTCTTTTCATCCTTTTCCTCCCCTTTTCCCCATTATAGCGCGCTCCGCGCCCCGCCGCAAGGCGTTTTTGCGGCTCTACTTTGCGTAGGTATACATTTCCGGCGGGCGGTGGTATACTTTTCCCCGTCGAAAGGGGGGCTTGGATATGAATCAGGCCAAGATAGGCGCCTTCATCGCCCAGCGGCGAAAGCAGCTGGGACTCACCCAGGCCCAGCTTGCGGAGCGGCTGGCGGTGACGGACAAGGCGGTGAGCAAATGGGAAACGGGCCGGGGCCTGCCCGACGCGTCGCTTTTCCAGCCCCTCAGCGAGGCGCTGGGCGTGTCGCTGGGCGAGCTCTTCGCCGGGGAAACGGTGCCGCCGGCGGATCTGGCGGAGCGCACGGAGCAGGCCGCCATCGGCCTGTTCGCCCTGGCCCAGGAGTGGCTGCGCCAGAGAAGGCTCATCAACACCGCGTTCTTCCTCGTGCTGGCGCTGGATGTGCTGCTGCCCACTAATGCCTTATTCCTGGGCTGGCCGGACTATGACACCGCCCGCGCCCTCAGCGGGTGGATACCGTCGGTGAACCTCATGCTGCTGTTCTTCGGCGGCTCCTTCGCCCGGGCGAACCGGGACAGCCGCCCCATCCAATGGGCGTTCGCCGCGGCCGGGGCGGTGCTGCTCGCCTCCGCCGTCACGGCGCTGGTGCTGTGCGCTCTCTCCGGCGCGGGCAGCTTTTACCGGGCCGACCCCCTCTATCTGGCGGGCCTGCGGGCGGGCTTTCCCTGCGAGTTTCTGTTCTGGGGCTTTTTCCGTCAGCATCTGGCCGGCGGGGCGGAGCTTTTCTTCCTGCTGATGGCCATACTGGCCCTGGTCTGCGTCGTCAGTGGGGTCCAGAGCCTGCGGGCCATGAAAAAGTAAAATGCGGACCGGGAGCGCCAGCCCCGGTCCGTTAATATTATGTAAATTGAATTATGTCTACTTCCTAACGCCCCAGACCATCAGCGCCGCGCCGGCGGCGGCGCTGGCCGACGCCGCGGCCAGGGTCCAGCCCACGCCAGCCCCGTCCAGCAGCACCCCGCCCAGGGCGCTGGCGCAGATGTTGCCCACGGTGATCATGGCGGTGATCCAGGCCTGGGCCCGGTTCACCTGGTCCGGCCCGGCCATCTGTCCGGCCCAGCGCACGGAGGCGGGGATGAACAGCGCGTAGCTCAGCCCCTGGAAAAACATGGCCCCATACAGCCCCGCCATAGACCCGGCGGCCAGGGTCAGGGCGGTCTTTACCGCAAAAAATACCGCCGAGAACCGGAGCAGGCCTCCGGCGGAGAACCGCCGCAGCAGCCGCTCGAACAGCACCATCCCCGGCAGCTCCAGCACGGCGATATAGCCCGTCAGCAGGCCCATGTCCCCGCTGTCGCCGCCCACGTTCTCCACGATCTGGATGGTGAAGCTGGACAGGATGGCGTGGGCGAAAAACAGCAGCGCCGTAGCGCCCAGCATCCTTGCGAACCGCCGGTCCGCCAGCAGCCGCCCGGCCGGAGCGGCGCCCTCTTCCTGTCTTTGCGCCGGGGCGGGCGGGCCCGCCCGGCTGAACAGCGCCGTCAGCGCCAGCATCACCGCCGCCGCCAGGACCCCTGTCACCGGCACGGCGATCTCGCCCGTGTCCAGGACGATCCGGCCCAGCGCCGCCGCCAGCAGCCCGTAGGCCAGCGACCCCACCGCCCGGCACAGGCCGAAGGGCACCTCCGTGCCCAGCCGCTCCAGATAATAGGCCAGGCCGTTCACCAGCGGCTGGAGCACGATCACCAGCGCCAGAAATCCCGCCGCCAGCAGTCCCACCGCCCAGCCCCTGCCGGGCAGCCACGCCAACGCGGCCGCGGCCAGGGCCACCGCCCCTGTCACGGCGCCGATCACCGCCAGCGGCGCCCGGGCCGACCGGTCCGCCAGGGCGGCCAGGACGGGCTGGAGCACCAGTCCCAGCACATGTCCCGCCGCCACGATGACCCCCAGCTGGCTGTTGGAATAGCCCCGGCCCAGGAGAAACACGCCGGTGAAGGAATAGGCCAGACAGCACAGCATCCAATATACGCCGTTCAGAGCCCCATAGGCCCCGTTCAGCACGCCGGGCCGCTTCACGCTCGGCCACCTCCCCCCTGTCAGACGGCACGATTATAGCCCAACCGGGCCCGATTGTAAAGCGGGCCCGGCCTGTATCCGCCAGGCAAAAAGCGGCCGCCTTTCATCGCGTCAGACGACCCCCTCGCGCGAAAGCGTTGACAGCCCCGGCGCGCCCTGCTATCATACAAAACGATCGGAAGCAAGCGGACCATCTCCGCCAAAGACGGCCATAGGTCAGGCCGCCTGCCGAAAGATCATACAAAGCAAAAGGAGAAAACGCGATGAAACGCAGCTTGAAGCGTTTGGCGGCCCTGATGCTGGCAGCGGCACTGTGCCTGGGTCTGGGCGCGACGGCCCTGGCGGCGGAGGACGGCGCCGATCCCCGGGCGCTCTTTGAGCAGGGGATGATGTATCTGAACGCGGACAACGCGGCCGCCGCCGTGGGACCCATGACCCAGGCCGCGGAAGCAGGCCTGGCCGAGGCCCAGTTCTGTCTGGGCTCCATGTACTTCTATGGGGATGGCGTGGAAAAGGACGCCGCCCGGGCGTTGGAGCTGTACCAGCAGGCGGCGGACCAGGGCCTGGCCAGCGCCATATACGCCGTGGGCTTCCTCTATGTCGAGGGACTGGGCGTGGAGCAGGATCTCGATCGCGGTCTGGAGCTGATGACCGCCGCGGCGGAGCAGGGCTTTGCGGACGCCCAGAGCACCCTGGGCACCATATATTTCTACGGCGAGTGCGGCGTGGAGCAGGACTATGCCCAGGCGCTGGAGTGGCTCCGAAAGGCGGCCAAACAAGGCGCGCCGGGAGGCCAGGAGGCCGTGGGCGAGTACTACGAAGAGGGCTATGGCGTGGTGGACGTGGACTATGCCGAAGCGGCCGCGTGGTATGAAAAGGCCGCCGCCCAGGGCCATATAGAGGCGGCGTACCGCCTGGGACGGCTCTATGATCTCGGCTGGGGCGTGGAGCAGGACGGGGACCGGGCCGAAGAGCTATATACCCAGGCGTATGAGGCCATCACGGCGCTGGGCGATGAAGCCGATGGCGTCCAACGGCTCATCCTGGCGGAGATCTATCGGGGCGGCCGGATCGTGGAGAGGGATATGGACAAGGCCCTGGAGCTGTACGCCGCCTCTATCGAAGAGGGCAACCCCAAAGCGCCGGGGGTCCTGGGCTCCCTCTACTTCTTCGGCGACGGCGTGGAACAGGACATGGAGAAGGCGCTGGAGCTCTTCCAGGAGGGCGCGGAGCGGAACGACCGCGATGCCCTGTCCTGGCTGGGATACATGTATGTCACCGGCACCGGCGTGGAACAGGACCAGGAGAAAGCGTTCGGATTTTTCCGGCAGAGCGCGGAGCAGGGCGCCCTCTATTCCCAATCCTGGCTGGGATACATGTATGTCACCGGCACCGGTACAGAGCGGGATTACGGCTTGGCCCGCCATTGGTACGAGATCGCCGCCGCGGCGGGCGATGTCAGCGCCCTAACGAACCTGGCGGAGATGTACGAAAACGGCGAGGGCATGGACGTGGACATGGATATGGCCAGAGAGCTCTATGAAAAAGCGGCCGCCCTGGGCGGCGAGGAGGCCCGGATGCGCCTCGGCGCCCTGGGAGAATGATCTCTCCTGCGCAGAAAAGGGACCGGGAGCGGGGCCGTTTTTGAAACAGCTCCGCTCTTTTTTGACCCATCGGCCATGTTGTCCTCCTGGCGGAAACGGGCCGGACAAGAACGGCCCGACACAGCTTGTATGCCTGGCCCGGTTGACACCCGCCGGACAAAATGGTATAGTATGGAGGCCACGGAGAGCGATCCAAGCGCCGTCGCGGGCCCGGTCCCCGATCCTCTTCGCCTCCGGGCACGACCAAATACGGAAGCGTATCGAAGTGGTCATAACGGGCCTGACTCGAAATCTAAACCCATCAGCTTATATGAAGCTATATGAGCTTATATGAAGTTACATCGGGTTTTCGCCGATCTGCTTCCACAACAGCACAACAAAATAGCGATGTTTAAGCCGGTCACACCGGTTTGAATATACATGGAGCGGTATCGAAGTGGACACAACGAGCTCGACTCGAAATCGAGTTGCCGGTGAAACGGCACGTGGGTTCGAATCCCACCCGCTCCGCCAGTTTTAAAAAACCCACTTCAAACCCCATCTGAAGTGGGTTTTGCTCTTTTATGAACAAATCCAATCATAATCAGGTCCAATCATAATCAGGGGTATACTATGACTATCGAAGAAAACGAGCACACTGAATTCTGGACAAAACTTATCCATCGGCTGCAGGAAACGCAAAATGACCTCAACAACCTCAGTCCGGCCACACGGCAGAGGGTCCAATCGTAAGGGCAGGCTGTTTTGAGGGCCTGTACCTTAGCCGACGCGATTGCGATGATCCAACGCTTTAGCCAGCAATAAAACTCCATATTCACCCAGAAGACCTGAGAACACACGCTTTCAGGTCTTCTTTTTATCCACTCACAGCAGCAGAACATCCTATAATGGACACAAACTTAATAAGGAGGATGACCCCATGAGCATTCAACCGCGTCAAGTAAAGAACAAGAAGGATGAAAACCACGTCCCCACCCACAAGCCCGGCACCGTATACGACGTCTTCATCTCATACAAAGATGCCAACGGCAACAGGCACACCTATGGCAAACGGGGCTTTGCCACCAAAAGTCTTGCTATGCAGCATGAGGCAGAGATGTTCGTCACATTGAGCCGCAGCGGCTCCCACAAGTATTACAATGCGACCCTTGGTGAGTATTTGCAGGACTGGCTGGCAGAATATGCCTACAATTATCTGGCCCCATCTACATATCAGGGGTATCTAAGTTGCTTCCGGCAGCACATCATGCCGTCCATCGGATCGGTCAAGTTGCGCAAGCTGGCAGCCTCTGATATAGATAAGGTCTGTACGGAGATGATGCGCCAAGGTTATGCTGTTTCCTCTCAAAGGCACGCATACCGTGTGTTGAGCGTTTCCCTGGAACACGCGAGAAAGCACGGGTATATCGATGTGAACCCCGTGCGAAACAGCTTTGCAAGATTCAAAATCACGAAGAGGACAGATGAGCCATATTCGATCTCCGAAGTACGGAAACTCCTGGACGTCGTTTCCGATCCACAGATGCATTTTATCGTCATGCTGGCTGCACTATACGGTCTGCGCCGCGGCGAGATATATGGTCTTCAGATACAGGACATCGATTTGGAAAACCATTGCTTCACCGTGTCACAGCAGCTGGCTTGCTGTGCGGAACGAAAGCGTACCGGCAGCATACTCGCCCCGCTCAAGACAAGTACCTCCTATCGCACATTGCCTATCACCGACCTTACCTATCCCTGTTTCGCCAAGCAGGTAGAAATGCGCGGCGGGAGCAACGCCGTGGGCCTCCTTATAACCCAGCCGGATGGACAGCCATATAGCGTTTCTCACTTATCGGAGCACTTTCCTCTACTGCTTGAGTCGCTGCAATTTCGGAAGATCCGCTTTCATGACCTGCGCCGGTCTGCCGCCACCAATATGCATGAGCTTACCGGCGATTATCTGACCATTGGGGCTATCCTCGGCCACTCCTTCAAAGGCATCACCGTTGCACTGGACATCCCCGTTTGCGTCCCCGAGATCACCGGCCAGTATATAACCCTCAAGGATTCCCGAAAGCAGTATGTTCTGGAAATGTATCACAAGGCAGTATATAGCTGACACCCATTCGGTCCCATACGACGAATGCCCAAATTTAACTTTAATATTGACATTTAACATCTGTTAAGTTAATATAGTATTAACCAAAGTTAAATGGGGCGCTGTCATGGATTATATCACGCAGACATTGGGCATTCCTGTCCACCGCAGCAAATGGGAACGAGCAGCGGAGCTTCCTTTTTACCTGACCAATTCCTATTCTCTTGAAAGCGCGGAATTGGGGGATCGCCACGCCCTCTTCCTGACGCCTGTTGGTAAATTGGGAACAATCGGCACCATCAAAAAGCACATCGCCCGGCTGGAGACTATCTGTCCCTGGCCGGTCGTGCTGGAACTGCCCGCCCTCAGCCGTCAGCGGAAGAGTTCCCTCATCGCGGAAAGGATCCCCTTTGTGGTGCCCGGAAAGCAGCTCTATCTTCCTTTTCTTGGCGCCGTCCTCTCCGAAAGAAATGACGTTGAAGCTGCCCCAGAGCCGATAGATAAACTGCTTCCTTCCGCGCAGATGCTGCTTTTCGCATTTATCCTTGGCGGCAATAAACTGATCTTTCTCAGCGATATGACAAAGCGATTCCACTGCGCCGCGATGACCATGTCCCGCGCCGCGCAGCAGCTTGTCCAGGCGGGGCTGTTGGACCGGAGTACACAAGGAGTGCAGATCCTTCTCAGCTCAGACTTAACGCCATGGGCGCTATATCAGACCGCTCTTCCCCATCTGATATCCCCGGTGCGAAAGACTGTGTACATTGACCGTGCCGAACTTCCGAAAGATGTGTTTTCCGCCGGACTGAGCGCTCTTTCCGAACAGGCGTTTATCAATCCCCCATTTGTGGAGTCCTGGGGAACTGTCGCGCAAGAGAAATCGTTCACTACGAAGAGCATGCTTTTGGTAGACACCACAAAGCAATGTGCCGTCGAGTTTTGGAAATACGATCCCAGGCTGGTCAGCGGAAGCCTATACGTTGACCCCCTCTCTCTCGCTGCCAGTTTGAGCGATACAAGTGATGAGCGCGTAGAACAGTCTGTAGATACTCTTCTCAGGGAGGCATTGCAGAATGGTCACCGGATTTGAGAGTTTTAAAGAATGGTTCGCTGGCTACAGCGACCAATTTGCCATCATCGGCGGCACGGCATGCGACCTTCTGATGAGCGAGGAAGGCGAAGACTTCCGGGCAACCAAAGATATCGATATGGTCCTCATCGTGGAGAGCCTTACGCCGGAATTTGGACTGCATTTCTGGCAATACGTCAAAGCCGCCGATTATAAGCATCGGCGCAGCAGCAACGGACAGCCGCAGTATTACCGCTTTACCCACCCCCGCGGCCGGGAGTACCCCTATATGATCGAGCTGTTCAGCCGCAAGCCGGACGCTATTTCTCTGCCGGAGGATGCCGTGCTGACCCCAATGCCGCTGGATGATGACCTGTCCAGTTTGTCCGCCATTTTGCTGGATGACGATTATTATCAGCTTCTTCTCACCGGCAAACACGTTGTGGATGGCGTCCCCATTGTAGGCGCGGAACAACTCATCCTGTTCAAAGCAAAAGCATGGCTCGATCTCACCCGTCGTAGGAATGCAGGCGAAGCCATAGATTCCCGTGATATCCGCAAGCACAAAAACGACGTCTTCCGCTTATCGCTTCTTCTGACGCTAACATCAAAACTCGCCGTTCCGCAAAGCATCTACCAGGATCTTCAGCGCTTCCTTGCTGCGATGGAGACTGAGTCAATCGATCTGAAGCATCTGGGGATACATATGGATAAGGACACGATTCTTAACCTGTTGAAAAATACATATTCACAAGAATGACCGACAAACCAATTATATTCTAGATTTATAAATCACATTTTAGAAGAAAGGGACATCAAATGAGTCTAGAGGCAGGCGGACGAGCAGACAAAGGGGGAAATAGATATGAGAACCGCTTTTTAGCTAAACTTTGGATAGATCTAATCCGGGAGCGTCTTACCTCTATAGAAGTAGAACCCCTTGGTGACGAAGGCCGGGGAGTGGAATTCATCACAACCACTGCAGATGGTAAGCGCGAGTACTATCAATGCAAATCATCCAATGGTATAGAAAATTACTGGCGCCCCAGCGATTTGGGTGCCTACTCTGTTTTCCAAATTGCAAAAATACATCTTCAAAGCGGAAGCGACTGTATGTATCACTTTGTTTCACCGCTCCCTTATGATGAATTGGATAGTTTATGCGACCGTGCTCGAACAGCTTCCGACCTTGACAACTTCCTAAGTTTTCAGTTGTCCAATGACAAATTAAGGAATTGGTGGAACAAATGTAAACAGTATTTTTGTGAAGATGACGCGCAAACACTATCTCTTCTTTCACGGTGTCACTTTGATCAAATTCCCGATAATCACGAGCGAATATATGAATTAGAAACGCTAATCGAACTTTTGTTCGTTAAAGATAATTCAGGAACTCCCGCTTCCATTCGCATAGAATTAGAAGCATTCGCAAATGATGAGAAACGCTGGGGCAGACCAATCAACGCCGGAGAAGTATTGGCCTATCTGGAGGAGCACGGATTCCAGCAGCGCCTTCTTGTCCACGACGAGCGAACTCTCACCCAAATCAAAACTCTCAATCAGGCGTATGTTGAAAGCTTTCACCCTATTGGCTCCTCGCTCTTTCACCGCTGCGAGGCTGACAAAATAATGGAATGCATTCACGACGGTAAGTCAGCCTTGATTCTGGGAAAAGCCGGTTCAGGAAAAAGCGGCTGTATCCATGAAGTAATTGAACAACTTGAAGCCGAGGGGATCACTCACTTGGTCCTTCCTCTTGATAAGCGTCAGCCAACCGGATTTGCTGATCATTACGGGAGATCCCTTGGACTGTTATGCTCCCCTGTGCTGTGTCTACATAGTCTTTCAGGCGGACGCCCATGTGTTTTGATCTTCGATCAACTGGATGCCTTACACTGGACAAACAGTTCTACCTCTACATCTCTAAGCATCTGCAAAGAAATGATCGATCAGGTGGAGCATTTGAATCACCTGGAAAACGGAAAGATCCGTTGTATTTTTGTCGTTCGATCATTTGACTATCAAACTGACCCGACCATACATAGGATGTTTGAACCTACTGATGGTTCCCGGTCAAGTTGGGAAAAAATCGAAGTCGATCTTCTCTCGTCTGAGGATGTTCACAAGCTAATTGGAGACTCCTATTATTCACTATCCCCTAGACTTCATGCCTTACTTCAAACGCCCTCCAATCTCTACATCTGGGAAAAACTGTCCCCCAGTTCCAAACCCTTGATCGAAAACCTCCGACAGTTAATGGAAACTTGGTGGTCACAGGTAAGAAACCGTTGTATTGAAAATAGTCTGAACGCGCAGAGAATTGATGACTGCCGCAATCGGATCGTATCTATAATGCAACAACGAGAAGTGTTGTCTCTCCCTGACATGCTGTTTCAAGACGAACATAATGAAATAGATATCCTAAGATCATACGGCGTTTTACAAAAGGCCGGAAATAGCATTTCCTTTGTCCACCAAAGCCTGTTCGATTTCTTTTCTGTCAAATCATATATTGACAGCATTTATGACAAATCCATGCATCTTCCGGATGTGTTCTGTGATACGGACAGGCAGACGCCAGACGTTCGCTATCAGTTCCTGATGCTGTTACAGTATTTGGTCGATGCTGATACTGCGACTTTTATATCCGAGGCAAAGTATAGTTTGGCATCTTCAAATATCCGTTACTATTTCAAATGTTGTATTTTTGAGGTTATTGGTCAGAAAGCATCTCTTGCTGAAGTATTTTGGCCAACAATCGACGCGTATTATAATGATCCAGAATGGAACCAGTATATTGTCCACATGGTTCTCAGCAGTCACTCAGAATTTGTCCAGCTATTTTGCCGATCTCATCCTGAACATGAATGGCATGAAGAAACTGGATGTAATATACTTCGTTCTGTTATCTGTCAAGAACCGAACCTCGCACTGGACATCATATATAATTATGGCCCCGATAAATTTGATGATAATACTCTATATTCGATCCTTTGCTCTATATCGCCTGATGATTCTGAAAAAGCCGCTGTTTTACGACTTAAGCTATTAGAGAAAAATCATCTTTTATTTCTTAATAATTTTGAGTTGGAAAAAACAATAGAGTCAGGATCTATCTGGGCCGTCCCCATGCTTAGACTTATAATCGAAATGGACCCATCTGTTAGACAAAACGTGCGGTTTATCACGCTTGAGCATACAAACTTATTTGTAGAGAAGCATGCTAGGCAGATAGTCGGCCAGTTGCTTGACCCTCTCATTCAGACAGTTACATCTGAAACTGCACAAAACAAATATAGTACTGCCTGGAACACAAATTATGATGATGCCACCATTGAACAAGCTCTTGTTCATATTGTTCAGGCTGCACTTTCGCGGGTCGCATCAAACAACCCTGTCGAATTTCTCCAATACCTAAACCACCAAAGCTCTAATTCGTCTATAGAGAGATATCTCCGGATCCACGCGGCAGAAAACTTGCCTACCGACTATTCTGATCAGGTAATAATATGGCTTATTTCCGATTTTGACAATAGGGCTTTTGAGAGATTTAGCAGTGAATCGACTTCGCTATCCTGCTGCCAACGCATAATCAGACGATTCTCTCCATATTGTAGCGTCGATACCTTCAAGCAACTAGAAAAACTTCTATGCCAGTGGTCTCCTCCTGCTGATCATATGCGTGCTATACTCCAGTGGCGAATCGATTCTCTGCATAAAGCAGGCAATAGGGATTGCTATATTGCTTTCTGGGGCAATCTTCAAAACATCCTATTGCCGGCGCTTGATCCGACGAGAATCTCAAGTTACACAATGCGTTTAATCGCTGTTCTAGATCGTCGGTTCACAGATGGAAATCATATGTTTGACCTTTCTCCGCAAATTGAGTCTCATGTAGTTACTTCGCCCGTTGACGCTCATGTCGATCGTCTAAGTGATAGAAGCTGGCTTAAACTCATTGCCGACATGAGTTTCTCCACCCCACATATAAGGAAACATGATTGGCACACTGGTACAGAGTCTTCACCTCAAATGTTTTCTCAGAGTCTGGCCTATGCAGCAAAAAAAGAGCCTGTTCGCTTTGCCAATTTGGCGTTGCTCTTTCCAGATGGAACTGCAGAGTCCTTTATTGATGCGATACTTACCGGCCTTCAATCATCAGATGTCCCCCTTGACTTGACGTGTGACATCCTGCGGCGGTTCTGTCAGAACCCATCCCGAAATATCGCCATTTCATATGCACATGTTCTAGAGCACCGCTCTCAGGAAGCATGGCCAATCGATATTCTGAATGGATTAATTGATATTGCTGCGCATCATGCCGATCCACTTCCAAAGGAGTTGCCTATATATAAAATTGATGAAGAGACCGTAGACTGTGGCACTTTACGTCAGTGCGCAATCAACTGTGCAAGAGGCTATGCGTTATTCGCAATCAGTGACATTTTGTGGGAACACCCGGAACTGTTTGAAACGTTTCGCGAAGTTACTGCATCTGCCGTTGAAGATGAAAATCCCGCCGTTCTGTTTTCTGCCATGCGTTGCCTTGCCCCTTGGTACAATGTTGATAGAGAATTCTCAAAGGCTCTATTCCATCGGCTGTTGGAACGGGATATTCGCGTTTTGGGTGCCTATGACGCATGGCAGATCCTATCCCGGTGTTATAGCGATAATCCATCATACTACTGTGACAAATTGCTGTCGGCGTTCCGCTCTGAAATCAAAGACCTGAGTGAACATGCACTGGAGATGATGACAATAATCGCAACTACAAATAGTCAAATGCTCGATGTTTTGCTTTCGCTGCACTTAAGCAAACAGCAGGCACAGGTTGTTTGCCGTCAATCCGTCCGTTGCTTCAAATACGATGACAGGCGTATGCAAAGCCGAGTCATTTTATGCCATATCATAGATATATGTGATGATCTGCCGCAACTGGATCAACTATTTTATCAGAAACTCATCGATCCTCAAAGAGATAAAGAATTCCTGCTCAAGCTGGTTTCCCGTGGCAATATGAGGCGCATGGCATATTATTTTATAAAATATCTGAAGGAATACGATGGGGATATTGTCGCCTATACAGACGTAATACTCGAATTCGTAAAAGCACTATTTCTTCCAGGAACGACATACTATGACTTTGATGAGCTTATCATATGCATCGCCCGGTTGTTTCATCAGGGAAAGGAAGATATACAGATTCGCAGGGTATGCCTCGATATGTGGGATATCATATATCATAACCGTCCTTGGGCAATCAAGCCATTTGCAGAATTGATTGATCATCTATAACGAGGCATATCATGTTGAGAGGCTATCACCATCCTGCACTTTAATAAAAATGGATGACTATATCTTCTAAATAAATCCCGCAAAAGTATTATAATCGTGTGAAATTGTTGAAATCCTCTCCCAAGCACCGAATATGAAGTTACATAGCGATATATGAAGATATATCATTTTCTTCTTTTTGCGGGCATTTTGCCATGAGCGGGATATGAAGATATATGAGGATATATCGCGTTTTCCTCGTTATTTTTGTTCTCGAAATGCGGTTGTCCATTCTGGGCACGTGGGTTCGAATCCCACCGCTTCCGCCATATTCACCCAGAAGACCTGAGAGCACATGCTTTCAGGTCTTTTTTATCCTGACACAGCAGCAGAAAACTCTATAATGGACACAAACTTATTAAGGAGGATGACCCCATAAGTACTACAAAAGCAGACGTTTTCCAAACGGCTTCGATAAGGCTTGGATCACAAGAGCACGGGACAGTTTACTGTTCCGTGCTCTTGCTTGAGATAGCTGGAAGCGGCCGGCGTAGTCCCCAAAATGCTTTTATCTTTATTTTGCCAGCCGCGCCCTTTGATGTGTCAAGTCATCATTCCGCTGAAGACCAGTCAATGTAATGGTGCCGGATATCGCTGAGAACCTTTTCCAGTTGATATACACTCAAATCCAATGCCCTGGAAGCCTCCTGTTTACCATACCCGGACATCCGAAGGAGGACGATCTGCCTCTCATCATCGGTCAGGGACGATATGAACTCGGCCACTGACAGCCTGCTGAAATCGGAAAGATATGAGCGTAAGATACCATATCCATTGACGCCATCATCTTCTGCGCCGGTGATGATCGCATCCAGCGAGAAATGTCCAAACCGCATGGAAGGCGTCTTTAGGTTCAGCCTGTCCATATACTCGGAAAAATAGCCCCAGTAGTCTTTGAAGAAATGGCCGGTCGTCAGCGGCATGGAGCGAAGCATCACAACAAAAAACAGCAGCGCCTCGGCGACCCTGTCCTCATATTCCAGGTTGAGCCATCTCCCCTGGCAAAGGACTCTTATAATTGGAAGGGCGGCCGAAACGATCCTGTCCTCTGCCGTTTCACCTGCGCTTGCCATCCCTCAGCTCCTTTAGGATGCTCTCCTCTGCAGACTTGCTGATCTTCCGGGGATTTTTGGCGGGCGGGCGTCTTTTCATCGTCGGGGTCTGAAGTTCAGCGATCCAGACGCCACCCTCCCTTCGCATGATGTACCGAGCGGGAAGAATGATGCCTGCGGATACGATGTGTTTGATCAGTTCTGGCCTGGTCACCGCGCCGCTCTTGGGAAGCGTATACCCGGATGCAGGGTCCTCCATGACACAAACAGTCTTGCCATCCGGCAGTATGCCGATCTTGATGTTGGGCGGCAGTGCCTCCCGGGCCGGGCGATTGAACGTAAAGCCGCCGGTTTCCGACACGTTGATCACCATCTCTGGCGGTTTCGGGCTCAAATCGAACCAAACAAATTCTTCTAAATTAATCCTATCCATTATTATTTCCCTTTCTTTGGGGACCGGAAGAATTATAGCGGAAAATGGCTGGGAGATAAAGGTGCGCCAATTTTTGATTCTTCCGTGTCAAGCACCTTGAGCGACACCTATTTTTTAAGTTTGCCGTTCTAACGCCCGTTTTGCGAGCGGGATCCGGACCAAAAACTTTTAAACCTTTTCACTCCTCGTGACGATATAATAGATGTGCGCACAAAGGAGGCTTTCGATGTTAGAGCTACATAGAAAAAGTACCGTCGACCCAAATTTTCTGATACGCGAATACGGCCATGAGCTCTATCGGTTCTGCCGCCGCATCACCTTTAACAGGGAGGATGGAGAGGATCTCTTTCAAAACACCTTCCTTATCATTATGGCTAAAGCCGAAGACGCCGCACCCCGTTCAGATATCCGGCAGCTCTTGTATTCCACCGCTCTGTCCTGCTGGAAGGATCAAAAGCGAAAGTACGCCCGCCGCGAGAGGATCGCCCCGCGCATACCTTTTGAGGAAAACGCGGACGCGCTAGGCGGCGATGCGGAAGAAGAATTGCTGAACAGAGAAGAAAAACTGCTCATACGGAGCATCGTTTCTTCCCTGCCGGAGCAATACCGTTTGCCGACTGTGCTGTACTATGGCGCCGAGATGAAACTCAAAGACATCGCAGAAACACTGTCACTGCCGGTCGGGACGGTGAAGAACCGTCTTTTCACCGCCCGACAAATGGTGAAGGAGGAATTATTGAAATATGAAACATAACTATGACGACTATGACTATATCGACCGGATGCTTCGCCGTGCCTATAATGAGGATCATGTCCCTACAAGCGCATTTTTGGCACATGTGGAAGCGGTCATGAGGGAAGCGGACCGTCTGCCGAAAAACAGCTCTCCCCGCCCCGCAGGCGTCCACGCCGCTCCCCACCGGAAGCGCTATGCCCGCAGGGCTCTCGCTGCCACCATCATAGCGGCCACGAGCATACTGCTGGGCGTGACGGCCTATGCCGTATACCAGGCCCGGGTACAGGACTATCTGCTGCCGGAGAGCGCAGCGGCCGATGACGCCGGCGGCCAGGTGACCGCCGCTCCCCGGGCCAACCTGTCCATGGTGGGCTATCAGGGCACGCCGGAATATGAGGCCTATGTGGCGTGGGAAACCTATCTGGCGAACTGCGATCCGGTAGACTATACCGCCATGGGAGTGGACGATATCTGGCACGAAACGCCGGACAACTATGCGTTTATCTATGGCGCTGTCACAGCGGAGCAGGGGCAGAGGCTGGAGAAGATCATGACCCAATACGGTCTGAAGCCCCACACCGACATAGCCACCGTCTATGACATACAAAAACTCTATGACGCCCTGGGGACGAAGGGCTTCTTCCTCCGACCCCTGTCCGACGACGGCAGCGGCTATGTCTATGACGACGGCACCTTCAAGCTGGAGAGCCTTACGATGGATATGGCCGATGGGACAGAATGGGGATTCGGCATATTCGTCAGCGCCAAGGGCTCCTTTTCCCGTATCCGCGCCTTTCAGGACGGGGACTATGAGGAGTGGAGCTATGCCGCCGCCGGAAACCAGGCCGTAGAGCTGGCCGCCAGCGGCGACAGGGCCCTCATCCTGGCGGAAACCGAGGGGGCTTACATCTATATCGACATGGAGAGCGGCCCCAACGCCGCCATTACCCGGGAGCAACTGGAAACCTTCGCCAACAACGTGGACTTCGCCGCTTTCGCCAAGGTCTATGGCAATGAAAAAGTCGATCTGACGGACAAGATAGAAACGCTGAAGGCGGCAGCCGAGGAATACGAAACCGTGACGGTGCCGGAGCAGAGCCGCCGGGAGCTGCGGGCATACTGGGACGATTTCACCGGCTATGTGGCGGATGAGCTAGGTGCCACGCTGACGATCACGCCCCCCGAGGGCTTCCTGCAGGTGTGGACTGACGCCGTTTACGTCAGCGGCGAGGCCATGCTCGCCCCCGGTTTCACCACGGAGGAAGATGTGTCCCTGCCTTATGCGCTTCTGGAGAACATCTATGTGCCCGACGATGTGGCCGGCAGCCTGATGGACGAGTATGGCATGTACGACCCGCCCGAAGATCCGGACTTCGACGCCTTGTATTTCAGCTACGAGCGGCTGGAGGACGCGGCGGGCCAGTTCGCCGTCGCCCTGGCCAAGGCGGAGCAAACCGTCGCCGTGGCCGGACAGAGGGGTATCATCACCACCGGCTCTGACTGGGGCGGCGGTGACAGGCCGGAGGGGCTCACCTCCCTCACCTGGTATGACCCGGCCCGGGATATGATTCTGGCGATACGCTCCAACTTCCTGACGGTGGATGACCTGGTCGCCCTGGCGGACACCGTCACAGCGGCGTGAGCATATTGAAAACAAGAGATACTAGCAGAAAGGAACGACGGCATTTTGCCGTCGTTCCTTTCATTGATGTACACTTTTAAACTATGGCCGAAGCGTTCCACCGCCATATCGATTTGACCGCAGTAGGCCAGAATATGCTCCAAAATACGCAGATCACGCTCTGGTACGTTCATAAAGCAATACCTCATCCGGGCGGATCGTTTCAAGGAATCTCTGATCCATGCCTGCCGTGGAAACAAGATCGACCGGCATTTTGAGCGCGTCCTCCAAATCACCAAGCAGATACGCAAATTGCAGGCCGTGAATAGCGCCCTTGTCAATACGCAGATCAATATCGCTGCCGCTGTGCATATCACCCCGCGCGTAGGAACCAAAGAGATACACACGATCTGCTCCATAACGCTGCGCCAGAGGACTGACTATGGCTCGCAATTCTGAAATCGTATATGGCATAGCAGCACCTCCTTCGAATTTCTACGGATAGTATAACATATCCTCGCCAGAAGTAAAAGGGCGTTTTATCGCCATACCACCTGGATTTCCATTATATATGAACAAAGGCTATTATGATCATCATATTTCGCGCCCTTGTTGAAATTCCGCAACTATTTGTAACCTCCATAATGGTTTGAATTACCCTGTGCTCCAACCATTCTGGCTGATTACAAACGCCGAGGGAAACAGCTTCTTTGCGAAGTGTTTCCCTTGCGGGATGGACTTGTTTTATGGATCTTGGAGTGAGATCCGTCCCCACGGCGGGCCGCGCCAAAAAAGCCCTCCTGACGCCGGAGAGCATCCCGGCGCTCACCGGATCTGGCGCTCCTTCCAGCGCTGTGCGTATTCCTTGGGGGACATATCGTATTCCGTGCGAAAGGCCCGGTAGAAGCTGGTATAGTCGTTGAAGCCGCAGGCGGCCGCCGCCTTTTGGGGCGTGATCCCCTCCATCAGCATCTGGCAGGCGACAGAGAGCCGCTTTTTCCGCACGTACCTGCACAGGCTTATGCCCGTTTCCCGGCTGAACACCCGGCTGAGGTGATATTTGCTAACGTAAAATTGCTCTGACAACCGGCTCAGGGAAAGTACTTCGTCGTAATGTTGGGCAATATAAGAGATGACCTGGGAGACCAGCTCGTTGTTGTAGGCCGTTTCTTCCTGGGTGTTGTTCTCGGAAAGCGACATGTTGAGCAGGACCAGGATGCAGCATATGACGGAGGCGGGAAAGATGTCCGCGCCGTACGCGGATTCGGTGCAGTTGTTATAGAGCATCTCCATCAGGTCGGTGACGTAGTTTTTGTATACGTCCTGCAGCCGGACCAGGTTCCTGGTCTTTCGGCCCCGGATGTCCACAAAGCACCGGGTCAGATCGGTCCTCTGGGAGGAGAGCCTGCAGACCAGCTCCTCGGACACCCACAGCATATACCGCTCATAGGAAACTGTGCCGGTCTGGATGAACACCTGATGGGATTCATAGGGGTTGATGATGAGCACGTCGCCGGTGCGGAGCTTGTAGATCTTATCTTCGATCACATAGGTAACGTCGCCGGACAGCAACAGATCGATTTCATAAAAAGCATGGTGATGCAGACCGACATTTGTCAGGTTCGTGTCGATTTTGTGGGCAATCTCAAAATCAGGATGGAGCATCTCCTGTCTCGGATCAAAAGATTGCAGCTTTCTGCGCATGCCGTGTTCTCCGTTCCCCGCAAAAATGCAGCTCGTCCGTGACCTAAAACCCTATAGTACTCTTATATTTTACCAAATTTCCGGTTCTGATAATATGATTTTATTGCTGGAATGCACAGATATTAGAGCAAGGATTGCAATGTTCTACAGCAACCAGCACCATGTTCATGTTTGTGCATATCCGATATAATTATGCCATCGTTACCATTTTGAAGTGTAGCTTATCACTAACGCGACACACTGCCGGGGGAAATGCACGTATTTGACCGCAGCGCGGTCAACCATGGGCGCGCCGGAGGCGTCCGGCCCGGGATGGGACAAGCACGGCGGGAGAGGAGGAGCCACGGATGAAGGCGGACCGGTTGGAATTTGAGCTATGCAAGGGGCGGAGCGCTTTTTTGCTGTCGCTGACGGACCGGGTGCTGAACACCAAGCGGATATCGCTCACCGCCCTCGCCTCCGCCGCCATGACCGCCGCGCTGGCCCTGAACTGGGGCAGCAGCGACGCCACGGCGCCGCTGGTCATCTTCAGCGGGTTGATCACGCTCCTGTTCCTGGCGCTGCTCTTGTACGTATGCCGGACCAAGCCGAAGATCCGGCGCCAGATCCATCTGGACGAGGAGCAGGGCGGCGCCATTTCCTTCGGCGACGAGAGTTTCACCCTGACTCTGGGCGGCAAGACCTATCCGGACATATCCCTCCGGGATATCCGCGGGCAGTATTGGTCGGGAGAGAACTACGCGCTGTATGTGGACCATGACGATCTGAAGTCCATGATCTGCATCGCCGTCGACGCCGGGAGTTTTGACGACCTCTATGCGCTGGCCCAGCGGCTGGTGCGCCGCAAGATCAAATTCGTACAGGTAAAACAAAAAAGCAACGGACAAGGAGGGTAGCTATGAAAGAAAAAATACTGTCCAGGATGCACAAGATCGTGGCGGTCCTGCTGTTGCTCGTGGGCGTCTTCGCGCTGGTCGTGGCGCTGAAGGATCTTCGCATCGGCACCTTTGCCAAGCCCCAGGGCGGGCTGGCCCCCATGGTGTTCTCCATCGGGCTGATCTTTTTCTCGGTGATCAACCTCTTCATCGAGCTGAGGAAGGAAAACAGCATCCCCGACGGGCTGAAGGACATCAACTGGAAAAAATTCGCGCTGTATGTGGTGATCTGCTGCGCGTATGTGTTCCTCATCAGCAAGATCGGATTCATTTTCGACACCTTCGTGTGTCTGTTCGCGATGATCAAGATCACGGGAGAAAAAAAGTGGCTGCGGCCGCTTCTCATTTCGGTGGTCTTCAGCGTCGTGCTGTGGGCCCTGTTCAAATACGCGATGAACGTCCCGCTGCCCAAGGCGGGCTGGCTTAGGAGGTGAGCAAATGCTGCAAACATTGACTCTGCTGGGCCAGGGCTTTCTTGAGTGCCTGACGGTGGGCAACATCTTCTGCGCCATCATCGGCTGCCTGTTGGGCTCGCTGATCGGCGTCCTCCCCGGCCTGGGCATATCCGGGACGGTGGCGATCCTGCTGCCCATCACCTACGGCATGTCGCCCCTGAGCGCCCTCATCATGATCTCTGGCATTTATTTCGGCTCCCAATACGGCGGCGCCATCACCTCCATCCTGGTGAACATCCCCGGCGAGGCGACCAGCATCGTCACCTGCTTCGACGGCCACCCCCTGGCCAAGAAGGGACAAGCCGGCAAGGCATTGAGCATAGCGGCGATCTCCTCCTTCTGCGGCGGCTTCATCGGGATGCTGGGCCTCACCTTCGCGGCCTCCGCTCTGGCAAAGGTGGCTCTGGGATTCGGAAAAGTAGAGTTTCTGGCCATCGTCCTGTTCGGCCTCATCCTGCTCACCACCCTCTCCAAGAAGAGCCAGCTGAAGGGTCTGATCGTGGTGTGCCTGGGCGTGCTGCTGGGCTGTGTAGGACTGGACGGGCTTTATGGCACCCTCCGCTATACCTTCGGCGTCGTGAAGCTGTACAGCGGCATCAACTTTGTCATCTTCATCATGGGCGTTTACGGCATCACCGAGCTGCTGGGCGCCATATGCGGCCCCGAGGAAAAGGGCGAGGTGACAGCGTTCAGCCTCAAGGAGCAGATCGTCACCGGCAAGGAGCTGAAAAAGCTGAGCAAGACCATCGCCCGCTGCGGCCTGCTGGGCTTTGGCGTCGGTCTGGTGCCCGGAGCCGGCTCCACCCTGGCCACCTTCTTCGCCTATGGCATGGAGCGCTCCCTGAGCAAGCACCCGGAAGACTTTGGCACCGGCCTGCTGGAGGGCGTGGCCGCGCCGGAAGCGGCCAACAACGCCGCCATGTACGCCAGCATGGTCCCGCTGCTGAGTTTAGGCATCCCCTTCACCAGCTCCATGGCCCTGCTGATGAGCGCCTTCATCGTCCACGGCGTCACGCCCGGTCCTCTGTTCATCTATGAGCATGCGGATCTGTTCTGGGGCCTGATCGCCAGCCTCTTCATCGGGAACATCATCCTGCTCATCATCAACCTCCCCCTGGTGGGGATCTGGGCCAGTCTGCTGCGGGTCGATTTCAACATCCTGATGCCCCTGATCACGTTCATCACCTTTGCCGGCGGTTACGCCATCAACTACAGCGTGTTCGAGATGGGGATCATGGTGGTCTGCGGCGTGTGCGGATTCTTTATGAGCGCCTGCGGCTACAACATGGCCGCGCTGGCCATAGGACTATTCCTAAGTTCCACATTGGAGGACGCGTTCCTCGGGACGATGACCCTATACAAGGGGAATCTTTTGGCGGCCCTGATAGACCGCCCGGTCGCGGCAGTGATTTTTGGAGCGGCGATCTTGGTACTGGTCGTATCCGTGTCCAAAAATATATTGCAATATATCAAATCTAAAGGAAGGGAAAAAGAATGAAGAAGATCTTAGCGTTTATGCTGGCTGTCGTCATGGTGCTGTCCCTGGCCGCCTGTGGCGGCGGCAGCAGCCAGGCCACAGCGCCTACGGAAAAGCCCACAGAGGCACCCAAGGCGGAAGAACCCGCCGCGCCGGAGGAGCCCGGGACGGAGGGCTCTGCGGAAGAGGCTCCCCCTGAGGAAGAGCCCGCCTGGGAGCCCACCGAGGACGTGACCCTCATCATCGCCTACAGCCCCGGCGGCGGCTCCGACCTGCTGGCCCGTACCTTCGTCAATGAGGGCGCGGACAACTTCGCCACCACGCTGATCCCCACCAACATCCCCGGCGGCAGCTGCGCTCTGGGCTACACCGAGCTGATCAACGCAGAGCCGGACGGGCTGACCATCGGCAACACCAACACCTCCGCGGTGGTCAACGGCCTGAGCGAGGGCGCCCCCTATGTGTATTACAAGGAGCTGCAGCCCCTCTGCCAGATCGGCAGCGCCCCCTACGTGGTCTATGTTCCCAGCAGCAGCGACATCATGGATCTGGACGATCTGAAGGAAGCCATCCTGTCCCGGGACGTGATCTCCGCCGCGGCCGGACGTGGCAGCAACACCCACTGGGAGATGGAATACTTCGCCCTGAAGGCCGGCGGCGACGTCACCTCCGTGATCTATGACGGCGGCGCTCCCTGCGTGGCCGCGCTGCTGGGCGGACACGCCGATGTGACCGTTCAGACGCCTGCCGACGGCGCGGAATATGTCCGCTCCGGCGACCTGCGCGCCATCGCGGTGCTGTACGACGAGCGGCTCCAGACCGAGGAGTTCAAGGACGTGCCCACCTCCGTGGAGCAGGGCTATGACTGGCTGGTGAACTACACCTTCCACGGCTATGCCGCTCCCAAGGGCGTGAGCGAAGACGTGATCACCTATTACGAGAACGCCTTCAAGGCCTGCCTGGACACGGACGTGGTGCGGGAGGCCATCGAGAACTACGGCTTCACCGTCGCTTTCGAGGACAGCGAGGGCTTTGGCGAGATCTGGAACAACTATGCCGACTATATCACCGATGTGAAGACGCAGCTCGGCGACCGGCTGGATGAGTGACAGATCACCCCGGCCTGCGAAAGGGAGAACTTTTATGAGAAACGATCATGGAGCCGATTTTGCCATCCGGGGCCTGGAGACCCACAGCACCGCTGTGTGGGACTATGACTGGATCATGGAGCTGATGGACACCATCACGACGCTGGACATGAACACCCTTGTCCTGCACCGCAACGATTTCATCGATGAGCTCACCTGGCCCGGCAAGTATTTCGGGTATCAGAAAAAGCCCGGCGACCGCTCCTATTTCGACATCTACAACCAGACCTATCTCACCCTCTATAAGTACACGCCCGTTCGCAGGCCCATCCCCTTCCAGAAAGGCGGATATCTCAAGCGCATCCTTGAGCAGGCGCGGCGGCGGAACATCCAGGTCTATATCGAGAACAAAGAGCTGTATTTCCCGGACATCATCCTGGAGCTCCACCCGGAGCTGGTCCACGACGGCCACATCTGCGCCAACGACCCGTTCTGGCCGGAATTCTTGAAGGAAAAATACCGGGAGTTCTTCTCCGAGTATCCCCAGGTGGCGGGGATCATCACATCCCCCGCCACCGGCGAGAGCAAGGTCTCCATCATGTCGAACCGCTGCCAGTGCCCCCGGTGCCAGCGCACGACCAAGGGCGAATGGTTCCGGAGCATCCTCACGGCCATGTACGAGGTGACCCATGAGATGGGAAAGAAGCTGGTCGTGCGGGACTTCGTGTTCGACCCCGCCGCCCAGCAGCAGATCGCCTCCGTGATGGAGAGCCTGCCGGAGGACGTGGTCATCTCCCTGAAAAACACCCCTCATGACTACTATCCCACATTCCCGGAAAACCCCCGTATCGGGAACGTGGGGGACCATGAGCAGTGGCTCGAGTTCGACACCATGGGCCAGTATTTCGGGTGGGGGCTCGGCGTCAGCGACATGATGGAGGATTACCGGGCCCGCCTGCGCTCGGCCAAGCAGAAGGGCGCCAGCGGCGCCATATTCCGCCTGGACTGGGAGGGGCTGGACAGCCACTCCTCCTTCCAAACACCCAACAAAATCAACGTCTATTCCGGCGCGATGCTCTCAAAAGATACCCAGACCCCGCCGGAGGACATCTATTCCACCTTCCTCCGCCGGGAGGGCTGGCTCAGCGGAAAGGGGGACGAAGCGGAGGCGGCGGCCTGGATACGCTCCATCCTGGGGCGCACATGGCCCATCACCGCCAAGACCGTCTTCATCAACGGCTGTGTCTTTTCCGACTCCAGCTTGATCCCCGTGTCCATGGAGCACGCCCTCTGGCTGTCGGAGGAGAAGAACTCCCTGAAGGATTGGGACAGCTCCAAAGCGGATTCCCTTCTGCCCAAGCGGCAGAGCGTGGAAGCCTGCATCCAGGAAAAGCAGTGGGCCCTCGCCCAGCTCGACCAGCTGTGCCAGGACAGCCGGGAATGGCCGGACAGCATCTCCGACGACAAAGCGGACCACCTCAGTCAGTGGTTCGGTCTGGACCGGGAATATCTGCTGATGTTCCGCGACGTGGCGGAGGCCACCATGATCGCCCGATACCTGCTGTACACCGAGGAGCAGGACGAGAGCTATCGCCAGGAAAAGAAGGCGCAGCTGCAAACCGTGCTGGAGGACCTCCGGCAAATGGAGGAGCGCTTCCGCCAGCTTTTCCGCCAGACCGATCACACGCCTTGGACGGTCTACACCCTGCTGGACCCGGAGCATGTGAACTGCTTCCGCCGGAACATCCAGCAGCTTCCCCTGTAAAAAACAGCCGGCCCCATATCCTGCGCCGGGGCGCAAACAGAAAAACCGCAGTGACGATGGCATGGCCTTGAAGGCCATGCCATTGTTACTGCGGTCGATATGATGCTGTTTGAAAAGCGCTACGCGCCCCAGCCGACGGAGAGCTGTTCCTCGTCCAGCTGACGCTCCAGGGCCTGCTCCACCAGCAGGGCCACGTTGTCCTCTATGGCCTTCCGGCGGGCCAGGTACAGCCGCCGCAGGCACCGGGGATTTCCCTTCTCCACCGGCACCTTCGCCAGCACGCACAGATCCCGGATAGAGCTGGTCACATAGGTCCGGTCCATGGGCGCCCTGTCCTTCGTTAAAAACAGGGGTCCCTCCTGTATCCCGTTGCGCCGGGCGTAGTCCAAAAGCTCCCGGCACAGGCATCGGGGTAGCCGGACGTTCCTCCTGCCTCCCCCCTCGCCGATCACCGCCTGGCCCGCCTGGGCGGCCTGCACGGTGATCTTCGTCAGCTCCTGTACCGGCAGATCCGCGCTGGCGAACAGCTTGATCAGCAGATAGCTCCTCTCCCTCTCCAAAAGCCGGGCCGTCTGCAGCAGGTGGATATACTCATTTCTCGTCAGCTCCGGGGCCAGCTTCTTCTCCGCCTCCAGCCCGTCCAGCAGCTGATACTCCCGGTGGCCCATATAGGCCACATAGGAATTGGCGGAGGCGATGTATACGTTCACCGTCCGGGGCGCGTAGCCGGCGTTGAGCAGCGCCTGCCGGTATTTGATCAGCGTGCCCCTGCGGACATACCGCTCCTCCGGCAGCAGTTCGATCAGCTTTCGCAGGTTCCGCCGGTACCGTTCCACCGTATCCGGCGTGCGCCCTCTCCGGGTCAGATCCTCCAGGAACCCCTGGACGCTGTCCTCCGTTATGGGGACTGCCGCCCCCCGCTGGGATGTCTTCGGGGGCAGCGCTGTCGTTTCGAGCGTAACCATGCCGTCACCCTCTCGTTTTGTTTTCAAAAAGGGAGCAGGGGAAATCCCTGCTCCCTTCGGTGCGTTTGGTCGATTTGGTCCGCTTCGGATCACTGCTTGACGTAGTTCTTGAAGTCGCCCCAACCGTCGGTGTAGGTGCACTTGCCGCCATGGCCGTTGGTCCGAGTCTCGAACCAGCCGATGCTGCCGGCGCCATAGCCGTTGTCGTCGATGATCTTCTGCCAGCCCTTGAGCATCATGCCGATGCAGTTATCGGACCGGTTGGACTCCTGCAGGTAGTACCAGCCGTTGCCCCAGGAGGCGTCGGTGATGTAGGTCAGGCCGGTATCCATGACGCCGGAGGCGCTCATGTGGTACCACAGGCCACGGGTGGACATGACCCACTGGTTCTTGACCATCTGGCCGTTCTTGTAATAGTAGAAGTCACCGTTGGCGGCCTGTACCCAGCCGTCCTTCACGGTCTTCAGCGCGCCGATGGCGGCCAGCAGAGCGGAGGCGGCGGCGTCGATCTTGGACTGCGCGGCGTTCTCCTTCTCCAGGATGGCCTCGGCGGCCACCAGGGCCTCCTTCACAGCGGCCACGGCAGAGGGATCATAGTTGCCGGTATCCAGATCGGAGGGAACAGCAGCGATGGCCTTCTCCAGAGCGGTCTTGTCGGCCTCCTTCACCACCAGAGCCTCAATGGCATCCAGGATGGCCTTAGCAGCGCCGGCCGCGTCGCCGGAGCCAGCCTTCACGATGGCCTCGCCGGCCTTGACGGCATCCTGCAGCTCAGTCCAGCCCTCGGAATAGTCGTCCTCGCTCAGAGCCTTCGCGTCGGCGATGGCAGCCTCCAGGGCGGTCATATCGGTGGGCTCCTCCAGGTTCTTCAGCGCAGCCACAAGATCCTTGCTCATAGTGTCCACTGCCGTCCGGTTGGCGTTGGTGTTGGGGGTCTTGTCGGCGGCGGCTACCAGAGGCTCGGCATACTTGGTCATCAGCCGGCCCAGGATCTCCTGATAGTAGCTGGTGGTCTTACCGGCAGCTTTTTTGGCGATCAGGGTCTCATAATCGCCGGCGGCCGCGATCACGGCCTCCAGGTTGTTATAGCCGGTGGGGTTATCCGTGAGCACGGTCAGCTTGGCGGCCAGGTCCTTGGCCTTGGCCAGCGCCTCGCTGTGGTCGGTGCCTTTATACTCGCTGACAGCGCCGATCTTAGCGGTCACGGTGCCGCGGCTGACCTCGGTGGCCTGCGCGCCGCCCTGAGGCACTTCCTTGACGAACAGCTCGAAGGTGTACTCGCCCACGGCCAGATCCGCGGCGGCGATGCCCGTCACGTTCACGGACTTGGTGGTGACACCGGTCATCTCCTTGACTTCCTTGCCGCTGGCGTCGGTCACCACGATCCGGGCGCTGGTGTAACGGGCACTATCGTAGTCGGCCTGCGCCTTGTCCAGAGTGACGACGAACTGGTCAGTGCTCGTCGTGTCCCACTTGGCTTCCACCAGCTTGGGGCCGTTGTAGTCGCCCACGGTGTAGTCCAGCGTGGCAACGACCGTTTCCTTGCCCTCGCTGTCAACCGTGCTCAGGGTGATGGTGACCACGTCTCCGATCTTAAACTTGGTCTCGCCGTCGCCGGACTTTTTGATGTCGTCATACTTGAAGGTATGCGCGGCGGCGGTAGTGGCGGCGTCAGCGCCGATGCCCTTGGAGGTGAGGCTGGAGTAAGTAGCCTCGGCCTTGCCGCCGGCCAGGACGGCCGTCACCACATACTTGTTGTCGTCAGCCTGTTCGGCGGTCTTGCCGTCGGTGATGGTGACGGTCAGCTGGGTGTAACCACTGTTCATCGCTACGGGGCCGATCTTCAGGCCGGCCACGTTCTCTGCCAGGCCCTTGACCTTCTCGGCGATGTTCTTCAGCGCCTGGTTGACTTGCTTCAGCGTGGTGGTGTCTTTCAGTCCGTAGGGGCCGTTCCGGTCCACATAGCCGTTGGCGGTGGACAGCTCGGAGCTCAGAGCGGAAACGCTCGTGGAGCCGTACTTGCCGCTGTCGATCAGGGCCTGGGCGTCGGCGATGGCCTCGGTCAGGGCATCGGCGTCGTCCTTATCGGGGGCCTTCGCGGCAGTTTCTTCCTTGGCCAGGACCGCGAAAGCCTCGACCAGGTCGGCGATGGCCTGGTGGGTGCCGTTCTTGCCCTTCTTGGTCAGGGCTTCCTTCTGCGCGATAAGATCGGCGGCCTTGGCCAGATACTCGGGCTGATACTCCAGCTTGGCGTCATCCGTGGAGGGATCGGCCGGAGTCGTCGCCAGGCCGGCCAGAGTGGTCTCCACATCGTACTGCGTGGCCTTGGCGGTGAACTTCTCCGCCTTCGCGCCCTCGCCGATGTAAGGAGCCAGAGCCTGGGTCTTCGGCGTGATCTCAGAATCCTTCACCTTGGTGGTGGTGTCTTCGATCTTGGTGAGCAGGTCCTTGGCCTCGTTCAGCGCCTTCTCAAAGGCGGTGAGCTCCGTCTCGGGGCTGGTGTTGGCCCCGGTGTCGTAAGTATAGACGCCGCTCTTCAGGTTGGCCTCGATGGCCTCGGCCTCGGCGACGGCCGCCTTCAGATCTTCGACAGCCTTCTGGGCGGTCTCGTCCTCGGGCTTCTCCAGCGCGATGGGCGCGGGTTCTTCCACCGCAATGACTTCCGGCGCGTCCTCGGAGTCGGTCACAGGCTCTGCCGCTTCAGCCGCGAGGGCCGGGACGCACAGAGACAGAACCATGACCAGCGCCAGAAGCAAGCTCAGTACACGTTTTCTTGTCATTGTCTCTTTTCCTCCTAATAATAAATGGTAGAATCAGGTGTATGCCGGACCCCCGCAATTACTACAGACTATACATTCTGTGGTGAAAACGGGCCAATCATCCTTACATACCCAGCTTTACGCTGTCAAGTATACTCTCCCTTGCTAAAAAAAGCAATAGAAATTTCAAAAAAGTTAAAATTCTTATTCCGGCGGAGCGGATCATGGGTCCCCGGCGGGGGCCGAATGAAACGGCGTCACGGTCTCCGCCGGCGGCGGGACCTCAAAAGCGGGCTTTCCGGCCGCCTTTTCCTCCGGCGGCCGGGCCGGAATACTACAGAATGTATATTCTGTGGTATTTTTCATATCCTGACCAATCCCAGCTTGTCCATCTGCCGGCGCTGCTCTTCGCCGCTGTGCATGGTATAGATCCGGGTCGTTTCGATGCTGGAGTGGCCCAGGATGTCCGCCAAGCGGACGATGTCCTTGTTTTCCCTGTAATACGTGGCGGCGAACAGGTGCCGGAAGTTGTGGGGGAACACCTTCGCCGGGTCCACCCCGGCCTTTTCGGCCAGGCGCTTATACATCTTCCAGATGTTGCTCCGATTCAGGGGCTTGCCGCTGCGGGTGACGAAGACCGGCCCGGAGGTGATGTTCCGCCGCCGGCAGTAATCCTCCAGCTTTTTCCGGAGCAGATCGGGAATTAGTACCTCCCGGGTCTTGCCTTTGCAGGCGATCACGCTCCGGCCGGCCCTGACCCCCTCCACCGTGACCATCTCGTACTCGCTGACCCGCACCCCCGTGCCGCCGCCGGTCTCCAGCAGCATCACCATGCGCTCGTCCCCGCTGTCCCGGGCGGTCTGCACCAGTTTGCGGAACTCCTTTTCCGTCAGCTCCCGATCCGGGTCCCGGAAGCTCCGGCGCTGGACCCGCAGGGTCCGCAGCCGCCACTGCCCATACCCGCAAAACTGGAGGAACGTATTCACCGCCACCACCGCCCCGTTCACCGTGCCGGGCGCCAGGCCTCTCTCCCGCAGCTCCGCCTTGAACGCCAGCAGCGCGTCCTTGTCCCTCACCTCCCCGCCCGCGTGATCGAGCAGCATCCCCAGGATGCGGGAATACTTCCTCTTGGTGGCGGGCGCGTACTCCCGCTGGTCCATCTCCCGCCGGAAAAGCTCCAGCGCCTGTTTGTCCATTGTCAGCCTCATGGCAGCGACCCTCCCTACATTTATATATGGTATGCAAAAACAGCCGCAGGGCCGTGAGAAAAGTCACGCCCTGCGGCTGGTATATTATAGTATATTCTCCGCGGCGCGAAAAGCCCTTTATGCCGCCCTTTTTCTCCGCGCCCCGCCGCCGATACAGCTTGCGCTTTCGGCGGCGGGGTGCTATTATCATATCGTCCGGACAAGGGACAGTCTAGTCTATGATAAAAGGAGCATCACAGCCATGATGAAGGATTTCGGGGTCAAGCCCTATCTCTATCCCATGCCCACCTATATGATCGCCACCTACAACGAGGACGGGACCGTGGACGCCATGATGATGGCCTGGGGCGGGATCTGCGCCGAGGATATGGTGGCGCTGAACCTGGAGGCCAGCCACAAGACCGTGGCCAACCTGCGGGCCCGGGGGGCGTTCACCCTCTCCGTGCCCGGCGCCGACACCCTGGCCCCCTCGGATTACATGGGCATCGCCTCCGCCAACGACACCCCCGACAAGTTCGAGCGCACCGGCCTGCACGCGGTGAAGAGCACCCGGGTGGACGCCCCCGTCATCCAGGAGTATCCCCTGACCCTGGAGTGCACCGTGGAGCGGTTCGAGGACGAGCCCTATGGCCTGCGGGTGCTGGGCCGCATCCAGAACGTGATGGCCGACGAGAAGGTGCTGGACGAGCTGGGCCGCATCGACGCGGGCAAGCTGAACGCCTTCGCCTTCGACCAGATGCGCAACGGCTATTACGCCGCCTCCGAAAAGGTGGGCCAGGCCTGGAATTCCGGCGCGGGCTACCTCAAGAAATAAGATCGTATATCGGGAAAGGACGCTCCATGGAAAAGGTATATCAGTTTTTGAAACAGGCCGGGACCTATTACCTGGCCACAGTGGACGGGGACCAGCCCCGGGTGCGCCCCTTCGGCACCGTGCACATCTTCGAGGGGAAGCTGTACATCCAGACCGGCCGGAGCAAGGACGTGTCAAAGCAGCTGGCCGCCAACCCCAAGGCGGAGATCTGCGCGTTCAAGGACGGCGTCTGGCTCCGGGTGGCCGGCGAGCTGGTGGAGGACGACCGGGTGGAGGCCCGCAAGAGCATGCTGGACGCCTATCCCAACCTGCGGGGGATGTATGACGAGAACGACGGCAATACCCAGGTGCTGTATCTCCGCAACGCCGTGGCCACCTTCTCCTCCTTTACCGCGCCTGCGGAAACCGTCCGGTTTTAATCGTTATGTAAACTAAATTATGTAAATGATCTCCCGGCCCCACGGCCGGGAGATCATGATCTTATATCCGCGCCCGGGATCTGTTTCCGTCACGCCGCCCACAGCATACACAGCCCCATCGCCAGCACCGGCACAGCGCTGCCCCCGATGAGCTGGCCGGGACTGTGCCTGTCCAGGCTCCGGCTGGCCCACATCACCGCGCCCAGCAGGATATAGCCCAGCAGAAACCAGGGACTGACATACACCGCCAGCAGCATGATGGGCCCGGAACAGCCGCAGGCGTGGGCGCTGGCCCGAAAGTGGGCCAGGGTGCATATCGCCAGACCCAGCCCGGAGACCAGATAGGTCCCGTAGATCAGCCTCTCCATCGCCGTCCCGCCGGTCAGCCGGCAGAAGGCCGCCCCGCAGACATACCCCGCCACGGAGAAGATGAGCCCCATGTTCCGCTCCGCCTTCCTCCCCTTTTCCCGCAGGGCCGGCACCGCGGCGCACACCGGATAGCTGAGCACCGGCAGCACCCCCAGAAAGAACACCGCCGCCAAAAAATGCCCCGGCGAGGAGAAGGCCCCCTCCGTGCGGGCGTACAGGATGACGCACAGCAGCCCGGCGAACACCGGCGGCACCGTGACCACGCGGATGGCTTTGGCCAGCTTTTGTTTCATAATGGACACGCTCCTTTTCGATAAGGTCTGTATCCATCATACCCAAAAACCGCAAAGAGTCACCCCACGTTCCCGATTTCCCGCTCTACCTGTGGAACGATCCCCTTCCCCCGCCGAGAGAGAGGCTCTCTCCCGGCGGGGGAAGGGGATCTTGTCACTTCTCCGCCCGCAGCTTTTTCAGTATCTCCCCATCCGCCGGGCAGAACGGATACAGGGGGATCTGCTCCGCCGTGATCCAGGCCAGCGCGTTGTGCTCCAGCAGGACCGGCTCCCCGGCGGCGACGGCGGCGTTATAGAGAGTCAGATGGACCGTGATGTCCGGATAGGCGTGGACCACGTCCATGAACACCTCCCCCACCGCCAGCTCTATGCCCAGCTCCTCCCGGCATTCCCGGACCAGCGCCTGGGGCCCGGACTCCCCCGGCTCCACTTTGCCGCCCACGAACTCCCACAGCATCCCCCGGGCCTTATGGGCCGGACGCTGGCAGATCAAAAACCGCTCTCCCTCCCGGATGAGCGCCGCTACCACCTCTACCATGCCGTATACCTCCGCCGTTTTCTCCCCACAGTATAGCACATCCCGGCCCGAAATTCACGCCCCGGCGGAAGCGGGAACGGGCAAGGAGGATTATGTTGTTATGTAAATAATATTATGTAAATATAAGACGGCCTCAGATCTTTTCTGCTCCCACAGGGCCATTTCTCTTGACTAATAAATATAAAGTATGCTATAGTTGCCCGCGGCGCGGCCGCCACAGCCGCTCCATCACGCGCATATCCCGCCGGACGGGCAGCAAGCAAGGAGAACCGCCATGCAGACCTCACAGGAAAACCAGATCGTCGAGGGAGTCATCTGGAAACAGCTGCTGATCTTTTTCTTCCCCATTCTGATCGGCTCCTTTTTCCAGCAGCTTTACAATACCGTGGACACGGTCATCGTGGGCCAGTATGTGGGCAAGCAGGCCCTGGCAGGCGTGGGCAGTACCGGGACGGTCATCAACCTGTGGCTGGGCTTCTTCATCGGCCTGGCCGGAGGCGCGTCGGTGATCATCTCCCAGTACTACGGCGCCAACGACGCGGACGGGCTTTCCAAGGCGGTGCACACCTCCGTGGCCCTGGCTCTGGCGGGCGGCGCGGTGCTGACGGCCGTGGGCCTGTCCACCGCAAAGGTGTCCCTGGAGATCCTGGACGTGGCGGAGGAGGTCATGGACGAGGCCATGACGTACATAACCGTGTTTTACACGGGCATGATCGCCACGGTGATCTACAACGTGGGCACCGGCATCCTCCGGGCCATCGGGGACTCCCGGCGGCCGCTGTATATCCTCATCGCCTGCTGCGGGGTGAACATCGTGCTGGACCTGCTGTTCGTGGTGGCGTTCCACTGGGACGTGTTCGGCGTGGCCCTGGCCACGGTGATCGCCCAGATCGTGAGCGCGGCGCTGATCATGCTCCGGCTCATCCGGGTGCAGGCCGCTTACCGGGTCCGGCTGAGGCTGGTGCGCTTTCACGGACCTACGCTGAAAAAGGTGATACGCCTGGGTCTGCCCACCGGGATGCAGTCGGTGCTCTATTCCATCTCCAACCTGGTGATCCAGGCGGCGGTGAATTCCTTCGGCACGGACGCCATGGCCAGCTGGGCGGCGGTGAGCCGGATCGACGGCTTCGTGTGGATGATCATGGGCGCCTTCGGCATCTCGGTGACCACCTTCGTGGGCCAGAATTTTGGCGCGGGCCGCTATGACCGGGTGCTGCGGGGCACCCGGGTGTGCCTGGCCATGACCGTGGGGACCATATCCACTCTCAGCGTGCTGGAGATCCTCTTCGCCGGGCCCATACTGCGCATCTTCACCGGGGACGAAACGGTGGTGACCATGGGCGCCGCCTTCGTGCGGGTGTGGGCGCCGGCCTATACCGCCTATGTGTTCATCGAGATCTTCTCCGGGGCCGTCCGGGGCGTGGGCGAGGCCATCCAGCCCATGGTGATCACCATTTTCGGCGTGTGCGTGCTGCGGCTCATCTGGATCTGGGGCGTGCTCCCCTTCCACCGCAGCCCCGCCATGGTGGCGGCCAGCTACCCGGTCACCTGGGGCATCACGGCGGTGGTGTTCATCGTGTACTACCTGCGGAAAAACTGGCTGAAACGCCACATCCCGCCCCAGCGGGAGCTGCCCGCCAGCTCATAAGAGCCTCAGCGCAAGATCCGCGCCCTTTCCTCCTGGAAAGGGCGCGGATCTCGTTTCGGCGGGCCATGGGGCCCCCGTCATATCGCCCGCGCTGTTATTCTTCCGCGCTGTGGTCCTCCAATACGGCGCCCGCCCGGTAAGCCTCCAGCAGGTCCCGCAGATCACCGATCCGGCTCTGCAGGCGGCGGCCCTCGTCCGTTCCCGCCACCAGCATCCGCCGCTCCAGGTTGGATACCACCTGGCTCTTGGAGGTGATGTCGAAGTTTTCCTTGACCGCCTTCTCCTTTCCGGCGAAGGGCTGGTGGGCGATGATGCGCAGGCATTGGGAGTTGAAGGTGAGGGTATAGCCGGCGATGCCGCTGGTGGCCTGATAGGCCTTGCAGAAGCCGCCGTCGATGACGATCAGCTTCCCGCCGCACTTCACAGGGCTCTCTCCCTTCCCCGCCTTCACCGGCACGTGGCCGTTGATGATGTGGCTGTCCGGCCCCTCCAGGCCGAACTCCCGGAGGATGGCCTGACAGACGGCGGGATCGTTATACAGGGCGTAATAGGGATTTTTCGGCTCCGCCCAGGCGGACTCGTCGGCAATGAGCCGACGCTCAAAGGTGGTCATCCGGTCCCGGCCGAAGATGGGGCTGTTGCGCCCGGCCCAGAGGAACCACAGAAAATCCATCTCCAGCTGCCGCTCCTTGGAGTCCAGGGGCAGATAATAGGCCCGGCGGGCGGCGGCGTCCGCCCAGTCCAGGAACTCCCGGCCCCGGCGGGCCTTGCCCCCCACGTTGAAGGTGAGAAAACCGCCGTCGGCATCCAGGGGGATGCAGCCGTGATATAGAAGGTTGCCGTTGTAGATCTTATAGAGGCTGCCCTTGGTATACAGGAACCGCACATGGCGCTGGAGCTTTTCGCTGTGCAAAAACGACGCGGTGAGCTGGTTGATGACCGCGTCCTCCTCCGCCGTGAGGGCGTAGGGGTCCGCCCGGTCCACCGTGGGAAAATCGCAGTCCTCCAGGCGATACTTTTTCCCGTCGATCACCACGGAACTGTCCGCATAGTCGATCTTGTCCAGCAGCAGCCGGTCGTTCATACCGTAGGAGGGGTGGCGCATGATCTTCTGCCCCTCCAGCTTGAACAGGATCACGGTGATGGCCTTGTGCATCCGGGCGGAGAGCAGCTTGTCCTTCTCCGAATACTGGGCGGCGCTGTCCCCGGTGAGCTTCACGGCGAAGCGGGACACATCGCACTCCCGGTACACCTCGTTGGCGAACACGCTCAGCGGCCGCAGGGAAATGCCGTAGCCGGTCTCCACCACTTCCAGGTTGTTGTAGTGGATACAGTTGGCCAGCACCGTGGCCACCAGGGTCCGGGACCCGGAGGCGGCGCCCATCCAGAGGATGTCGTGGTTGCCCCACTGCACATCCACGCTGTGATGGGCCAGCAGGGAATCCATGATGATATCCGCCCGGGGGCCCCGGTCGAAGATATCCCCCACCAGGTGCAGCCGGTCCACGCTCAGCCGCTTGATCACGGTGCTGATGGCGGCGATCAGGGCGGGCGCCTGGCCCGTTTCGATGACGGAGGCGATGATGGTCTCAAAATAGCGGCGCTGATCCGGGTCCTCCCGGTGGGTCTGGAGCAGCTCCTCGATCACATAGGCGTGGTCTGCGGGCAGCGCCTGGCGCACCCTGGCCCGGGTATAGCGCACGGACACCAGCCGGCACAGCTCCACCAGCCGGTGGATGGCGATGGAACACCACTCGTCCATGTCCTCCACCTTTTTGCGCAGGTCCGCCAGTTTTTCCTCCGGGTAATAGATCACCGTGGCCAGCTCCTCCAGCTCCGCACGGGTCATGGCCGTGCCGAACAGGTCCCGGAGCTTTTCCTTCACCACCCCGGAGCAGGAGTTGAGCACATGCAAAAACGCCTCGTATTCCCCGTGCACGTCGGAGATGAAGTGCTCGCATCCCTTGGGCAGCTCCAGCAGGGCCTGCAGGTGGGTGATCTCCCGGCTGGCGGCCTGGATGGTGGGGAATTGCTTTGCCAGCAGTCCCAGATAGCGCAGCTGTTCCCGGTCAAATTCTCGCTCGCCGGCCATAGAACGGCCTCCTTTCTCTCCCCCGGTCCGACCCGGCGGACGCTCAGCCTCCGAACACGCTCAGGAAAAAGCCCGCGGCGATGGCGGAGCCGATGACTCCCGCCACGTTGGGGCCCATGGCGTGCATGAGCAGGTAGTTGGTCTTGTTGTATTTCCGGCCCACGTCCTGGCTCACCCGGGCCGCCATAGGCACCGCGGACACGCCGGCGGAGCCGATGAGCGGGTTGATCTTCCCGCCGCTGAGCCGGTACATCACCCGGCCGCCCAAAAGGCCGCCCGCCGTGGATACCGCGAAGGCCGCCAGGCCCAGAAACACGATCTTGATGGTGTCCAGGCTCAAAAACCGCTCCGCCACCATGGTGGCCCCTACGCTGGTGGCCAGGAAGATGGTCACGATGTTCATCAGGGCGTTCTGGGCCGTGTCGCTGAGCCGGTCGGTGACGCCGCACTCCCGCAGCAGATTGCCCAGCATCAGGCAGCCGATCAGCGGCGCCGTGGAGGGCAGAAGCAGGATCACGAAGGCGCTCACCGCGATGGGGAAGATGATCTTCTCCGTCTTAGAGACCTCCCGGCTCTGCTCCATTTTCACCTTTCGCATGGCCGGGGTGGTCATGAATTTCATGATGGGCGGCTGGATCATGGGGATCAGGGCCATGTAGGAATAGGCCGCGATGGCGATGGGGCCCAAAAGCCAGGGCGCCAGCTTGGTGGTCTGGAAAATGGCGGTGGGGCCGTCTGCGCCGCCGATGATGCCGATGCAGGCCGCCTCCGGGCCGGTGAAGCCCAGCAGCACGGCCCCGAAGAAGGCCACGAACACCCCCAGCTGGGCCGCCGCGCCCAGCAGCAGGCTCTTGGGATTGGCCAGCAGAGGGCCGAAATCCGTCATGGCGCCCACTCCCAGGAAGATCAGGGAGGGGTATATCCCCGCCTTTACGCCGATATAAAAGATATCCAGCAAGCCGCCCTCGTGGATGATGGTGGTGAAGGTGATGTTCTCGATGACCTCCCCCGCCGCGGTGGTATAGGGGGTGCCCGCCACATAGGCGTCCCACATGTCCAGGTGGTACAGCCCCGCCCCGGGCAGGTTGGTGAGAAGGCATCCAAAGGCAATGCCCACCAGCAGCAGCGGCTCGAACTTCTTCACGATCCCCAGGTACAGCAGCACGCAGGCGATGGCGATCATGATGAGGTTCTTCCAGCCCCCCGCCGCCAGGAACCCGGCGAAGCCTGACTCAGAGGCCAGCTTGCCGAGGGTGTCCAGTATGTTCATCCCCGGTCCTCCCTCACGCGATGACCGCCAGAGTGGTCCCGGTCTCCACCACGGTCCCCTTGGTCACCAGGACCTGGGCCACGGAGCCGTCCTTGGGCGCCACGATCTCGTTTTCCATCTTCATGGCCTCCAGGACCATGATCGCCTCTCCCTCCCGGACCTGCTGGCCGGGGGTCACCAGGACCTTCAGGATGTTGCCGGGCATAGGAGCGGTCACGGCCGTTCCGGCCACGGGGGCCGGAGCCGGGACGGCGGCCGCCACGGGGACAGGGGCCGCCGCAGGCGCGGGGGCCGGGGCGGCGGGGACAGGGGCCGGCGCATAGGCCTCGTACTCGTCCACCAGCATGGCCTTGTCGGTATCCACCTCCACCTCGTAGGTCCGGCCGTTGAGCGTCACTTTGTATTTCATTTCTCCTCTACCTCCCTGATGGACCGGAACCGCAGCTCGTTGACGGGCCGGCCCAGCTTGTGGGCCACGATGGCCATGACGAGCGCCGCGTCCCGCTCGGATACGTTATACAGTTTCAGCTGGCCTGCGGTACCCTTCGCGACGGGCCTTTCCGCAGGCGCGGGGGCCGGGACCTCCGGCACGGCAGGGGCGGGCGCCGCCTTCTTCCGGGAGGCCACCATGACCTTTCCCATGACGGCCACCACGGCCAGCAGCATCACCAGGCCCAAAAACACCACCGCGTAGCCCATCGCGGCCACTAGCCCCGCCGTTCCCACGGTGGGATGGAGCAGAGCTTCCGATAATCCTGTCATCTTTGCGCCTCCTCACATTTCCTCGATGGTGTATCGCACCACATTCTCCTCCGCGGCCTGACGGTCGGCAAAGAACTTCTCCGCCAGCTGGGGAAACGCGATGTAGCTGAGCACGTCCTCGTCGGAGCGGGCCGTATCCCCCAGCTGGGCCTTGGTCTTTTCAAAGGCCGGCTCCAGGGTGTCGGCGTACCGGCCGGTGAGGGGCTGCTCGTCCCCCAGGATCTGCTTCTGCACCGCCGGGTCGATGGGCGCCGGGGTCTTGCCGTACTCGCCCCGGCAGTAGGCCTTCACCTCGTTGGAGACCTTCTTGTACCGCTCGCCCTGGAGCACGTTGGTCACCGCCTGTACCCCCACCATCTGGCTGGTGGGCGTCACCAGGGGCGGATAGCCCAGGTCTTTGCGCACCCGGGGCGTTTCCGCCAGGGCCTCGTCCAGCCGGTCCAGGGCGTTCATGGCCTTGAGCTGGCTGAGAAGGTTGGACAGCATCCCCCCGGGCACCTGATAGGTCAGGCACTGGGTGTCCGTGGCCATGCTCTTGGGCATGAGCGTGCCGTCGGCGATGAAGCCGTCCCGGACAGGCTTGAAATAGTCCGCCACCGCTTTGAGCACGGCGTCGTCCAGGTCCACCTGATAGCCCAGCTGCCGCAGGGCGTAGGCCAGGGTGTCGGTGGACGCCTGAGAGGTGCCTCCGGAGAAGGGGGAGGTGGCCGTGTCGATGATGTCCGCGCCCGCCTCCACGGATTTGAGCAGCGTCATGAACGCCAGGCCTGTGGTGCAGTGGGTGTGCACATCCACCGGCAGGTCCACCGCGTCCTTGATGGCGCTGACCAGGTCATAGGCCTCCTGGGGCCCCATGATGCCCGCCATATCTTTGATGCAGATGGTGCTGCAGCCCATGGCCGCCAGCTCCTTCACCATCTTCACATAGTTTTTCAGCGTATGCACCGGCGAGGTGGTATAGCTGATGGCGCCGGAGGCCACGGCCCCCCGCTTCACCGTTTCCTCCACGGCCACCTTCAGGTTGTCCGTGTCGTTGAGGGCGTCGAAGATGCGGATGATGTCAATGCCGTTTTTCACGGAGTGCTCCACGAATTTGCGCACCACATCGTCCGGATAGTGTTTGTAGCCCAGGATGTTCTGGCCCCGCAGGAGCATCTGCAGCTTGGTATTGGGCATTTTGGCCCGGATCTTCCGGAGCCGCTCCCAGGGGTCCTCGTTCAAATACCGCAGGCACACGTCGAAGGTAGCGCCGCCCCAGCACTCCACGGCGTAATAACCCGCCTTGTCCATGGTCTCCAAAATGGGCTCAAATTTGGCATAGGGCAGCCGGGTCGCCATCAGCGACTGGTTGGCGTCCCGCAATACCGTTTCCACAAATTGCACGCGCTGCACGATGATTCAAACCTCCCTTTCGATTTCCGCCGGGCGGCAGCGCCGGCGGCTGCGATCCTGCCGGACTGTTTCCGGCTTATTTCAGCTTGAGAGAATACGCCTCCAGGATGGCCGGGCTCTGATCCTGCTCCGGTACGGCGTGGGACACGGTCACCGTGTCCCCCACGTCCAGCACGATCACGTTCCGGTCCTGGGCGGCGGAGAGGGCGTAAAACACATCCTCCCCCTCCAGACGGATATAGTACCAGCTGGTGCCGTCCAGCACCGCCGTGCGGATCTCCGCCACCGTGCCCTGGCTCTCCTCCTGGGTGTCGGGCAGATCCGTGTCATGGACCACCCCCCGGTCGGCCAGCATGGCCACATAGGTCCGCTCGCAGTCCGCCACGGTGGCCCCGGTGGCCACGATCTGATACTGGGCCACGTTCACCATGGCGTAGCTCTTCACCAGGTTGGTGGCGTCCATCAGGGGGATGAAATAGGAGGGCTGGCCGGAGATGTTCAGCAGCAGCGGGAAGGTGGACACATAGCCCAGGTCCTGGACCACGCCCTCGGCGGAGGCCCGGGCGGCGGCCTCGGTGGCGCCGGGGGCCACATAGTATTTGGTTTCCTTGGTGCGCATGTTGCACAGCAGGAAGCCCAGGTTGGACTGGTCCGCGTTGGCGCTGGTCACGCCGGTATACACATATACGTCGTCGTTCATGGCGATGTAGTTGTACCCGTCGGTGGTCATGGTCACGTCCCGCTGGCCCAGGATGGAGTTGATGAAGCCGTTGACCAGGGTGCCGTGATAATCGTACTGCTCCATGATGAGGGCGGGGGTATACAGAGTGTCCACCCAGGTGGGCACCGTTTCATAGTACTGGCTCTCGCCGGTGACCGCGTCCAGCAGCACCGCCCCCTGGATATCCCGGCCGCCGAACAGGCCGATGGTCTTCACCAGCCGGGGCGCCACCCACCAGGGATGGCCGTCCTCGTCGATCTCAAATTCCGGCTGGGAGAACATCATGGTGGGATACTGGAACCGGAGGTGGCGCATCACGTTCCGGTTCAGCGGTTCGGAAAAGGAATACTTCATCCCCTCCGTCAGCCGCACCACCTGGGCCTGCTGGGTCACCATGTCCACCACCACATAGGCGGGCAGGCCGCCCTTGCGGTTGGTGAGCCACTTGAACAGATCCGCGTACCCGATGGGGGCTACCCGCACGGGCCGGCCCTGGTAGTTGATCTGGGTGGAGTCGTTGGAATATTCAAACTGACTGACCATGTCGGAGAGGGTGCCCATCTGCCGGTCCCCCAGGTAGTTGGCGCTGGTCCGGTCCAGAGTGGGGATCTCGCTGAAGGAGATTTGGGCCACATCCTGGGCGAAGTCCCCGGTCTGCACGTCCAGCAGCTGGCGGTAAGCTCCCGCCCGGAACATGGGCAGGGAGATGAGCTTGCCCACCACGGCGGACGCCAGCACCAGCGCCAGCAGGATGCCCACAGGCAGGCAGTTTTTCTTTACGAACGAGATGCCGTCCCGCACCTTCTGCTGGGGCGTGCGGACCTCCCTGGCCCGCTCCCGGACGGTGGTCAGCGCCACGCAGGCGATATACACCGCGCACAGGAAGATCAGGAACACATAGAACTCCCCGTCCTGGAAGTTGACGGCTGGCAGCGCCAGATAGAAGTACAGGAACCCCGCCAGGGCGGTGATCACAAGGCAGAACAGGGTCTGGCCCAGCCGGCCCTTGGGCAGACGGAGCTTTCGCTTCTTTTCCTCCATAGCCGTTCCTCCTGAAAAATCAAAATAAAACTTATTCTAATAATAAGTGTATCATATCACATTTGCCACCCCATTACAACCGCGGCACGGGGCAAAAAAGGATCTTTCTTCCCCTGCGGCCTTGACGGCGGGGAAGCCTTGTTATATCCTGTTGACAGGGTCCGGTCTGCCCGGGTCCTGCCACTCACGTTTTGGGAGGTATGGATCATGCCTGTGTTTATACTGATCCTGGAGATCATCGGTACGGCTGCCTTCGCGGTATCCGGAGCGCTGCTGGCGGCGAGAAAGCGGATGGACATCTTCGGCGTGTGCACCATGGGCCTTGTGGCCGCCTGCGGCGGCGGCGTGGTCCGGGACATACTGCTGGGGCGGCTGCCTCCCATGATGTTCCGCACCCCAATATACGCCGTGATCGCGGTGGTGATGTCGGCGCTGGTGTTCACCTCCCGGGTGCACCGGCTGCTGGAGAAAAGAGAGCGGCTGTATGAGTACGCCATGCTGTACGCCGATGCGCTGGGCCTGGGCATTTTCACCGCGGTGGGCGTCACCGCCGCCGTGGAGATGGGATATGGGGACAGCTTCTTTTTCTCCGTGTTCCTGGGGGTGATCACCGGCGTGGGCGGCGGTGTGATGCGGGACATCATGGCCCAGGTCCCGCCCTACATATTCGTCAAGCATATCTACGCCTGCGCCTCCCTGGTAGGGGCCATGCTGTGCGTGTGGCTGTGGCCGCTGGTGGGCGAGATGGCGGCCGTGCTCGTCTGCTGCGGAACGGTGACCGTCATACGGCTGTTGGCCGCCCATTACCACTGGAGCCTGCCCAAGGCCGCGTACGAAGGCGGTCTGGGCATGGACAGCGAGGACGACGAGTGACTCCCTGCGCCGGGGCCGCCGGGAGAAAACTTTCCCGGGCGGGTTGCCAACAGGCAAGAATTGGTATACAATGATCCCATTCCCGATCCCATCCAAAGGAGAAGCAAACCATGAACAAGATCCTCAGGCGCGTATTCACTGTGATCCCGGCCGTGGCGCTGCAGCTGGTATGGCTGCGCCTGCTGATGACCTGGCTGGCCCCCTGGGCGGGCCTCATCGGCCTGGCGCTGTCCGTGCTGTCGTTTCTGCTGGTGCTGTACATCATCACCAAGCGGGACGAGGGGACCTATAAGATCATCTGGCTTCTCCTGGTCCTCACCTTCCCCCTCCCGGGGGCGCTTTTATACCTCATTTTCGGCAACAAGCGCACCACCCGTCCCCTGCAAAAAAAGCTGGCCCAGGCAATGCCCCTGCCCCCCGTCCGGGACGCCAGCGCCCCGCTCTATGAGGCGCTGGAGGCGGAGAACAAGCGCCTGGCCCAGACCTTCCGCTCCGTCCAGGCCATGACGGGTTTTATCCCCCATGCCAACCTGGCGGCGGATTACTACCCCCTGGGGGACGACATGTTCCCAGTGATGCTCGCGGAGCTGGAGAAGGCGGAAAAATTCATCTTCGTGGAATACTTCATCGTCCAGGACGGCCTGATGTGGGACTCCATCACGGAGATCCTGGCCCGGAAAGCCGCCCAGGGCGTGGATGTGCGGGTGCTGTACGACGATCTGGGCAGCATCGGCACCTACTCCAACGCCAACGCCCAGCGGCTGCGCCAAAAGGGCATCCGCATCGCCGCCTTCAACCCCCTGGTGTTCATCAAGGGCACCCTCAACTGCCGGGACCACCGGAAGATGCTCATCATCGACGGGAAGGTGGCTTTTTCCGGGGGCGTGAACCTGGCGGACGAGTACATCAACCACATCCAGCGCTTCGGCCACTGGAAGGACATCGGCTTTCGCATCGCCGGCCCGGCGGTGGACAACTATACCCGCATGTTCGCCGCGTTCTGGAACGCCTTCGCGGACGCGCCGCTGCCGGCGGGATACCTGCTCCCGCCGGAGAGCCCGGCGGAGCCCGGCGAGCCGGACGGACTGGTGCTCAGCTATTACGACTCCCCCCTCGGCCCCGACGCGGTGAGCAACGAGCTGTTCATCGACCTGCTCGGCCAGGCGAAGGAATCCGCCTGGTTTTACACCCCCTATCTCATGCCCGGGGACGCGCTGCTGGACGCCTTCGTCCGGGCGGCCCGCCGGGGCGTGGACGTGCGGATCATCATGCCCGGCATCCCGGACAAAAAGCTGGTCTACCGCATGGGCCGCAGCTTCTATCCCGTGCTTTTGGAGGCGGGGGTGAAGATCTACGAGTATACCCCCGGCTTTGTCCACGCCAAGGCCAGTCTGATCGACGGCGTGGCCGGCACGGTGGGCACGGTGAACCTGGATTACAGGAGCCTGTTTTTGCACTTTGAGAACAACTCCCTCTTCTATAAGGCGTCCCTGCTGGACAGCCTGCGGGCCGACTTTCTCGCCACCCAGGCCCAGTGCCGCCAGCGGACGCTGGACAACATCGACAAGGGCTTCTGGCACTGGCTGGTAGACGGCGTGCTGCGCATCTTCGCGCCCCTGTGCTGACAATATTATGTAAACTTTCTGAATGGCAGACTCCCGCGGGAGAGAGGAAGGACTATGGATCTGTTTTTGACGCTGGCGTTTTTGTTTTTTATCGGTTCGGTATGCGGATGGGTGCTGGAGCTGTTTTTCCGGCGATTCATCTCCGCCGCCAATCCGGAGCGAAAATGGATCAACCCCGGCTTCTGCACGGGGCCCTATGTGCCGCTGTACGGCTTCGGCCTGTGCATCCTGTTTTTGATCGCCAGCCTGGAGGACACCGGCTGGATCTCCGATCCCTTTCTGGAAAAGGCCCTGCTGTTTTTGTGGATGGCGGTATGCATGACGGCCATCGAATATATCGCGGGAATTCTGATGATCCGGGTGGCCAAGGTGCGCCTGTGGGACTACAGCGACGAGTGGGGCAACATCCAGGGGATCATCTGTCCCAAGTTCTCTTTCTTCTGGGCCGTGTTGGGGGCGGCGTATTACTTCCTCATCCACCCTCACATCCTGGGCGCCCTCCACTGGCTGGCCCAAAACCTGGCCTTCTCCTTTGTGATCGGCATGTTCTACGGGATATTCCTGATCGACCTGTGTCACTCCGTGAACCTCACGGCCAAGCTGAAGGCCTTCGCCGAGGAGAACGACGTGATCATCCGCTACGAGAACCTGAAGGCCCATCTGCGCTCCGTCCAGGAGCGCAGCGCCCAGAAGTACCGCTTCTTCCGGCCGTTCCACGGTCATATGCCTCTCACCGACCACCTGCGGGAGCGGATGGAGCAGATGGAGCAGGCCATCCGGGAGGGAAAGGATCTGGTCTTCCTGCCCCGGCACACAAAAAATCGGCCCGGGAAATGACCTTACCGCAAAAAAGAAACGCGCCTTTCGGCGCGTTCTCATAAGACAGCACGACATGCTGAGGCCGCCGGTCAACTCTGACCGGCGGCCTTCCATATCATACCGGCGGATGCTCCGCTTTCCAGTCCTCAAATGTGGCCAGAATAATCCGCCGGAGCCGAAGACCCATCTCCGCCCGCTCGATGGGGGAGCAGCGTTCCGTGCGGGTCACGCACTCCTTCAGCCGGACGCACTGGGGATAGAGCAGGCACGTCTTGCAGACTTCCTCCGCCGGCCGGCGCTCCCGCCACCGGCGGAGCACCTGCTCGTCCCGGTCGTCGGAGAACACGCTGCCCCAGAGGCCCTTGTCGATGTGGGACTCGCACCGGCCCAGCCGGCCCTCCGGGGTGATGGTGGCGGCGTGCGGCGAGTCCGACCGGCAGGAATAGAGCACCAGCTGCTGCTGCCGTTCCCACTCACTCGCTATACCCTTTTCGTCCAGATAGGCCCACATGGCCTGGGCCTTCTCCGCCAGGGAGAAGCGCTCCCCCTCCGTGTAGGCGGTTGGCTTCACGCCCTTATTCTCCACCAGCACCCGGCAGCGGACGCCGAAGCCGGGCCGCCCCCCGAACCGCTCCGCCAGCTGGTCTACCAGGGCGTACAGGTCCCCTTCGTTCTCCCCGTCCATGTTCAGGCGAGCCACGACCCGAATGCCCGCGTCCAGCAGCAGGCCGATGTTCCGGAGCACCCGCTGGAAGGGACTGCCCTCCGGGTGGACATATGCCTTCCGCTGGTTATAGACCGCCTCCGTGCCGTCCAGGGTGATCTGGGCCAGTTCCAATTTCCATCTGTCCTTAGCCCGCCGAACCATCGTCTCATCAAAGAGATAGCCGTTGGTAGTGATACTGGCATGGAACACCGTGCCCCGCTGCACCAGAACGTCCGTGATGACGTCGATGGCCCGGGTGTTCACCAGGGGCTCCCCCCCGAACCAGAGCAAGTCCACCGGTTTCCCGCCGCAGTGGTCCGCGATATAGGCCCCCGCCGCCCGAGCGGTGTCCTCTGTCATGGTGATTTTTTTGATCCCCGCCTCAAAGCAGTAAAAGCACCGGGCGTTGCAGGCCGTGGTGGTGAAGATCATGTAGTCCGTCAGAGCGCCGTCATTTCTGTTCAGCTGCCAGGCGATCTGCCGCACCTGGTCCGCCAGGGCCATATCGTCCGTCCCCCGGGGCACAAGAAACCGCTTGGAAACAAGCGCCTCCAGGGCCGGGGAAACAGAGCCGGACAGGCCATCAAGCTCTTCCGCCTCTTCATAGCTTAGGCGCAGAAGCTCCCCGGTCAGGGTGTGGTACAGCAGCACCCACTCCGGCTGCTCCACCCGCAGACAGTGGGTGGTAAGCCGGTATGAGGTCCCCTCGCCCACTTTTTGTTGTCCCAGTATCTTTTGTGCCAAAACGATGGGCGGAACGATCTGCTCCATGTTCTTTTCTCCTTATATCGGGCCGCCGGTCAGACGTGACCGGCGGCTTTTTGCTCTTCGTAAGCCCCGAGAACGGCCCGGCGCAGCCTCTCCTCTCGGATCGAGCGCTCAATAGAAGAGCAGCATTCTGAATCCCTCGGGCATTTTTTGAGCCGCAGGCACTGGGGATAGATGGGACAGGTCTTGCATCCCTCCCACGGCGCACAGCGTTCCTTCCACTGCCGGAGCACATTCTCGTCCGCCGCATCGGTATAAATGCTCCCCCAGATGGCGCCGTCCTCACATGACGTGCATCGGCCCAGCCGCCCCTCCGGCGTGACGGTGGTGTATTTGCAGTCATCGGCAGAACAGGCATTGATCGTAAATCTGCGCTTCAGCGGCACCCGCTCCAGCAGCCCCTTGCTTTGAATATGGGCCAACAGCGCCATACGCTTTTGGACGTATGCGCGACGCTCCCCCTCCGTGTAGCTGTGGGGATCGCTTCCTGCATTTTCAAAAAGCACCGTAGCATAGATGCTAAAGCCCGGTTTCCCCCCGAATCGTTCCGCCAGCTCGTCAACAAGGGCGTACAGATCCCGCTCGTTATCCCTGTCCATGTTCAGACGCACTTTGACTTTGATACCCACATCCAGCAGCAGGTCGATGTTCCGCAGCACCCGCTGGAATGGACTGCCCTGGGGATGCACATATGCCTTGCGCTGGTTATAGACTTCCTCCGTGCCGTCCAGGGTGATCTGCACCTGCTCCAGGGCCCAGTCATCCTTTGCCCGGCCCGCCAGCGCCTCGTCAAAAAGATAGGCGTTGCTCGTCATCTCGGAGCGGAACGGCACACCCTGCTGGCGCAGGCTGTCGGTGATGATGTCGATAGCCCGAGCGTTCACCAGGGGCTCCCCCCCGAACCACTCCAAATGGACTGGCTTGCCGCCTCGGTGGGCCGCGATGTAGGCCGCCGTGTCCCGGGCGGTCTGCTCCGTCATGGAGCTTTTTTCCCAGCCCGTCTCGAAGCAGTAAAAACACCGGGCGTTGCAGTCCATGGTGGTTAAGATCCTGTATTTTGTCAGGGCAGTTTCTTTTTTCCCAAAGCGCGACCCGATTTGCAACACCTGATCCGCCAGGGCCATGTCGTCCGCGCCGTCGGGACGCAAAAACCACCGGGGGATCAACTCTTCCAGCGCCGGAGAAACGGGGCCAGGGAGCTTCTCCAAAAGCGCCGCCTCTTCATGGGACAGCAGGAGCAGCTCCCCGGTCAGGGTATGGTAAAGCAGGGCCCCCTCCGGCCGCCCTGCCCGCAGGCAGTGGGCGGTCAGCCGGTACGAGGCCCCCTCGTCTGTCTTTTGTTCCCCTAGTATTTTCTGGACGATAGAGATCGGCGGAAGAACCTGATGCATATCGTACCCTCCCGTCTGTTATCTCTGTTATCGTTCAGGTCATGGGCTATTCGCGGCAGGGATATCCGAGGGCTCTTTATCTATTAGCTTCTGTGCATATGCCGCTGGCAAAAATGATGTCATCCGCGTCGATCTCTATGATCTCAATCACGGGGCTCTCATAGGTTTCCTTCATGGTCTTTTCCTCCCTTGCTATGATCAGACTTTTTCTTGTACAGACGGACGCTCTTCCATGGTCCCCCCTGCGCCGTCCCCCAGACGGCGCGTGGGCACAAAAGCAGAAAATCGTCACCAGCCAGATGGCAAAGAAGTTCGAGCCCAAGCGTCAAAATGCTATTGCATTTTGGCCTGTGATTTGCTATAATTACTTCACTATTTGATGCGATCCAACGGTTTTTTGCATGTAAGCTGTCTGGGGACGAGCCTCTACTTTTTTCTCCAGACATATCTTTTTAACAACAGACAGCGGATGGTGCTAAAATGCACCATCCGCTGTCTGTTGTTCGATCCCGATCCCGTAAGGCGGCTGCCGACTGTATCATCCGTGGACCGCCAGTCCGCTGTCGGGGCAATAAATAAGCGGCGGGTCCTGCCTCCGGACGGGACCCGCTCTTATACACTTATCCAGCGAACTTCCTCCGCCTCGGTGAGAAGCGGCGGCTCAAGGCTCCGCAGCATCCGGGCCACGACGCTCTCCGGCACGCTGTCCCGCCGGGACAGGTTCCGACGGCAGCGCTCCTCCCAGCCGGTCTCCAGGTACTCTATCCGCACCGCCGCGCCGTAGCGGTGGAAGAGGTCTGTCCACCGGCCCCGGTTGGCCGCAGACAGGTTGGTGGCGTTGAAGACGAAGGGCCGCCGCTCCCGCAGGAGCGCACGGGCCTGCTCCCTGGCCCGGCGTATCACCGCGCCTCCCCCGTCGTCGGGGGCGGCTCCCAGCTCCCGGCGCACCTGGTCCAGAGAGACCATGGGCAGGCCGCCGTAATGGGCGGCGATGTACGTGTCCTTGCCCGTGCCGGGCAGACCGCTCACCATGACCACCGTGCCCCAGGCGGCATCGTAGACCTTCTGACCGGGTACCACAGCTTTGCCGGTCATATCCGCCCAGCGGCTGGGGGCGTCAGGATAGGGAAACGGCCCCCGCAGACAGCCGGCTTCCTCCGCCAAGGCGCGGAACAGCGCCACGTCCTCCAGCCGCTCCGCCCGGTCGGGGCAGATCCGGCCCCGGATGTCCGCCTCGGCCAGCACCGCCAATTTCTCCAGCGTGAAAGCCGATGTCAGCCCCCCCGCCGACGCCATCTGCCGCAGGAACCGGGCCGGGTCGTCCCTCTCAAAGATATGCAAGGGCCGCATGTGCCAACGTACAAGCAGGCAGACCGCCTCCCGCAGACATATGGCCTCCGGCGTGCCGGCCAGGCCCAGCCCGGTCATCAGTTTTTCCCGTGCCATCTTCGCGCCGGCGGCGCAGTGGCCGGGAGCGGTCCACCGGCCGTCCTCCCACACGGTGCACCGAGCCTTGCCCAGGTCGTGGAGAAGCCCGGCGGCCAGCAGCATCTGCTGGTCGTTCCGATCCAGCGCGAGGAACGACGGCTGCTCCGCCATGCTCGCCGCCACCAGCCGGGTATGGGCCAGCGCGTCCCCCTCCCCGTGCCAGACCGGGTCCTGCCGCACGCCCGCCAGGTCTGCCAGGACCGGCTCCAAAGCCTCAAGGGATATCATGGCTGTCACCGCCAAAAAGGTTCTCCACCGGCACGGCCAGGCCGTTCGGCACGATGGGCCGGCTCTGCCAGTGGGAGTCGGAAAGCTGTACCGCCTGATAGAAGGTGGGACGGACGAACTTCATCCGGTCCGTGACCTGACCGCCCTCCTCCACTTTGATGTAAAGCCCCTCCATGAGAGGCAAGGGATCTGTTTCCCGGACCTGCCGCTCCTCGTCCAGACCCAGCCGGCGGCTGGTTTCGCGCAGCGAGTCCAAGTGGCCCTCCCCGCTGATGTAGTTGGACGGACCCAGCAGGGCAGTCAGCTTCTCCTTGTCCGTGAAAGCCCCCTCCGCCAACACCGGCACGGATACCACCGGCAGGCCCGCCAGCATGCTATGGCGAGTGGGGGTGTCCAAAAACATGCCCGTCTGCCGGTCCAGAATGTCGAACTCCAAAAAGTAATGGGGCAACCGGTCATAGTACACCGTGTGCTTGGCGTACAGCCACTCGCCGTACATGACATACCTGCTCCCCAGCACGGCCCGGAGCGCCTCCCGATGGACGCTGGCCCATTGCTTGAAGAGGTTATAATGCCGCTCCCGCCAGCCGCCGGTGAGGTAGTGGCCCCGGCTCTGGAGGAGCATCTCGCCGCTCTCGTCGAAGGACAAGGCGGAGTTGGCTCCGTCGCACTTCTCCTCCACCACCAGATGCCGCCCGGCGATGACGTCGAAAGGGACCTGGCGCAGGTCCTCATCCCCCGGCTGGAGCCGGGAGCCCTCCAGATGGGGCGTGCGAGGGTATTTGATAAGGTCCATGGCTATGCCTCCTCGCCTATGGCGGCTATAAGGGTGAGATGGCCCGGTACGCCGCCGAAATGCAGCCGGTCGCACCCGGCGTTTTGGAAAAGCTCCGTCAGCACCTGCTTGGTGAGCAGGTGGATGTGCTCTGGGTTATCGTCCTCTTTGCTGGGTACCGTCACGGCCACATACCGCCGGGCGATGCGCACCGCCGCCGTCACGGCGGCCTGCACGTCCGGGATGTGCTCCAGCACCTCCAGCATGGTCACCACGTCCACGCTCTTCTCCGGCGCCGGCCAGGCGCAGATGTCCGCCCGCAGGGCCGTGAGCCGGTCCACGCCGCCCCGGCGGATGTCCTCTAAAAAATCCACCCGGTGATCCAGCAGGTCCAGGCTGGTCACCGGCGTCCCGGGAAAGGCGTCCAGAAACGGAAAGAGAAACACGCCCCGGCCGCTGCCCACGTCCAGAAGGCTCTCCGGCTGGACGGCCCGGAAAAAGCCCAATATCTGCTTTACCCGCGGCATGTCCTCATGGCCCCGCTTGAAGCGGTAGAGCTTCACGCCCCAGGCGCGCCCCATATCCAGCAGGGCCGCGACGTCCTGCTCCGTCAGCGCCTCCAGGGGCTTGGACCCCAGTGCCGGGGGAAGGGCCCTCCCCTCCCGGGCGGCAAAGCCCCGCACCGCCGCCGCGGCCAGGCGCTCATACATCCCGCCCTGTGTCACCATCCCTCTTCCTCCGCAGCTGGGCAGCAGGGCTCCCTCGTTTGCAAACGCCTTTTTAAACATCGGCCCTTCCCTCCGGCCGGTAGGTCATGGCGATATACTTGCTCTCCCATACCGGGTCGCACCGGTCCTCGTCGTCCACCTGGCAGTCCTTCCACAGGTCCTCCGCCACCTCTTCGATCACGTCCCGCAGCTCCAGCTTGTCCAAGTACTTTTGCGGGATGGCGCCATAGCCCAGGGCGGCGCCCAGGATGTTCCCGGTCAGCGAGCCGGTGGAGTCGCTGTCGCCGTCGTGGTTCACCGCGGCGACCACGCCCTTTTCAAAATCGTCGGCGTATCTCATCGCGCAGTATACGGCGATGGCCAGGGCCTCGTCCCCCACCCAGCCCTCGCCCAGCCGGCGGATGGCAGTCAGATCGTCCGTGTCCGATCCGGCCAGGTCCGCCGCCTCTCCGATCAGGGCCAGCAGCTGGTCCAGATGCCTGGCCCGCGGAAAAACAGCCGGCATGGCCGCCATGGCGTCCCGGACCGCCGCCGGGACCGTGTCGCCATGGCCGGCTATCCGGGAGATGATGTGGGCCAACATGGCCGCGGGGAGATACCCCAGCTCATGGCCGTGGGTCAGCACCGCCGCCTTGGCTCCGATGCGGTCGATCTCCCCCTGGGTGCAGGGCCGGTCGTTGAAGTACAGGCCGATGGGTGCGGCCCGCATGACGCCGCCGCAGCCCCGGCTGTGGTTCAGGGGCGCATCCAAGGTGCCGTTCCCGCCCGCCGCCAGGGCGGACATGCAGGTATTTCCCGGCGCCCGGAGGCTGAACAGCCCGGGCACGTTCACCAGCCAGGAGAAGTGATGCCCCTTCGGCAGGGGATACCGCTCCGTCTGGGTCCTGTACCAGTCCAGATAGCTGGACATGATGTAGTCCTCATAGCCGCCCATGATGCCCCGGGTCATCCCCCGGGTGGAGCCCAAGAGCAGACCCGTGGCGGTGAACAGGGTCATCTGGGTGTCGTCGGATATCTCCGCCACGCCGCGGCGGAGCGCATACTCCCGTATCCCGCCCCGGCCGTATTTCTGAAATATGGCGGCAGCGGGCATGAATTCCACCGGATAGCCCAGGGCGTCCCCCACCGCGCCGCCCACCAGACAGCCCTTGAATCTGTTCAGCTCACGCATCCGTATCCTCCTCGAAGCACTTCCGCTCGTTTATCTTCCTCCAGCAGGGCGCCGCCGGGCCGCTCCCATTCCACCTTCAGCCGGATCACGCGCGCGCCCCTTCCCCCATTTCTTTTCCCTATTCTAGTCTGCCTTGCCGGATAGTGTCAAGTACGCGATCTGCGTAAAGATTATGAAAGGGAAAACCCTCTATTTCAAAGTAAGGGGGCGGGAAAATGTCTGATCTTATGACCATACTGGCCTCCCTGCAGGATCAGGGTGTGGACACATCTGCCGAGATGCTGCTTCTGCGGCAGAGGGAAAAAGCGGCGAGCGACAGGGACGGTATGAGCTTATGGACAACACCAGATTTTACGGCATAGACATAGGCGACGGCGAAACCGCCGCCGCCTGGGTATCTGCGGATGCCGCTCTTCTCCCCCGCGTCGTCACGCTGGGGAGCACAAAGAGCATGCTCTCCGTGGTGGGCGCCCTGAACGGGAAGCCGGTCGTCGGGGATCAGGCGCTGCTCCAGCCCGGCGTGGCAGACAGAAAGGCCCGCTTCAAGAGCCGTTACCTCACGGACCCCGCCGCGGGTCAGACAGTGTCCCTGTTCGCTCAAGGCCTGTACGAGCACGTAAAGGGCGATATGGCAGGCGCCTCAGAGGTCCACACGGCACTGGGCCTGGCCATCGGCGCGTCCCTTTTCCTATGTCCCAGCCTTATGCCAACGACCGGATGAGCCCCGGCAGGCAGGACTCGAACTTGACCCCGTACCAGTGCTCCTGCCGGTCCGGCATCGTGGCCTGGATGCAGTCCACGGTGTAGTCCACCGCGATGCGCAGCGCGTCCTGCATGCTCTTGCCCAGCACCACGGCCCCCGCCAGCGCGGAGGTGAACACATCCCCGGTCCCATGGAAGGACACGTCGATGTTCTCCCGGAAGTACTGGAAAAACGTTCCGCTGGCCGCGTCGTACGCCACCGCCCCCTGCCGGGCGGGATCATACACCACGCCAGTCACCACCGCCACCCGGCAGCCCAGTGCCGCCAGCCGGCGCAGCAAGCCGTGGATATACGCCTCATCATAGCCGGAGGGGACGTATTCCTCCCCCAGCATGAAGCTGGCCTCCGTCAGGTTCGGCACGATCACGTCGGCCATGCCGCACAGCTTGGCCATCCCGGCGGCATAGGCCCCGTCAAAGGCGGGATAGAGCCGCCCGTTGTCCGCGAATACCGGGTCCACGATCTTCACCGCCCCCGGGAACAGGCGAAAGTAATCGGCCACCATGCCGATCATCTCCTGGCTGCCCAGGTACCCGGTGCTGAAGCCGTCGAAGGTCAGCCCCTGGCTCTTCCAGTGGGCCGCGATGGCGGGCAGATCGGCAGCCAGATCCCGGAACGTCCAGTCCTTGAACCCGGCTGTGTGGGTGGACAAAATGGCCGTAGGCACCGGACACACCTCCAGCCCCATGGCGGACATGATGGGATGGGCCACCGTCAGAGAGCATTTACCAAAGCAGGAGAGGTCCTGGATGGTCACGATCCGTTTCTGTTTCAAATCCTGCGCCTCCTATCTAAGGATGTTATAACACAAATATAGCACAAATTGGTTCTATGAAAATATCCAGATCGATATAATAATATAATACCAGTCAAGCCGCGATGAGCGCAGAAAGCCCGGAGCCGAAAGGCTCCGGGCTCCCCCTGAGGGGGCAAAATAAAGGAGAGAGAGAAACACTCGCCGGAAGGGGACGATCAGTCCCCGTTGCAGCTCTTTTCCAGCCGGACGTATGTCTTGTACCGCTCCTCCGCCTGGCGCTGGGCCTCGGCAAAGAGGGCCTCCGCCCTTTCCGGATACTTGACCCGCAGTCCCGCATAGCGGACCTCCCCGTCCAAAAAATCGCTGACCGGGCGGCTGGGAGCCTTGTAGTCCAGGGAGAAGGGCTTTTCCGCCTTGTCCGGGTTGTAGCGGTACAACGGCCACAGGCCGCAGTCCACGGCCTTTTTCATCTCCGCCTGGACGCTCTGCATCCCGGCCTTGATGCCGTGGTTGATGCAGGGGGCGTAGGCGATGACGATGGAGGGTCCCTTGTGCTCCACCGCCTCGGTGACGGCCTTGACCAGCTGGCCCGGATTGGCGCCCATGGCCACGGAGGCCACGTACACGTTGGGATAGGTCATCATCAGCCGGCCCAGGTCCTTCTTGGCGGTCTTCTTGCCGCTGTCGGCGAATTTGGCCGACGCGCCCACAGGGGTGGCCTTGGAGGACTGGCCGCCGGTGTTGGAGTACACCTCCGTGTCCACCACGAACACGTTGATGTCCTCGCCGGAGGCGATCACGTGGTCCAGGCCGCCGTAGCCGATATCATAGGCCCAGCCGTCGCCGCCGAACAGCCATACCACCTTCTTGCCCAGCTGGTCCTTGTCCAGGAGGATGGCGTCCTTCAGCTGTGCCGCCTGGCCGGTCAGCTGGGCGCTCTCCAGGGCCGATACCAGCGCCCGGGCGTCGGCGTCGTTCCTGTCCAGATCCTCAAAGCTGGCCAGCCACGCCTGCGCGGCGGCCTCCACCGGCGTATCGGCTGCCAGGGGCAGCAGCGCCTCCACCTTCTGGCGGACAGCGCCCCGGCGCTGCTTCACCGCCAGCACCACGCCCAGGCCGTTCTCCGCCTGGTCCTCGAAGAGCGTTCCGTAGAACGCCGGGCCCCGGCCCTCCTTGTTCTTGGTGTAGGGCAGGGATGGGAACGCTCCGGCCCAGGCCAGGGAGCAGCCCACGCCGTTGACCCAGTAGGTCTTCTCGCCGTAAAGCTGGGTGATGAGCTTGGCATAGGGGGTCTCGCCGCAGCCGGCGCAGGCTCCGGAGAACTCCACCAGGGGCTGATAGAACTGGCTGCCCTTGAGGGTCTTCCGGTCGAACACGCCCGGCTTGTCGCTGAGGGACAAGGCGTAATTCCAACAGGATTCGTCGTACATGGTATTGTCCGCCGGCCGCATGGTCAGAGCCTTGTCCTTGGCAAGGCAGGAGGCGGCGCAGCTGCCGCAGCCGGTGCAGTCCATGGTGCTGACCTGCAGCCGGTAGCGCAGGCCCGGCGCACCCTTTGCCGGGACCGTTTCAAAGCCGGCGGGGGCGCCCACCGCCTCCGCGGCGCTGACGAGATAGGCCCGGATGGCGGCGTGGGGACAGACGAAGGTGCACTGGTTGCACTGCAGGCACTTGGTCGCATCCCAGCTGGGCAGGCTGGCGGCGATGCCCCGCTTGTCATACTTGGAGGTGCCCAGCGGATAGGTGCCATCCTGGTGGGGCAGGAACACGGACACGGGCAGATCGTCGCCCCGCTGGCGGTTGCAGGGCACCACGATGCTCTTCACCACCTGGGGCAGGCTCTCGTCCACGGTCCGCTCGTCCCTGGCCTCATGCCAGGCGGCGGGCACCGCCACCTTCACGGGGCTGTTGATGCCCGCGTCCACGGCGGCCTGGTTCATGGCCACCACCTTTTCGCCCTTCTTGGCGTAGGTCTTTTGGGCGGCCTCTTTCATATAACGGACGGCGTCGTCCACAGGCATGACGTTGGCCAGCTTGAAGAAGGCGGCCTGGAGGATCAGGTTGGCGTGGTTGCCCAGGCCCAGCTCACGGGCGATGCGGTTGGCGTCCACGATGTAGAACTGCACGTTGTGATCGGCGATGTACTTCTTCACGTCGCCGGGCAGCTCCCTGTCCAGCTCCTCCTCGGTCCAGGAGGTGTTCAAAAGGAACGTGCCGCCGTCCTTCACCTCGTGGATCATGTCATAGCGGCCGATATAGGACTGGCTGTGGCAGGCTAGGAAATCCGCCGCCTTGATAAGGTACGTGGAGCGGATGGGGTCCTTGGAGAAGCGCAGATGGCTCTTGGTGATGCCATAGGACTTCTTGGAGTCATACTCAAAATACGCCTGGGTATACATGCCCGCGTGGTCGCCGATGATCTTGGCGGAATTCTTGTTGGCGCCCACGGTGCCGTCGCTTCCCAGGCCCCAGAACTTGCAGGAGACCGTGTCGGCGGACTCGGTGATCAGCGGCTCGTGCACGTCCAGGCTCAGGTGGGTCACGTCGTCCACCACGCCGATGGTAAACAGCTTCTTCGGCCGGTCGGAGAGCATGTTGTCATATACGGCCTTGATCTGAGCGGGGGTCACGTCCTTGGAGGCCAGGCCGTACCGGCCGCCGTAGATCACCGGCGCGTCGGGGTCGTTGGCATAGGCCGCGCACACGTCCAGATAGACGGCCCCGGCGATGGCGCCCGGCTCCTTGGACCGGTCCATGGCGGTGACATACTTCACCGTCTTGGGCATGGCGTTCAGGAAATACTTCACGTCGAAGGGCCGGAACAGGTGGATCTGCAAAAGGCCCACCTTCCCGCCCCGGGCGTTCAGATAGTCCACCACTTCCCTGATCGCCTCGCAGGCGGAGCCCATGGCCACGATGACCCGCTCCGCGTCGGGCGCGCCGTAGTAGTTGAAGATGTGGTAGTCCCGGCCGGTGATGGCGTTGATGCCCTGCATATATCCTTCCACGATACCGGGGATCGCCGCGTAATCCTGGTTGTTGGCCTCCTGGGACTGGTAATATACATCCGGTCCCTGGACCGTGGTGCGCTGCAGGGGATGCTCCGGGTTCATGGCAATGTCGTGGTACGCCTTCAGCGCCTGCCGGTCCAGGAGCGCGCCCAGCTTGTCCAGGTCCATGACCTCGATCTTCTGGATCTCATGGCTGGTGCGGAAGCCGTCGAAGAAGTGCAGGAAGGGCACCCGGGTCTTCACGGTGGTCAGATGGGCCACCCCCGCCAGATCCATCACCTCCTGGACGGAGGCGGTGCACATCATGGTCACGCCGGTGGTCCGGCAGGTCATCACGTCCTGGTGGTCGCCGAAGATGTTGTTGGCGTGCTGGGCCACGGACCGGGCCGCCACATGGAACACCGCGGGCATCCGGTGCCCGGCCATGATGTACAGGTTGGGGATCATCAGCAGCAGGCCCTGACTGGATGTGAAGGTGGTGGCCATGGCGCCGGCTTCCGCCACGCCGTGCAGCGCCCCGGAGGCGCCGCCCTCGGACTGCATCTCCACCAGGGTCACCTGCTGGCCGAACATGTTCTTCCGGCCGCCGGCGGCCCACTCGTCCACGTGCTCGCTCATGGGTGAGGACGGGGTGATGGGGAAGATCCCCGCCACGTCGGTAAAATGGTAGGCGACGTAGGCGCAGGCCTCGTTGCCGTCCATCGTCCTCATGATCTTCTCACTCATTGCAACTCCTCCTATATATGATCGCTGCCATCCGCCGGGACAGAGCCCGGCCCGATGGAAGCCAATGTTGACATGATCGCAGATTTCCGTTATAATAATGGTTGTGCTCTATTCTTTATTGCTGAACTCATTTCATCTTTATCGAATAAATAGCCAAAAAGCGGGAGGTCATCGTATGGCTACGACAAAAAACATTCAATCCATAGAACGGGCCATGGCTGTGCTGGAGCTGTTCCAGCAGACGGGCAGCAGCGAGCTGAGCGTAAAGGCCATCGCGGGGCATCTGAACCTGAACAAGAGCACCGCCTTCGGCATCATCAACACGCTGACCAACCTGGGCTGCCTGCAGCAGAATCCCCACAACCAAAAATACATGCTGGGACTGAAGCTGCTGAGCCTGGCCAGCACGGTCCAGCTGCAGAACATCATCATCCTGTCCGTCCACAGCTATCTGGAGCTGCTCAACCGCCGCTACGACGAAACGGTCCACTGCGCCATGCCCAACGGTAACAGCGTGGTGTATGTGGACAAGGTGGAGGCCGGGTCCATCCATATCAGCACCCGGATCGGCTCGCAAAACGAGCTGCACTGCACCGGCGTGGGAAAATGCGTTCTGGCCTGGATGCCCGAGGAGGCCCGGGAGCGGGTCCTGGAGGGGAACATGCGCTCCATGACCTACAACACCATCACCAACGCCCACCGGCTCCGGGAGGAGCTGGCGACCATCCGCCGCCAGGGCTACGCCATGGACAACGAGGAGATCTCCATCGGGCTGAGCTGCGCCGCGGTGCCGGTTTTTTCCGGGCCGGACAACGTGGTCTGCGCCATCAGCGTGTCAGGCATGACCGCGCGCATCCGGGTGGCCCTGGAAAACGGTCTGATACAGGACCTGAAACAGACCGCCGCCGCCATCTCCCGGGAGGTGTTCGATTACACCTACGATGTGACCTGACGGGAGAGCTTCAACACAGCGGAGGAACGGTCGGTTCCTCCGCTGTTTTTTCTCCGGCGGTCACTTGAACACAGGGCCGGCGGGGAAATCGGTCAAAAATTCCGGGCCGTCCTTGGTGATCAGGATGGTATCGGTGATGCGCGGGCCGCCGGTCTGGGGCACGAACAGCGTGGGCAGCAGCAGATCCACCACCATGTTCTCCCGGAGGGGAACGGCGCTGTCCCGGGCGATGATGGGATAGAACTCCGACTGGCGGATGCCCACGCCGTAGCCGATGTGGTGCACGATCCAGTGCTTGCCATATCCCTGCTCCTGCATGAACTTTTCCACCGCGGCGAACACCTCGCCGCAGGTGACGCCGGGCTTCAGCATCCCGGCGGCCAGGGTCTGCGCCTGCTTCAGCAGCTCATAGATCTGCACGGACTGCTCCTGGGGCTTGCCCAAAAACACCGTCCGGCACATCTTCGCCACATACCCGTCGCAGGACGCCCCCAGGTGGATGACCAGCGGGCCGTTGTCCTCGATGGGGGTGCGGCTGGCATAGGGGTGCAGCTGCATCTGGCGGCTGTGGGTGAGCACCTGCATACGGAAGGACGAGCCCATGGACCCGGCCTTGGCCATGGCGTATTCCGCCTCGGCCAGCACCTCGGTCTCCAGCATGCCCGGCTTGGCGCAGGCAATGGCGGCCTCCATGCCGGCGGCCACGGCTTTGCCGGCGGCGCGCATCCGCTCCAGCTCCTCTTCGTCCTTCACGCTGCGCAGTTCATAGCACACCCCGGCGATGTCGCATACCTCCATGTCCGGGGCCGCTTCCCGCAGGCACTGATAGTCCTTCAGACTGATGAAATACCGGGTGAAGCCCAGCCGGGGCGCTTTCCACCCCTGGTCCTTCAGCCATGCGGCCATGGCAGTGCTCTGGCTCTCGCCCTTGGGGAACATAAACGGCGTCACCTTGGCGATGCCGCTGACGGAGCGGATATACCCCACCTCCGCCCACAGGCAGAACAGCTCCGGCTCTCCCTCGGCGGGCACCGCCAGCGCCCCGCCCTCCAGGTCATCCAGCCCGGCGAAATAGATCAGATTCTCCCGGTCATAGATCATGGCCGCGTCAATGTGCAGTTCCCGCAGCCTTTCCTGCAGGGCCGCGATCCGTCCGGGGATGCGTTCTTTCATGGGATAAAACTCCTTTCTCGGGACCGAAGGCGGAGCCGCGGGCGCGGCTCCGCCCCCTTTCATTGCGTCAGAGCCGGTATCAGCCCTCGTTCTTGCCGGAAGCGAAGTCCTTCGGCTCGGTGATCAGGGAAACCACCACGCCGACGACCAGCGCCCAGAAAGCGCAGCCGACCTTCAGGATGGTGATGCCGGACACGCCCACGCAGAAGGCGCAGAACGCGCCGATGCGGAACTTGCCGGTGGAGAAGCCGCTCTTCAGGCAGTTGATCAGCACGTTCATCATGGCCAGGCCCGCCAGGGTGTTGACCAGGGTGCTGGGCACAAAGCTGACGAAGCTGATGGCATACACCGCGAACAGGCCGAAAGCGGCGAAGGTGATGCCGTTGACCACGGAGGCCACATAGCGGCCCTCCTTGGGGCCGGCGTCCTCGGAGGCGCAGATGGCGGTCATGGGGCCGGCGATGTTGGCGTTGTGGGCGCCGAACAGGCCGGAAACGATGCCGCCGATGCCGGAGGCGATGGTCATGGTGTTGGCAGGCACGTCGTAGCCGGTGGCCCGCAGCACGCCCATGGCCTGGGCGTTCTCAGCGCCCATGACCAGCGCGGCCAGGGGGATGGAGCAGGAGAAGATCAGCGTGCCGTTGAACTTGGGCGCCACGATCCGGGGCCCTATGTACGTGATGGCGCCGGCGTCGCCGGAGAATTTCCCCGTTACCGCTGCCACCACCACGCCGACCACCAAGGCGGCCACCACGCCCGGGATCTTCTTTGTGAACCGGGGCAGGATCAGGAAGGCCAGCACCGCAGCGCCGCACACCAGCCAGTCCGCCTGGACGCTGGTGACGATGCCGGTGCCGAATCTCAGCATGGCGCCGCCCACCATCGCCATGACGATCTCCAGGGGCAGCACTTTCATGATCTTGCCGATGAGGCCCGTCATGCCGATGATCAACACGATCACGCCCGCTATGATGAACGCGCCGGCGGCCTCGTTGAAGGTGTAGCCGGCCAGGGCCGTGCCCATCAGGGTGGCGCCGGGGATGGAATAAGCGCCGGAGATGGGGACTTTGTAATACAGCGCCAGGATCGTGCCCAGCAGGCCGCCGAACACATAAATGCCGAAGATCCAGGTGACGGTGTCCGCCAGAGTGAACCCTGCGGTGTTGGCGGCGGCGATGGTCACAAGGCAGGGGCCGGTGCAGCCGAAGATGGTGGATACCAACGCGGAGCCGATCGTCTGCCCGTTCAGATGCTTGGGCAGATCAGCCAGGCCGGACTTAAAGCCGGGGCCTTTTTCCAAAAGCTTCATTTTTGATCTCCTTTTCTGTTTTCTTCTTGATCTGCAGTGTTATTGCCGGATATCCGGCGGCGGATGGATCAGCCTTTCAGCCGCTCCAGCACGGACATGTCCACGCCCCGCTGGCGGAACCACTTGGGCATGAGCTCCTTCTCCACCAGCTCGCTGACGGCGGGGGCCTTCTCGATGAGCAGCTTCGCCAGGGACTCGGAGCAGTTCAGTCCGCCCATGGCGCCGTCGAAGATGATGACCTTGTCGGTGCCGGTGACGTTATAGGCGAACTCCATGGCCTGCTCGGTGGTCTTGGCGATGACGGCGTGGTCCATGTACTTCAGGTTCATGGGCTCGGTATCGAACATCTTGGCCTGCTCCGCGCCTACCACCACGGTGGGGATGTGCTCGGAGAAGAACGCGGAGGGATAGCCGGTCCAGGCGTAGTTGTGCACGCACATCTTGATGGCCGGGTTCAGCGGCGGGGTCTGCTTCAGGAAGGGCTTGCCCTGCTTGTTATAGAACGCCTCGGTGTACCATGTGTAGGGCGGCAGAGGCGTGCCCTCCATGTCGTACAGGTCCGCGTTGGCGCCGACAAAGTTGGCGTAGATCACGCCGGCGGAGAACACGTAAGGCACCGGGCAGGGGAAGTCCAGCACGGCGATGCACTCGTCGATCTTGCCGAACAGGGTCATCACCTTGCCGTACAGCTGGCAGCCGATGAAGGTCGCCCGGTCGTTGATGGCGTACAGATCGTTATCCGCGTCCACGCCGATGACGCCGTGAGGGCCCACGCTGAGGAACGCGCCGAAGGCGAATTTGCTCTGCACGAACTTGGACTCAAAGATGGCCCGGGCGGTGAAGTTGGCGGCCCGGGGGCCCAGGTTCTGGTGATAGGTGGAGCGGGACTCGATGCGGGCGTAGGACATGGAGAAGGGCTTCACGGCCTTGTCGATCTGGCGGTGGAAGTGGACTTCCCGCACGTCGGTATGGTGGGCGTGGATGATCCAGTCCGCGTCATAGATGGCCTTGATGCCGTACAGGGTGCCGATCTCGGTCTCGATGGGGATGCCCTCGTCGATGGGGGCCACGCCCTTGGCCTTGCCCTCATAGTACTCGTCCAGGCCGTAGCGCTTGATGTACTCCTCGGTCTCTCTGAAGCGCATGCCCACGCCGGCCCGCAGACGCACGTTCTTGCAGCCGGTCTTCTCGATCACGATGTCCCGGATGGCCTTGAGCAGGATGGCGTAGGGCTGGCCGCCCAGCAGGGTGAAGCCGTGGTGGGACGCCAGCACGTTCACCGACTGGTCGGGCTTGATCATACTCATGTCCACTTTCCGCAGCTCTTCCTTGGCCAGCTCATACAGCCGGTCCAGCGCCCCCTCCGGGCCGGGATAGATAACCTCGGGCAGGTCGGGGAACAGCTCCTGCAGCCGCACGGAAACCATGCCGGGCATCTCGGCCACTCTCTTTTTCACCAGAGCGGGGTCGATGCCGTACTGTGACGGCTTGGCCGCGATCGGCATGATGGGAGGATGCATCAGCTTGTTATCCATATCAGTCGCCCTCCTTTTCAGCGCCTTGCTTGACGATCCTGTCCAGCAGCTCCCGGTCCTCATCGAAATAGAAGCCCCGGGAATTGTACTTTTCCTTCACTTCCTGGGGGAAGTCCCAGGCGGTGGTGGTCACGCCGTACCACTGCCAGCCGTTGGGATTGGGATGCAGCTCGTTGCCGGCTGCCTCCACCAGCCGCAGCAGGGGCTGGATGCACTCGATGGTGCAGCCCGTGCGCATACCGGTCATGGAGGAAACCTCCTCCGGGGTGGTGGCGCCCATCAGCAGCGCGGCGGCGGCCTCCTCCGCCCGCACGCCTACGCAGTAGCACAGCACCTGCTCCGGGTTCACGTGAGCCTTCTCGCACAGCGCGCGGATCTTGCTGTAATCCACCTTCGACACGTCCACGCCCACATCGAAGGGATCGTCCCGCTCCACCATCTTGATGGCGTAACGGGGGCAGCGGTCAGCGCAGTTGGCGCAGCCCCGGCATTTTTTGTCGTCCTGCACGGTCGCCTTCCGGTCCACCACAGAAATGGCGTATACCGGACAAACCTTTTCGCAGATCCGACAACCGACGCACAGGTCTTTGTCAACGACCGCTTTGAGGGTTACTCTTTTCACTGTTCGACCTCCTATTTGTTATTTTTTCCGGCCTCGGCCGGGTCGATCACACGAACTTCACGCTCACGCTGCCCAGGCCCGTGAAGCTGGCGGTGACAAAGTCGCCCGCGGCCACGGGAACGGCGGCGGTCAGGGCCCCGGCCAGCACGATGCTCCCGGCAGGGATCTCCACGTCATAGGCCGCCAGGGCGTTGCCCAGCCAGGCCACGGCCGCGGCGGGATTGCCCCAGACCTCGGCGGTGGTGCCGCTGTTGACCAGCTCCCCGTTCTTCTCCAGGGTCATGCCGGTCAGGCGCATATCCACCTTGTGGATCGGGGTCATCCGGCTGCCCACCACCAGCCGGGCGGAGGAGCCGTTGTCGGCGATGGTGTCCACGAGCTTGATCTTCCAATCCTTGATCCGGGAGTCCACGATCTCCAGCGCCGGGACCACATAGTCCGTGGCGTCGTACACATGGGCCACCGTCAGACCAGGGCCTTTCAGCGCCTTTTTCAGGCAGAACGCCAGCTCTCCCTCCACCTTGGGCTGGATCAGCCGGGCGCTGTCGCAGCTCTGCCCCTCCAGCAGGAGCATCCGGTCCGTCAGATGGCCGTAGTCGGGCACGTCCACCCCCAGCAGCTGCTGCATGCCCTTGCTGGTCAGGCCGATCTTCATGCCCACCAGTTTCTCGCCCTGGTCCAGCCGCCGGCGGATGTTCTCCAGCTGGATGGCATAGGCGTCGTCCACCGTCATGTCCGGGTCCTGCTGGCTGAGCATGGGGATCTGATACGCCCCCTCCTCCGCCTCATACAGGACCTGTGCCGCTTTTTGGATGTCCATTTCGCTCACCTCCATAAAATATCGATCAGATGCTTGCGCATCGGTCAGTTGACATGATAGCCGTGGTGATGGCCCGGGTTGGCGGCGCGCCACTTCTCCCCCAGCAGCGCCGCCAGGGTGTCGGCGATCCGGCCGATGGGCTGTCCCTCGTCCAGCATCCGCACCAGCACCGGCGCGGTCATCTCCACCTCGTCGTGGGGCCCGGGAAGGGTGACCAGGGTGGTCAGGCCCTCCCGGCCCACCGCCACCCGCACGCCGTCCTTCACATGGCGGCCCTGCCCCTTCTCATAGCGCACCACATAGGGCGCCGCCGTTTCGCCGGCCACCCGCTGGACGCTCTCCACCGAGTGATCCTTGTCCTCGGCCCCCACGCCGCCGGTGGTGAGCACCAGCCCGAAGCCCCGGGACAGGGCGTCCGACAGCATCTCCGCCATGACGTCCTCCTCGTCGGGGATCACCGGGCCGACGGTGACCGTATAGCCGTTTTCCTCCAAAAGCCGTTTCAGATAGGGCGTGTTGGTATCCTCGATGAGCCCCTGCTCCAGCTCGAAGCCCGTGGGGAACACGATGGCCCGCCGGGCCACCCGCTCCACGATCTGGCTGCGCATGGCCTCCACCCGGGCCAGTACCTCCTCCCGGCCCTCCGGCGGCATGCAGATAAGGCCCAGGATGCCGTTGGAGTGGACCATGGCGTCCGGGTCCAGCGTCACCCCCGGGACCGCCTCCAGGGCCCGGAGAAGCGCCTCCTCCTTGCCCATGATGTTCTCCTGGGGGATATTCTTTTCCAAAATGTCCAGAGTGATGTGGCCGGGCCGCACGTCCACCACCATCACCTTGTCCTCCGGCAGGCAGAGGGTCCGGGCCACCGCCCCGGCCATATCCGTGAGATTGGCCTGGTCCAGGCGCACGCCCTCCACCCACAGCTCGGTCTTCTCCAGCAGATTCAGCTCGCTCACGCCCGTACCTCCCCCGTCACGTCCATCCGGATGTCCAGCAGCGGGCCGTCCACGATCTGCCGGCCCACGCACAGCATATTCACGCCCCTGTCCGCCAGCAGAGGGATGTCCTCCGTGCGCACGCCTCCGGCAAAGGCCACATGCACCCGGTCCCGGGCGGCCAGCGCGTCCAACTGGGCCAGGCACCGCTCCAGGTCGGCGACGCTGCCCGTATCCACCATCAGCACGTCCGCTCCCCCCTGCACCGCCTGGCAGGTCTCCTGGGCCACGCTCTGCTCCCGGCCCTTGATCTGGATGATCTTCGTGCCGCTGTCCTCCCCCGCGGCGGCCAGCGCCGCCGGGATGGAGCCCAGCATACGGATATAGTTCTTATCGATATACACCATGGGCGGCTCGCAGATGCGAAAGCTGGCGCCTCCCGCCGTGATGGCCCGGCGCACCGCCTGCTTCATGGAAGGGGGCATTTTTTTCCACGCGCCGCACACCACCTTCACCCGGCCGTCCGCCGCCAGCACCGCCTGGCGGGCGGCGGTGGCGATGCCGGAAGTCTTGGCCAGCAGGCCGATGACCTGCTCCTCCGCCGCGGCCAGCGCCTTGGCCCCGCCGGTGAGCCAGGCAAAGGGCTCCTCCTGTTTCAGGGCGCCGCCCTCGTCCACGGCGCACTTCCATCCCAGACCCAGGGCCCGGGCCGCCTCCGCGGCCTCGGCGGCGCCGGAGAGAACGCCGTCCTGCTCCGGGATCAGCGCCGCGCAAAACGTCTTATCCTTTATGCCGGAAAACAATGTGTCCCGTATATCCTGCATGGTCATCCTCCTCCGGTATATTCTGTAATATAGAACATCGTTCTACATATTTGGCAATATATTTACCCTGGCAGCATGGCCTCCTCCCCGGGGAACCGCCGCCAGAGTTCGGTTTTTTCTTCGGTTTGCCTACGACCCTACGATGTTTATTCTATTGATACAGTTAAATGATATCTAGTTTTAGGCGGGTTGTCAACATGTTTTTAGGGATTACCAACAAATTTCGTCCACACCGACAAAAAACGCCCCATGGCTTTGACAGATACTCCAACGGTCCATATTGCCGACCGTGTTGTTCTTTATTGCCAAATATAATTCTATACTTTTCCAAACAATCGGTTTGATAATATCAATCCGCCGCCATCGTTGACAGCGCCGTCCCAGACCGTTACAATAAAGAATAACAAGACCGCTGGAGGTGAACTGACGCCATGGAGCGAAGCATGCGGGACGACGCCCGGACCGTCATCGACCGGGCCATCCGGGCCGTTCTCCCCGACCGGGCGGTGCGCCAGGTCCTGGAGGGGCGCCGGTTCCCCGGCCGGGTGGTGCTGGTGGCCGTGGGAAAGGCGGCCTGGCAGATGGCCTCCGCCGCCAGCCGATGCCTAAGGATCGATTCCGGCGTGGTGGTCACGAAATACGGCCACGTGATGGGCCCCATCCCCCGCGTCGCCTGCTATGAGGCGGGCCATCCCGTCCCGGACGAGGGCTCCTTCCGGGCCACCCAGGCCGCCCTGGAGGCAGTCTCCGGTCTGACGGAGGGGGACACGGTGCTGTTTTTGCTGTCCGGCGGCGGCAGCGCCCTCTTTGAAAAGCCCCTGCTCCCGGCGCAGGAGCTGCAGGACATCACCGGCCAGCTTCTGGCCTGCGGGGCGGACATCGTGGAGATCAACACGGTGCGCAAGCGCCTGTCCGCCGTAAAGGGCGGCCGCTTCGCCCGGCTGTGCGCTCCGGCGAAGGTGTTTTCCATCGTGCTCAGCGACATCGTGGGGGACCCCCTGGATATGATCGCCTCCGGCCCGGCCTGCCCCGATCCGTCCACCTGCGGCCAGGCCCTGGCGGTGGCGGAAAAATACGGCCTGCGCCTGAGCGCCGCCGCCCGGGATCTTCTGACGAAGGAAACGCCCAAGAGCCTGGACAACGCCGAGTCCCTTGTGGTGGGCAGCGTGCGGGCCCTGTGCGCCGCGGCGGCGGAGGTCTGCCGGGAGCTGGGCTATGAGCCGGTGCTGCTCACCGACCGGCTCTGCTGTCAGGCCCGGGAGGCAGGCTCCTTTTTGGCCTCCATCGCCCGCACCCATGCCGCCGGGGGCAGGGCCCTGGCCTTCCTGGCCGGGGGCGAGACCGTGGTACGGCTCACCGGTCAGGGCAAGGGCGGCCGGAACCAGGAGCTGGCCCTGGCCGCCGCCGAGGGGATCGCGGGGCTTCCCAACGCCCTGGTATTCTCCGTGGGAAGCGACGGCACCGACGGCCCCACCGACGCCGCCGGCGGCATGGTGGACGGCGGCACCGCCGCGGCCCTGGCCGCCCGGGGCATCTCCCTCCACCGGGCGCTGGCGGACAACGACGCCTACCACGCCCTGCAAGCCGTGGACGGGCTGGTGATCACCGGCCCCACCGGGACGAACGTGAACGATATCGCCGCTGTGCTCCTGCGGCCCTGAAAAATGTGCAAAAAACAAGACCTCCGGTCTCCCGGAGGTCTTGTTTTTTTGCGCCCGGCCTCAGCCGCCCGCCATAACGATCACCTGATGGCTCAACGCCCGAAAAAGCGCCTGCTGTGTAAAAAAGTAC